>CANPYE010000159.1 GCA_947588005.1 uncultured Lachnospiraceae bacterium | reverse complement strand
GCGCAGAATCCTCAGTAACCATCTATGATGCTAAAATAATCTGCAGATCGGCTTCTCCTTTAGTTTGAAGAACAACAGCATTGGCATCTCCGCTGTGATCTTTCTGATCATGTTCCTGATGCGCGTGACCAATCCAATGGTCTTCATCGGATTGTATGTCCTGCAGGGCATGGGTATGGGTCTTAACAGCATGGTCACCTGGGCCTACATCGGCGACATCATCGATTCGCAGGAGGTCAAGACCGGTGTCCGGACCGACGGCACCGTCTACTCCACCTATTCCTTTACCCGCAAGATCGCGCAGGCCGCCGCGGCCGGTCTGGGCGGGTGGCTCTTGTCCGCCATTGGCTATGTGCAGAGCACGGCCGGCGAGGTCGTGGTACAGACCGACGCCGTGCGCCAGAGCATCTATACCTGCATGACGCTGCTGCCCGCCGTCCTCTACATTTTGGCCTTCCTGTGCATGTTCTTCCTGTATCCGCTTGGCAAAAAGCAGGTCGACGAAAACACCCGCATCCTGAACGGCCGCCGCGCCTCCAACGGCTGATCTGACAAATAACCACGCATTCTACGATAGGAGTACAACCATGAGTGAAAGAATTACAGAAATGCTTACCGCCGCCGACCGCACCTGGGTGGACGAGGTGCTGCAAAAAGCTCACGTCAAGCTAAGTAAGGTGCGGGAACGCTCCGCCGCCAAGCTGCCCAGCGAGGCGCAAAACGGCGTACATGATAACAAATTGGAAGCCAAAGGCAATATCGGTATCGCAAAAGGTTTTTGGACAAATGGATTCTGGGCCGGTATGCTGTGGCAGATGTACGCCGAAACCGGCGACGAACGCTACAAGGAGATCGCCCGCTTCACACTGCCGATTTTGGACGAATGCCTGCTTGACATGGATACCCACGACATCGGCTTTCTCTGGCTGCCGACCGCTGTGCTGGACTACAAGCTGACCGGCGATGAGGGCGTCAAAAAGAGCGCGCTGGCGGCAGCCAAGTGGCTGGCCGGACGTTTCAATCCGGCGGCTAACATTATCCGCGCGTGGGGCGCAGGCGATGAGAAGATGGCGCTCTCCAAAGTGGATCCGCCGATGCGTCTGGCCGGCGTAACCATCATCGACTGCATGATGAATCTGCCGCTGCTGTATTGGGCCAGCAATGAGACCGGTGACCCGCGCTACCGCAATATTGCCATGCGCCACGCCGATATGGCGATGCAATATTTTGTCCGGGAAGACGGCAGCGTGATCCACATCAATGAGTTCGATCCCGATACCGGCGCCTATGTCGATAACTTCGGCGGGCAGGGCTACGGCAAGGGTTCGGCGTGGAGCCGCGGCCAGGGCTGGGGCCTGTGCGGTTTCACCGACAGCTACAAGGCCACCGGAAAACAGGAGTATCTGGAAACAGCTCAGAAGATTGCCGCCTATGTGCTGCCAAATATCCCGGAAGACGGACTCATCCCCTCGGATTTCCGCCAGCCGCCTAAGCCCTGGGTGCAGGATGATATCGCTGCCGGCGTGCTTGCCACCGCGTTCATCGACCTGGCCGAGCTGGTGCCGGAGCAAACGGACGCCTACCTTGGCGCCGCGCTCAGAATGCTGCACGCCATCGACGAGAAAAGCGCCGACTGGAACCCGGACACCGACCCCATCACGCTGCACGGCACAGCAGGCTATCATCTGCCGGGACGCAACATCAACTTCATCTATGCCGACTATTATTACATCGAGGCCATACGCAAGCTGAAAGGCCACGACACATACCTTTGGTAATGGGATTTTCGGGAAATGACGGCGCAGCCTGCGGGCTGCGGGGGAACGGCGCATTATGTGGGCTGCGCCGTTTCTCCGTTGTCTATACTGTCGAAGTATATTTTCTCATGTTTGTCCACAATTGCCGTCAGTGGAAACAAACATTCTCCTTTCATGCCGCTAAGCCTCCCGTAAACTCTTATAAATCTCCTCCGTGAAAATTCCCAATACCTGCTTCTTGACATCATCATTGCTGAGCAGCATTGAAAAGAAGTCCTGATTTTGCGAAAGGCCCTCGATCAGCGCATCGTCGATGCCGTCGAAATAGGAAAACTCGAAATCCTTGACGGTGTTGTTTTTTGCACTGGTTTTCAGTTTTTCGGATTTTAACAGGATGTCCCGAATCTGGAGCATCGCGCTAACCGCCACATCGTTATCATAATTCTTTCCCATGCGGCTGTTGATTTCGGCAATAATCTCCGACAGCCGTTCCTCTTTTGCCGGTGTCAGACCGAAGCTCTCCGCAGTCGGGAGCTTAACAATCGGCTGTGCCACAAGGCTGGATTTGATATGCTCGTCTGTCTTTTTCTGCACGAAGTTAGTCGCCTTGATCTTACCATCGAGATTGTACCCGCCGCCAGGATGTTTGATATTGATATACGCCATTAGGTAGGTCATGAAATTGTACTTCTTGTGCAGCTCCACATCCTCGAAGCAAGACACCTGAAGCAGGAACTCATAAAAGCGGATAAAATGCCGCATAAGAGCGACAATCTCCTGCTGTTTCGAAAGGTCGTATTTCTCTATCAAGTTCTTTGATCGTTTAAAATAGAATGTAAGCTTCTGCTTATCCTTAGCATCGATCTTTCCTTTGTATAACAGAACATTCGCCTTTTCGATATCGTCCGGGTCAAGAACCGTATATGCGTCGATTTTCGCTTCGAGGTCATAAATTGCTGTGGGCGTTACGGAATTGGAGAGCAGCGTAGTGGTATAATACGGTGCGAAGGCGTCCGTAATGTCCTTGTAGCTATTCACAAAATCCAGCACGAAGGTCTTTTTCTCAAATGGCGGGCAGATACGGTTAAGCCGGGAAAGAGTCTGCACCGCCGCCACGCCCTTCAGTTTTTTCAGCACATACATAGCACAAAGCTTCGGCTGGTCGAATCCTGTCTGATACTTATTTGCTACCAAAAGCACCTGAAAATCGTCCTTATCAAATTCCTTTGTGAGCCGATCCTCCGAAAAACCGTTCATGGACGCTTCAGTGTACTCCTTATCCTCACCGGGCAGCTTCACCTTGCCGGAAAAAGCCGCAAGCGTCTTGATATTCGTATACCCCTTTTTCTTAGTGTAGTCCTCAAAAGCCTGACGATACTTGACCGCACTCTGACGAGAGGCGGTGATGACCATCGCCTTTGCCATTCCGCCAAGCTCCGGCATGACGGAGGTACGAAAATGCTCTACAATAACCTCCACCCGCTGGGCAATGTTCGTTTCGTGCAGTTCCACAAAGCGGGCAATCTGCCGCTTGACATCCGCCGTTTTGCAACGGGGATCTTCCTCAATTTCTTTGTTGATCTGATAGAACGTCTGATAGGTGGTGTAATTCTGGAGCACATCGAGGATAAAGCCCTCCTCGATGGCCTGTTTCATGGAATACACATGGAAGGCTTCACGCTGCCCCTTTGTGTTGAGGCGTCCGAAAAGCTGTATCGTCGTGGGTTTCGGGGTGGCTGTGAACGCGAAAATCGACACATTTACCTGCTTGCCGCTTCTCCCGATTTCATCCGTGATCATATCTTCTATATCACCATAATCCTGTTCCCCTGCCCCAAGGGATTGTGTCACGGCGGCCATATCCTTGCCCGTCGTGGAAGAATGGGCTTCGTCGATGATGACAGCAAAACGCTTATTTTTCAGTCCCTTTATGCTGTCTACAATATAGGGGAACTTCTGTATCGTGGTGGCAATGATTTTCGTGTTGCCGTTCAGCGCAATGGCGAGGTCAGCGGAGTTGCATTTGTCATCCATGACACGGATGAGCCCTGCCTTGTGTTCCAACCCCAAAATTGCCTTCTGGAGCTGCCGGTCCACTACCACGCGATCAGTGACAATAACCACATTGTCAAAGATGATCTTGTCTTCTGCGTCATGAAGCGAGATCAGTCGGTATGCCAGCCAAGCGATGGAGTTCGTTTTGCCGGAGCCTGCGCTGTGCTGGATGAGGTAATTCTGGGCGGTATGGTTCTCCTGCACATCTGCCAGGAGCTTACGGATCACATCGAGCTGATGGTAGCGCGGAAAGATGATATTTTCTGACTTCTTGATTCTGCCGGTCAGCTCGTCTTCTTCCTCCTTTGTCTCGATGAAAACAAACTTTCCAAGAAGATCGAGAATGGTGTCCTTTTTCAGAATATCCTCCCACATATAAGAAACACTGTACTTATCCGCAAAGGTCGGATTGCCCGCCCCGGCGTTCACGCCCTCGCCGTTTCCCATGTTGAAGGGCAGGAAGAATGTGGCGTCGCCCGCCAGTTTTGTGGTCATGTAAACCTGCTCCAAATCCATTGCGAAATTCACAAGACACCCGGCTTTGAACAAAAACAGCCGGGTCTTTGGGTCGCGCTGGGTGCGATACTGATAGATAGCATCCTGGTAGGACTGCCCGGCGGCATTGCATTTGAGCTCAAAGGACATGATGGCAAGGCCGTTGAGGAAGATCACAAGGTCGATGCGTTCTTTATCACTGGCCCAGACCTCCTCCATGACGGAGAAGACGTTCGTTTCATACTTTGCGAGCAGTCCCTTATTGAAAGCGGTAGCGGGCTTGGTGTACATCAGTTCCAGCTTCATGTTGGAAAGCTCAACGCCGTGCCGCAGAATATTTAAAAGACTGCCCCGCACTTTTATCGACTCCGCATTGATGGCGCTAACGATGGTATCTTCCAGCTTGTCTTTGTAAATCTTTCTCAAAGCGTCCATTGTTTCCGACTGGGTAGACCAGAGAAATTGAAATAACAGCTCCCGATCCATCGCAAAATGGCGGTCAAAATGAAGCGCTTTGCGGATGAGATAACCATTATCCATGGAGAGCCGTTCCATAATATAATGATGATATTCTTTCTCGGAAAGAATTGAGCCATGCAGAAAGCACTTCGTGTAGGCGTCCATTCGCTTCGCCCGACGATCCGTTGCGTTTTGAGGTTTCGTATCATTCATGGATAGTTTCCTCCGTTTCCTTTTGCCTGTTGAGCTTAAAAGTTTCCTCTGCAATTTCAATTTGCTGCCTGATTTGTTCAGCAGTTGGCAGATACTCCTGAATTTCTTTGATTCTTACGTTATTATAGGTCGCAACTCCCATGGGTGTCGTAATCCCTTCGAAGGCTAACTGTACTTCCGTCCGATCCATATCCTTGCAGATCAAAAGTCCGATGGACGGATTATCACTGTCTCGGCGAATCAGTTCATTTACCGCATTTACATAAAAATTGAGCTTGCCGGCAAATTCGGGTTCAAACGGTTTTACTTTCAATTCAATTACAACATAGCATCTCAAATAGATATGATAAAATAGCAGATCGATTCTCCGTGTTTTGCCAGCAATAATCATTTCCTTTTGTCTTCCAACAAACGCCCAGCCATCGCCTAATTCCAGCAGAAATCTTGTCATCTGCTGCTCTATGGCATCCTCCAGCGCAATTTCGTTGTATTCCTCAGAAAGACGGATAAATCCCAAATCATAATTTCCTTTTAGCAGTTCTTGAGCCAGTTTTCCCTGAGGAGCAGGAAGCTGTACGCTAAAATTTGTAACCGCTGACCCAATGGTATGGTATATATCGGAGCGGATACAATTATCCAAAGCATTGCGGCTCAGACCTTTATCAATCGTACGCTGAATATAGAATAAAGCTTCTTCAACGCTTTTACATTTTGTTATAATCAAAATGTGATGTCCCCACGGAACATAGCTAAAGAAAAGCGGAAAAGGAATTTCTCCAACAGGCTGTTGAAGTTTTTCTTCCTGCAGCGGTGTTCCAATCTGCTGAAGACGGGTAAAATTTGTCTGCGTAATTTCTCCAACAAGCTGTTGGATTTTTTCTTCGCACAGCGAAGTCGAATAGAATTGATACCACTTTTTCATGTACCATAGATTCGAGGTACTGAATCCCTTAACATTGGGAAATTCTGCCTGCAGATCAAGACTGACCTGTTCAACGATTCCCTT
>CANPYE010000158.1 GCA_947588005.1 uncultured Lachnospiraceae bacterium | reverse complement strand
ATCTCGCACTGCTTTTTGGATTTTGTTCCATTTCGGTATTCTACGATCTCCACGACGCCGACGTCGACCGAATAACCGCGGCACAAAAGTTCGTTGTAAATGATGTTCTCCATTATATGCGTCTCTTCCTGCTGTCGGAATCCAAGACGGGCGTTCCGCAGGCCGACGGATAAGCACAGGTCGTCTGTCAGTTTTTCAAGAACATCCGGCAGCTCGATATCATAGCGTTCAATGATATCCCTAAAGTAGACCTCCGTGAACAGGCTTTTCAGATAACTCATTTTTTCTGCGTCGCCTTTTTTGCAAAAAACAAGGGGCATTCCGCCATACAATGCGTATTTTTCATAAGCGTCGGATTTGTCGCCGCCCGCATAAGCATGGTATTCCCTAAATGAGACAGGATAAACCCTGACTTCATCGCCCCTGCCGCGGAATGCGGTCAGGACGTCTTTAGTGAGCATCTTTGAACGTAAAGACATAAAATCTATAGTGACAAGCTGCGTATTTCTGTGTTAGAATAAAACCGTCCCGCCGGCGCGGAGCCGGTGGGGTAAGGCAGATGTCACAGATATCCGGAGGTGTTAATTTTTGGAAGATAAAACAAACGTCATGCGTCTTCTGGATCAGAAGAAAATTCCGTATAGAAGCCATACCTACGATCTTCCGGCGACGACAAGCGGCGAGGAGATCGCCCGGGCGCTCGGAGAAGATGTGAACCGCGTCTTTAAGACGCTGGTAACGGTTGGAAAGAGCGGACAGAATTATGTATTTGTAATTCCGGTAGCGGAAGAGCTGGATCTGAAGAAGGCCGCGAAGGCGGTGGGAGAGAAGTCCGTCGATATGCTTAAAGCGAAGGAGCTTCTGCCGCTTACAGGCTACATTCACGGCGGCTGCTCGCCCATCGGTATGAAGAAATTCTTTAAGACCACGATCCATGAGTCGGTGAAAGAGATGGATGTATTCTATTTCAGCGCCGGAAAGGTGGGCTGCCAGGTGGAAGTAAGCCCGGCGGACCTGGCGAAGGTGATCCGGTACGGTACGGCGGACGTAGTGGTGAAATAAAGGTGGGTTGGATATTTTCAGAAACGCTTTTTAAAGTCCAGTAAGATTATTTTGATCTTTCTGGACTTTTTGTAATCATTGTGTACGGTCCCCGACGTTATAGTATATGAGGGGACGCCCTCCGGAGGAAATGACATTGACGCGCGAAGATGAACTGATGAAACGAATAGAGGCCGGCGACGGGGACGCGGCGGAGGAGCTGGCGGCGATGTATTACGGCCAGATCCTGCGTTACTGTCTCTGGCACGCTCCGGACCGGACGTTTGCGGAGGACGCCGCGCAGGAGACCTTCTTAAAGGCGATCCAGTATTTCGACCGCTATGTCCATCGGGGACATTTCAAGGCGTTTCTTTATAAGGTAGCGGGGAATGTCTGCGCGGATATGCGGCGGAGACGATGGAACGCCGAGGTGCCGTTAGACGGAGAAGAATTGAGCGGAAGACCGCATGGTAACGAAGATTCGGCTATGGAGGACAAATCACCGGCAGGCTGCGAGGCGGCGGAGTCCGCATACGTGGAAGAAGGGTTCGATCAGGCAGAGTCTGCCCTGGCGCTCCGGCAGATGGTGGCCGGACTGCCGCCGCAGCAGCGGGAGGTCGTGATTTTGCGGTTCGGACAGGAACTGACGCTTCGGGAGATCGCTGCGGCGACGGAGACGCCGCTTCGGACTGTGCAGTCGCGGCTTAGGGCCGCGCTGAAAGAACTTCGGAAGCGGATGGAAGACGGAGGTGAGAGAAAATGAGCGGCAGAAAGATGAGCAGCGGCAGGATGAGCGGCGGCAGGATGAGCGGCAGGATAAGCGGCGGCAGGATGAGCGGCAGCAAGATGAGCGGCGGCAGGACGAGCGGCGGAAAGATGAGCGGCAGGGAATTTGAGAAATGTCTCCGCGCGGCGATGAAGGGCGGCGAACCGGAGCGGAGAAAGCGGCTTTGCGGTGTGCAGCGGGGAATCGGTCCGCGTACTTCCTTCCGGGAGTTCGTGCTTGTTCAGATCCGTTTCATCGGGCTGCGGATGTGGGCGGCGCAGGCGGCGCTGTTTGCGGCGCTGGGAAGCGTTCTGTGGACGTTTATGGGCCGGGACTTCTGGCAGGAAGACCAGTATGCGGTTCGCTTCCTCTGCGGAGTTTCGCTGGCGGCGGCGGTCAGCGCGCTGCCGTTCATTTACAGGGCGTTCCGGTACCGGATGCACGAGATCGAGGCGTCGTCCCGCTATTCGTTTGCGGGAGTCCTGCTGGCGAAAATGCTGATGACCGCGATCGGGGACGCCGCGCTGCTGGGCGCCGTTTTCCTGGGGGCGCTCATGCGGACGGAACTGCCGGCTGGAAGCATCCTTCTGTACGTGCTGCTGCCGTTTTTGCTGGCGAGCTGGCTGAGTCTGAACCTGATGGAGAGAGTTTCCGCGGCGGCGCTCCCGGCGGCGTGTATGGCCATGGGCGCTTTGCTGTTCGCGGCCCTGGGAACGGCGGGCCGCCTGTGGGAAGGCTTCTATGTGCAGGAGCTTACGCCGGGCTGGCTGGCCGTATGCGCGGTGCTTACGATGCTCTGTATCCGGCAGGCAAAGAGATTGGTGCGGGACGCGGTGTATCTGAAACCGCAGACGGCCTGAAGGATTGCGCGGCCTGCGGGCTGATGCTGCGGATAAGATGCCAGTGGCGTTTTGCAGATCAATGCGGGCGGAAACCGTGAGGCCCATCATGAACGACGCAGAATTTATCATGAGCGCTTCGCGGATTAACGCGCGAGTGCCTGCAGCGGATTAAGTATGGAGGAAAATAAGAGAATGGAACTGCAGATCGATCATATTTCAAAATCATTTAAGGACAAGCGGGCCGTGGACAGCGTATCCATGACCCTTACGCCCGGCGTGTGGGGGCTTTTAGGCGCCAACGGCGCGGGCAAGACTACGCTGATGCGCATGATCGCCGGGATCATGCAGCCGGACGAGGGACAGATCCGCTACGATGGACTGCCTATCGGAACGCTGAAAGGCAGATACCGGGAGATCTTCGGGTATCTCCCTCAAGAATTTGGATTCTATCCGGAATTTACGGTGAAGGACTATCTGGAGTACGCGGCGGCGCTGAAGGGTCTGCCGGTTCGGGACACGAAGCGGCGGGTCATGGAGCTTCTGGAAATGCTCAGCCTTTCGGATGTGTACCGCAAGAAGATCGTCAGGCTGTCCGGCGGCATGAAGCGCCGCGTGGGAATCGCTCAGGCGCTTTTAAATGAACCGGAGCTTCTGATCATGGACGAACCTACAAGCGGCCTGGATCCGGGAGAACGGGTGCGCTTCCGCAATCTGCTGTCGGAATTTGCCAAGGACCGGATCGTGCTCATTTCTACCCATATCGTGTCGGATGTGGAATACATCGCCACCCGCAACGCGGTGATGAAGGATGGGCGGCTGATCGCGGAGGGGACGACGGAGGAACTGGTGAAGCTGGTGGACGGGAAGGTCTGGCAGTGCGTGATCCCGGCGGAGCGGCTGCCGGAATATGAGCGGCGGCTGCGGATCGTGAACCTGCGAAATGAAGCGGACGGCCGGGTATCGATCCGGTACCTGTCGGAAAATGCGGAAACGGCGGAGAATCTGCGTATGACGGATGCAGATCCGGAAGGGAGAGCGGGAAGCATGCCTGCGGTTGTAATGCCTTCGGATAAGCCGGCAACCCCAAGGCTTGAAGATCTGTATCTGTGGCTGTTTCCGCAGGATGCGGCGCATGATGCGCAGGATGCGGCCGGCGCGCCGCGGAAGCTTGGGAATGGCCGGCGTTCGGAAGCAGGTACGGAGCGTGAACAGCCTCAGAGGACGAAAGCGGCTGCACCAGAAGCTGGGCTGCGGGGGGAAGCCGGCACAGCCGCTGCGGTCAGGACACGCGGGCAGGCCGATTCTGACCGGGGCAGCGACAGCGCGTTCGACACAGAGAAGGGAGGCAGAAACGCATGAGAGTATTCTGTCTGGAATTAAAACGCATTTTAAAGACCCGCCTCACCTGGATCCTGCTCCTGGCGTCCTTCGCAATGACGCTTCTGATGGCGTGGCTCCCGACGACATTTGTGGAGGTGGACGGCCGGAAGGGGCTGGCGGCTGTCCGGCGGCTCAAGGAGATCCAGGCGGACACGGCGGGGGAGGTCACGCCGGAGCAGCTTGAGGCTGCGCTTATTGCCTATCAGCAATGCCTGAAGGAATACGGCGCGGAAACAGTCTATGACCTTCCAGAGGACGTCCGCACCCGGCGGATCCTGCCGGTGACAGGCGTGCTCCATGGCGTGAACGAGGTCTATGCCGACCCGGATACCGGTATCGGCCCGGGACTTCCGAATATTGATCCGGCGGGACTTGACGATTATTACAGCGACTGCCGCGCGCGGCTTATGTCCCTGATGCGCATGGAACAGAAGGAGCACCCGGCGGCGCAGGCAGAGGCCATGCGGCTTTATGAAAAGGTGGAGACGCCCTATCATTTTTACCCGGGCTTTAATACGGACGCGCTGGATTATCAGATTCTTCTGGGATTTGTGCTGACGCTTTTTGCCGCGGTCATCGCGGCGCCGGTATTTTCCTCGGACTATCAGACCGGGGCAGACGATATCCAGCGCTGCATGCGTCACGGACGGCTGACGCTGGGCGCGGCGAAGGCGGGAGCGGCCCTTCTGGTCTGCGGCGTTACATTTTCTGCCTGCATGGCGCTGTTTATCCTGATCACGGACAGTCTGTTCGGCTGGGAGACGGCGGGGACGTCGGTCCAGATGCTGTATTCCGCTACGATGCTGGCGGATATGACGGTGCTAAAGATCCAGTGGTTCACGGCGGGAGCCAGCCTGCTCTCGCTGCTGGCGACAGTCGCTCTGATCGTATTTCTGTCGGCCCGGATCCGGACGACGGTGGCGGCCCTGGCCGCGGCGCTTTTTTGCTGCGTCCTGCCGGTTTTCGTTTATTTCGCGGCGCCGGGGAGCGTGGGACTGTGGCTGCGAAGCCTGATTCCATCCAGCGGCGCGGCCGGCGTGCAGACCAGCATGCTGTATACGATGCTGGATTATGATTTTTTAAATGTCGGTTCCCTCGCCGTATGGCTGCCGGAAGCCATGGTGATCGCGGCGGCGCTGGAGCTGCCGCTGTTTGCCGCGGCGGCCGTACGGTCGTATGTCCGGCATAGGCTTAAGTGAAATACATTTCACATTATCTCCATAAACGATTCAGATTCGCTAAAGGTTTCTGCATTATGATGGGTCTCAGAAACAAGAGCCGTGTTCCATAAGCGGCAAAAGGAGGAGACTATGTCATATTTCATGAATCGAAACGGAGAATCGGATTCTGTTGTGGTATTGAAGAGGCCGCGGCTGGCGCGTCTGTTTCTGGCGCTGCTGGCGGCCTTTTGCCTGTGCGCGGCCTGGGTCGTCCCGGCCAGAGCGGAAGGCGGACTTACGCTTTACACCAGTTATCCGGGAATGTCGGTGGAGCCCGGCGACAGCCTGAGCCTGACGGTCAATATGGACAATCTGACCGGAGCGCCGCTGGACGCGGACGTGTCCATCACATCGATGCCGGACGGCTGGGACGGTTATCTGCAGGGCGGAAGCTATGAGATCAATCGGATCCATGTACCGGCGGGGGAGAACAGCGCCACGATGACGCTGCATCTTACGGTTCCCGGCGAGCTGGAGGAAGGAAGCTATAAAGTCCGGCTGCACGCGCAGGCCGTGGGTCTGGATGCGGCGGATGATGTGGAATTTGATTTCCGGGCGGCCAGCCAGGAAGCGGGCCGCGGTACATTTACCTCTGAATATCCGGAGCAGGAAGGCGCGTCCGGAACGGATTTCAGCTTCAGCGCGACGCTGATCAACAACAGCTTAAAGCCCCAGACTTATAACCTGTCTTCCAACGCGCCGGCAGGCTGGACCGTCAGCTTTCTGCCCTCCGGCGAGACCACGGCGGTGGCTGCGATCGATGTGGAAGCGGGAGCCAGCCAGGCGCTCACCGTATCGGTGAAGCCGCCGGAAAGAGTGGAGTCCGGCGAGTACCAGATCTCCT
>CANPYE010000157.1 GCA_947588005.1 uncultured Lachnospiraceae bacterium | reverse complement strand
GCGTCCTCCGCCTGCTTAAGCGGCGCGATCTCCCGGTTCATGTCCCGCCAGTCCCTGGCGCGGATTTCTTCTTCGATCTCTGCCAGGCTGCTTTCCTTTCCCTTCTCCAGAAGCTCCTTATAGCGCCGCCTCGCCCGGACCTCCACCGAAGCGGTCAGATAGATCTTGGTCTGGGCGTCCGGCAGCACGCAGGTACCGATATCACGGCCGTCCATGATCACATCGGTGCTGGCCGCCAGATCCCGCTGCAGACTCAGAAGCTTCTGCCGCACCGCCGCGTAGACCGAACAGGCGGAGGCCAGATGCCCCACCTCCTCCGTGCGGATCCGGTCCGATACGTCCTCGCCGTTTAAGATCACCCGCTGGGTCCCGTCCTCATAGCGGATGGAAATACGGATGTCGCCGCAGGCGCGGCTGATTCCTTCCTCGTCGTCCATACGGATGCCCTGCCGGTCGAAATACAGGCCCATAGCCCGGTACATGGCGCCGGTATCCACATAGACGAAGCCCAGCTTCTTCGCGAGCGCCTTCGCGATGGTGCTTTTGCCCGCTCCTGCGGGGCCGTCGATGGCAATGTTATACGCTGCTGACATACTCTGAAACTCTCCTTAATTCCTATATTTGCCATACGGAGCCTTTGCGTCCACATCAGACTTTCTTACTGGGCCGCGGGACTTATCTTCGCTGCCTGGCAGGAGTCGTCTCGTCGCTTTTCCCGGTTCACATCCCAGTCAATCCACAGCATGTTCTCCTCCCAGAAACCCGTCACTCCCAGGGAATACTGCTTCCCGCCGCCCAGCCCGTGGACCAGGCGATCTGGAGATTAAAGCCCCCTGTCACCGCGTCCAGGTCCAGCACCTCACCCGCGAAATACAGGCCCCGCACCCGCTTCGACTCCATCGTAGACGGCGAGATCTCCTTCACTGAGATTCCGCCCTGCGTGATGATCGCCTCATTGAAGCCGCGAAGTCCCGTAAGCGTCACCGCAAAACGCTTCGTCACATCCAAAAGCTTCATCCGCTCCTGCCTTGTGATATCCCGCACCGGTTTTACCGGCGAAATCCCGCTTCTTGCGACCATGACCGGAATCAGCTTGGCCGGGTAGAGCTTTCCAAGGGCATTGGCAAACTGCCGGTTGGAAAATTCCGCGAAATCCCGCAGAAGCCGCGCGTCCAGCTGTTCCTCCGAAAGCGCCGGCTTTAAATCGATCTGCATCGTAAGCGGCCGTTCTTTAAGCGCATCTCCCACAAAACAGCTGGCGCTTAAGACCGCCGGTCCGCTGACGCCGAAATGCGTAAACAGCATCTCCCCGAACTCCCGGTACAGCTCGCGCCCGCCGTCGTAAACGGAGATCTCCACATTCTTAAGCGAAAGGCCCTGCAGGCTTTTCACATCTTCTTCCTGCGCAGTCATCGGCACAAGGGACGGACGCAGCCGCGTCACCGTATGGCCGCAGTCCCGCGCGAAGCGGTAACCGTCTCCGGTCGAACCGGTGGATTCGTAGGAAAGCCCTCCGGTCGCCACGATCACGGCGTCGCCGGGGATGAATCCGCTTGCTCCTTTACGCGCCGCTTTCCCGAAGGCAGCGCCGCTTCCTGACAGTTCCAACTTCGATGTCCTCTGCGGCGCTTCGCGCCGTAAAGCAGTGCCATTTTCTAACAGTCCCGGCCCTGATGTCCCCTGCGGCGTTTCTCGCCGGGAAGCAGCGCCGTTTTCCGACATCACCGGCCGTTCTGCCGCCATACCGCCGCGGTTATGACCATCTCCTGCTCTGCGTACGCCGCCAGATTGCTTTTCTCTCACCGTGATGCCGCTGCATTTCCCAGCTTCAACACGGACGCCGGTCACCTCTGTATTTAAGTGTACCCGCACGCCCAGCTCCTTCATCTGCCGGATAAGGGCCGCGATCACGTCCGAAGACTTGTCCGATACCGGAAATACACGCTCGCCCCGCTCCACTTTCAGCGGACAGCCGGCGCGCTCCAAAAGCTCCATCATGTCCCGGTTGGAAAACGCTGAAAAGCTGCTGTACAAAAACCGGGGATTGGTCACCACGTTCTGCCTCAGTGACTCCATGCTGCACGCATTCGTCACATTGCAGCGGCCTTTGCCGGTGATGAACAGCTTCTTCCCCGGTTTTTCGTTCTTTTCATATAAATGGACCTCATGTCCACAACCGGCGGAGGCGATGGCGGCCGCCATTCCTGCGGCGCCGCCCCCAACGATCCGCACAACGCTCATCGGATTATTTGACCAGATTCAGATGCACCATGAATCCGGCGATCTCCTTATCCAGATAGGCGAATTTGATCCGCCCCTCGTCGTTGGTCTTAACGGTCTCCGGAATCACCTTCACGCCGTTGGAAGCGAAGAACTCGATCGCTTTCTCGCAGTCGTTGACGCCGATGGCGATGTGGCCGACTGCGCCGCGGCCGTGTCCCTTCATGATCTCCACCAGATCGGCGGAGAAAATGGAACTGTTGCCTTCCTTTGCCGGAAGCCCGAAGCAGGTCTCAAACTCCTTCGCCCAGCCTCTCGCCTGCTCGTCGTCTGCCGCGTTGATGCCTACATGGGTCACATGCATGCCCAGTTCTTTTACCATATCCTGCATATCCATCCTCCATATTCTCTGTATACTCTCTCTTGCTCTCAATCTTTGATTTCAGTCAGTCCGCAGATTTGCCGGTCGGGGCACTGTCCAGCCATGATATATCCCCATCCGGCTGCCATATGCCTATGCCGCGAGAGAACTTACCGCCATGCGCTCCCCTCGAAATCAGTCCTTCTTCGACACTTCCGCAATCTTCTTCTCCAGCGCGTCCACAACGGTGCGCAGCACCTTCACGCGGGCGTAGAGCTTATCGTTGCCCTCGACCACGATCCACGGCGCGTAGGTCGTAGAGGTACGGACCAGCATCTCGTCGACAGCCGCCTCGTAAAGATCCCATTTCTCACGGTTTCTCCAGTCCTCATCGGTGATCTTCCACTGCTTGGCCGGATTCTCCATGCGCTCCTTAAAGCGGCGCTCCTGCTCGTCCTTATCGATGTGGAGCCAGAACTTAAGCACCACCGCGCCGTAATTCGCCATATGGGATTCCATCTCGTTGATCTCCTGGTAGGCGCGCTTCCATTCCTCCTCGGTGCAGAAGCCCTCGATCCGCTCTACCATGACGCGTCCGTACCAGGTACGGTCGAAAATAGCAATATGTCCGCCCTTGGGCATATTGTTCCAGAAACGCCACAGATAGTGATGAACTTTCTCAATATCATTGGCCGCGGAAGTCGGATTCACCTGATAGCCGCGCGGATCCAGCCGGCTCGTCAGTCTCTTGATCGCGCCGCCCTTGCCGCCGGCGTCCCAGCCTTCAAAGCCCAGAACGACCGGGATGCGCAGACGGTACAGCTCGCTGTGCAGCGTCTCCAGCTTCTTCTGGAGCTTATCCAGCTCCTTCTTATATTCCTCCCTGGTCAGGGACTTGGTCAGATCCACGCCGGAGAGCACGCCGTTCTGGAAACGCTCCGCAGGCTTCGCCACGGTCTTTTCCGTCTTCTTATCCGCCAGCTCCTGACGGCGGGCCAGCTCGTAGGCCAGACGCTCCGCCACCGTGGTGCGGATCTTCATAGCCGCGTAATCCTTATCCGTCGCCTCGATGATGGTCCACGGCGCGTATTCCGTCTCCGTATTCTCCAGCATCTCCTCGGTCATCTTAAGGAACGCGTCGTACTCCTTGTTCCGCTTCCAGTCCTGCTTGGTGACGCGCCAGGACGTCTCCTTGGCGGAATCCAGCTTCTTAAAGCGCTTCTTCTGCTCACCCTTGGAAATATGCAGAAACAGCTTGATGATAACCGTGCCGTCGTCGGTCAGCTGCTTCTCAAAGGAGAGAATATCCTGATAGGCCCCGGGCACATCCTTTTCCTTCGTAACACCGTCGAAACGATCCTCTGTCACGCTCTTATACCAGCTGCAGTCGAAGATCTCGATGCGTCCCTTCGCCGGCGTCTGGGTCCAGAACTGCCACAGGAAAGGACGGAGCCTGGCTTCTTCATTCGATGAATTTGTCGCGTAGACCGAGAAGCCTCTCGGATCCAGCGCCTGGATCAGGCGGTTGATCTGTACCCCCTTGCCGGCCGCTCCCAGTCCTTCAAACACGATCATGACCGGAATACCGGCCGCCTTGCACTCGCGCTGCAGCCTGCCCAGCCGTTCGCCCTCGGCTTCCATCACCTGCTTGTAGGTTTCCTTGTCCACCGTTTTCGACAGATCGATCTTTTCCAGCATACTATACCTCCTCTTTTCTTTCGGACATCACGCCCTTTAAGCAATCCGCTCTCCCCAAAACAGGGCGCATTCATCCCAGCTTATGATGCATATATTATAAATCCAATCCCTTCCTGTTGCAAGCCCCGCGAAAAAGAAAATATCAAAAATTGCGAAAAGTAGTTGCATTTTCAAAAACTCATGCTATAATAAGGAAGTGTCGCGGGGGCGTAGCTCAGCTGGGAGAGCGTTCGGTTCGCATCCGAGAGGTCGAGGGTTCGAATCCCTTCGTCTCCATCGCATCGCTTAAGATTTTCCGGATTGAAGATCTTAAGCTTTTTTATTTCCAGAAGCTGCGTCTGTCCTTTGCATGACATGTCTGCAAAGGCCTGTGATTCTCCATTCCGATCTGCCTTTCACGAAAAAAAAGGCTCACTCGCCGTCTCTCAACAGCAAATGAGCCTAACATGCTTTTCCCCCCTGCGGTAAACACACCGCCAGGTTTTTATCCATATACAGATGCAGCGAATCACTCCATCAGACCGACGTTTCCTCCTGGTCCGTCGCCCCCGCCTTCCTCTGGGCGATCCGCCGGTCCATTTCCTCCTGCTTATGCCTCGCGCTCACCGATAAGATCTTATCCAGATAGATGGACTTAAGCTGCCTGCTCGCCAGCGCCTGCTTCATGGGCGGGAGCTTTAAGATCGTGCCGAACACAGCCGCCATGGCCCTGTGGTTGGCAAACGCCTCGTTATCAAAGATCAGATTCTGCAGCGTCCCCTTCTCGATGGCCTGCAGCACGAAACGGTGGGTGCTGTTGACCGGCGTAATGACCTGCGCCGGCCGGCGCTTCATCTCGATCGCCTTAAGGGCGCAGTTTCTGGCGCAGACGCCGCAGCCTAAGCAGATCTCCTTATTGATCACCGGACGCTTCTTCCCGTTCTCGTCCGTCTCCATGGAAATGGCCAGGACCGGGCAGACCTTCGCGCACTTGCCGCAGCCGACGCATTTGTCAGAGGACGGCTCCGGAATATAGTTGGTTGTGGCCACCGGCTGCATGGGGCTGAATTTACGGGCCGCCTGCAGCGCCTCGCAGCAGCATCCGCAGCAGTTGCAGATGAATGCCGGATGCTCCCGCACATTCTCGCCGATCTGGACCAGATTGGCGGCGTAGGAACGCTCCAGCGCGTCCATCGCTTCCTCCTTGGAGATCAGGCGGCAGTAATCGCCGTGCTCCGCCAGGGAACGGGCGACATTGTCAAACGTCATGCACACGTCCCAGGGCGCGTTGATCTCGCAGGGACGGCCCACATGGTACATCCGGTGGCGGCAGTAGCAAAGCCCCAGCCCGATGTATTCCGCCTCCTCCACGATATGGGCCGCACGCTCGTAATCGAGAATATGGTTCGTCTTATCGTTAAGAAGCACCGGCTCCTGGACGAAGACCCGGCCCAGCTTCGTCTCCGTGACGAAGAACAGGTCCTTGATAAAGTCTTCCTCCACGTTCATATACTGATAATAAAGCTCGCTTAAATATTTCTGGTCGATATCGCCCCGGGTCCGCATCAGCGCGAACTCAATGAAACCCGCCATTGGCGGCGGCATCACGAACTGGCGCTCGCCGTTGTGCCAGGAATCCACCAGAAGGGCCTTCTCGCACAGATGGTCAAGAACCCTCTCCGCCTTGGCTTCCGTGGTGTTCCAGACGCGCGCCGCTCTCTTTAAGCTGAACGGGCGCACCGGCAGAAGGGCCATCCATTTGGCTTCCTTCTCGGTAAACAACACCTGCAGGATCTTATAAAGCGTCTCCGATTGCGGCGCTCCCTGGGTGAACCAGTTGATCCGGTCGCTTAAGTTCCGGTACGCGTCCCGCGC
>CANPYE010000156.1 GCA_947588005.1 uncultured Lachnospiraceae bacterium | reverse complement strand
GCTGTATCCTTCCCACTACCGGGCGGATTCGGGACTTTCACCCGTTAGAAACGTGCGCCGCCGGGCGCACCGAAAAAAGACTTTTACTGCCGCCCTAAGGCTTCAGTAAAAGTCTTGCGATCTCACAAGCAGATGCGGATAAAAAATCTATCGTCCTGACGTCGTCTGCTCACCGTCTCCGGTGTGCTACTCCCTCTTACGTTGTATGTACTATAGCACAGGAAAAAACGTTTGTCAATAACTTTGTTAAAAAATTATCGAAAAATTACATTTCTTCCGATTCGTTTAGCGATGCGAGAATCGCGCGGATCCCGTCTTCAAACGACGTCTCCGGACGCCATCCGGTGTCCCGCTCCAGCGCAGAAGTATCGGCGCACAGATACATGACCTGATTCGGCGCATACGGCAGCTTTCCGATCTCCAGAGACTGTCCGGGCGCCGCAATATCGCGGATCGTTTCGATATATTCCGCCAAAGGCCTTGCCTGAGCGCTTCCAAGGACATAGGTTCCAGACGCGCTCCCGGCTTTTCCCAAAAGCCGCAGCGCCCGCGCCGCGTCGCCGCTGTAGAGATAATCCCACTGCTGCTCCGCCTTTGTAAACTCCGGCACAAGACCGTCGCGCAGCTTTCGGATCGTCGACATGACCATCGACCGGGCTCCGTCATACGGCCCGTAGACGCTCAAAACACGCACCCACACATGCTCCATCCCAAGCCGGCGTGCATAATCGCGGGTCATCTGTCCGGCGCACAGCTTGGCATAGCCATAGCCTGTTTCCGGGCGAACCGGCGTATCGGGTTTAAGTTTTTCTTCCGATCGTCCATACTCCGCCTGCGACCCGATGCCGATAAACCGCCGGCAGCCGAACCGCCCGGCAGCCGTAACCGCGTCAAGCGCATATTTCACATTCCGGTTCTGCAGGTACATATCGTTCCGGTCCGGACCGGACGTACCGGCCCAGGCAAGATGGTAAAATACATCCCAGTCCGTGCCGGTCGTATTCTGTATCTCCGCCAGGTTCTCCTGCGCGCAGGATATACGCCGGACCAGCGGATGGTCCGGTATATTGCGATTTCGCACAGAAGCTTCTCTGACAAATACCAGGACCTCCGTCCCGGCCTCCGCCAGCTCCCGCACAAGCGCGGTACCGATAGCTCCGGTGGCTCCGGTTACGATCGCTCGATTCATAACAATGATACCTCTCTATTCCCGTCCGCAATACCGTATTTTATCAAACTCATCCCTGTCCAGGAACGGTGCCATATCATCCAGGGACGGCGAGACGATTTGTCCGTTCGGAAGCACCTTCGAAGATGATTTCGGAGCGAAACTCTGTTTCGGATCCACTACCGCCTCACAGATGCAGGGACCCTTCCAGCCAAGGACCTCCCTGAGCACAGGTTCACAATTTTCCTCACTGTCCAGTCTGAAATATTTAAGTCCAAACGCTTCCGCCAGTTTCCCGAAATCCGGGAAACCGACGCCGCTTTCCGAATCAATCCCTATGAACGGCGGTTCAAACAAATTCTGCTGTGTCTGCCGGATCGAATGGTAACCATTATTATTCATAATAATAAGCTTTATATCCAGACGATTGTGGACAATTGTCGCCAGTTCCTGAATATTCATCATCACGCTTCCGTCACCATCAATACAAACCGTCCTGCGGCTGTTGTCAGATACAGCCACTCCAAGCGCTGCCGGAAGACCGTATCCCATCGCGGCGCAGCCGGAATTAGTAAACATCCGCTGGCCCTGCCGAATCCTGCCCGCCTGGAAGGTAATTACACAGGCTCCGCCGTTTCCGCAGATAATCCTGTCATTATCCTTAAGCTGACGGAACAGCTTATCTATGAAAATATAAGGATTAATAAGACCGCCGTCTGTCCTGTGGTACTCCGGCATGGCTGCCGGATAGGCTTTCAGCAGTCCGCGGCACCATTTCACCCAGTCTTCATGCTTTTGCTGCGGTTCATAAGGCTCTCCGAGCAGCCGGCTGATCAGATCCTTAACATCTGCATTCACCGGCATATCCGCCCGTATCGTCGGTTTATGAAGTTCCCGCGGATCGATATCAACAAGGATCTTGTACGCATTCTTTGCAAAGTCATAATGGCTGTATCCGATCATACGGATATTCAGCCGGCAGCCGAGACTCAGAAGCAGATCGCAGTTCTGCACCGCGAAATTGCCGGGTCTTGTCCCCACCGTACCCGGCATCCCCGCGAAATACGGATTGTCATAAGCCACTGTATCATTGGCATTCCAGGCGGTAACAACCGGGATACGAAGCTTTTCCAGAAGCTTTAAAAGCAGCTCATCCGCCCCGCCAAGCCGGATACCGGTTCCCGCCAGAATAAGCGGAGCACGGGCTTCTCGAATTTTCTCAAAAATAGCCTCAACCGTCTCGTCCGTCAGCGCTGGAAGCTGCCAGGAACTCTCCGATTCCGGGTCAAAGTGAAGCATCTCCTCGGTTTCGACGACAGCGCCCTGCACATCCAGAGGCACATCGATCCACACAGGACCGCCGCGTCCGTGTAATGCCAGATAAAGAGCCTTTTCCAAATGGTATGCACACTCCGCCGGATTGGTCAGCATGACCGCGTATTTCGTCATATTTGCTACTGAATGAACGATATCAAATTCCTGATCTCCCAACTGGCGAAGCCCCAGCTCCGGACATGACCAGATGGTTGTCTCCCTCTTTGCCTGCCCTGACAGCACAAACATGGGAATGGAATCCTGCCATCCGCCCACTACACCGGTGATCGCGTTGGTACCGCCGGGGCCGCTGGTTACACAGACCGCCGCCAGACGTCCTGTCATACGTGTATACGCTTCCGCAGCGATCGCGCAGGCCTGCTCGTGATGATTGAACACACAGTGCATCCCGCTCTGATGGCCGATGGCATCGTCCAAATGCATGGCGCCGCCTCCCGTGATCATAAAGCAGTCTGTAATGCCATGCTCTACAAGAAACTCTGAAATATATTTCGCAACCTTTATCTTCATAATATCCTGCCTTTCCCGTATCGTCTCTTACACGCTTTGCTCTCAGACCATATTCAAAATGTCAAACGTCTTCGCGGCAATTCCCACATTCGGAACGCCGTCCAAATCTTTCGCGCCATGAAAACCAAACCCATACGTCACCGCGATAAAATCCATCCCCAGCTTTTCCGCACCCCTGGCGTCGTGGAGCGTATCTCCGATCATCACCGCCCGCCGCAGGTTCGAAGCACCCGCTTCTGCAATACTCATACGGATAATATCTTCCTTCTTCAGCCGGTTCTCATTATCTCCGCCATGCATGACCTTCATATATTTTTCAAAGCCAAAATGCTTCAAAAGTTTGATCGCGTAATCCTCCCGCTTATAGGTCGCCACCACCGGCACGATTCCTCTGTCCAGAAGCTCCTGACACACTTCATAAATTCCCTCATAGGGCTTTGCCTTCATAAGATCCGGTCCCTTATAGCGTTCACGGAAAACCGTCGCCAATTCCTGCGCAACAGGCCCGGAAAGTCCATAAGCCGCCGCAAAAGAATCCTGGATCGGCGGTCCGATGAACGACTCAAGCCGTTCCTCTGACAGCATTCGATAGCCCATTTTTTCAATTGTGTATTTAACCGCGGCCAATACGCCCTCCGTGGTGTCAAGAATCGTTCCGTCCAGATCAAATACCGCCACATCATAGCGTCTGTCATTCTTTTTTGTCATATCATCCGTTCCTTCCCCGGCCTTTCTTCATTCGCCGCATCTCTCATTTTGCGAAGCGAAAAACCGTACATCTGTCCTCCTGACGGCACGTTTACACATCATACCGTGTATCCGTCAGAAAATGCACCTCCATCCGGTCCTTTATTCCGTTTAAAAAGCCGCTTATATATCGGTTCAGATATGCTGCCTTGCTCTTTACAAAATCATATTCCATTTCCATATTGTGGTAATTGTCCGTCTCGCTGGAATAACCGTCAAAGCCGGCCAGATATACCTTCCGGCAGCCAATGGAATCCAACACCTTCAAAAGCATGACAAGCGATACATCCGGGATTTCCGATTCAGCGTCGATCAGGCTGCTGTAATTTAACCTATAATCAAACGCGTCGTCGCTCGTCCCGGTCACATTGGATGTCGCGATAACCGTATATTTCTCCTGCGTAAAGCGAGTCGCCAGCTGCAGGTACCGCTTGGAGTTGCTCAGGAAAATGTAATCCGGTGCAAATGCCTCCGGCACATAGTTGATCGCTATGATGGTCGGACAGCTGGCTTTCACATACGCCTCGATCTTCTCCTGCTGGGTCTTCACGGTCACTCCGGGGCCAAAGATTAACAACTCCCGGTCTTTAAGACAAGCGGCCAGGCGGAGCCGGTCATTGTCATCATTCACTTCGTTTTTTTGGTACTCCATATAAAGTTCTTCAATATAATTCTTATCGTAAAGCAGTTTCTTCTCGCCTTCCAGCTTACGAAGAACAGCCATAATGGATTTCACGGACAACGTCTGCTTCCCCATCAGATACGCCACATAATTAGGATGGCAGTCATGGGATGCGGCAATATAATAGAACATATTGTAACCCCAGCTGGCCGGATGATAAAACTGAACCAGATTGGAATCAATCGCTTCCAGAATCTGACTGATATGGTAATGCCTGCCCAGAGAATTATTCATATACATCGCAATCAACTCGATCGGCGCATTGCCTGCACTTTTTCCCATACCATAGATCGTTCCGTCCACCACCAGCATCCGTTCTGTCTTCATGGACAGCATAGCTATGCAGTTGGCATATCCCATCTGGAAATTATTGTGGGCGTGGTAGCCCAACCCGATCTTCGGATCCAGATGCTCATTGAGCAGCCGGAAATAATGCATCAGATTGTTCTGGTGCATCAGTCCGTATGTATCCACCATGGAAACCGCATATGGCTTCACCTCATTAGCCAGACGGATCAAATCCATCATTTCCTCGTCGCTGTAGCTGGTTACACTGACTAACTGGGCGAAGACCTTGTATCCCAGATTCTTAAGCTCCCTGCAGTACCGAAGCGCCGGCTCCCGCAGATGCTTCTTAAAGATCACGCGGATCCCATCCAGAAAGCTTTCGCTTTGAGGCCGGATATGTTCAATGCCGCAGGTTCCGTAATCGACCATACCGACGATCATAGCCTGCTTCCGGTCCAGTCTTCCGTAGATTTTACCCACGCTGTCCGTGTCCGGCATAATACTTCGGTCCATATCAAAAGGACGGCGTTCATCCAGAAAACCGATCTCAATCATATCCACGCCCGCGTCTACAAGACGCTCAAAGATGCTCACCAGATTGTCGTGGCCAAATTTCCAGTCATTTAAATATCCGCCGTCCCGCAGCGTACAGTCCAACAGTTTTATGTCTCCCATATCTGTTTTCCTCCAATAGCCGGCCGTATCCTACTCCACATAAATGGATTATAGCATAAACAGATCGGAATAGAAAGAAAAAAGAATCTTTTTTATCCGCTTGCCCTATTCGGCTCCCTGTGTTAAGATACTCTTGTCGGCGGACATTCTCCGTCCGCCTTCTGCTTTACGATCTGGTATCATGTCCGGCATATTCACCGGCGGATCCCACTACTGCTTTATCCTGTCCGGGTCACCGATGTCCCGCACCCCGCACGCAGGAAATACTTATATTTTCGGAATTTTCCGTCACAAAAAGGAGGTATGTATTTATGAGCTACATTAACCCCGACGTCTATGCCGGCATCGATCTGGCAAGCTTCGATGGCCGACTGCCCTTCAAACGAACGAACGACTACTTCTTCCGCGCCATCATGCAGGAGAATAACCGCGTCCTCAAGTCCCTGATCTGCGCCCTCCTGCACCTCGACGAGAAGGAGGTCCTCGACGTCCAGATTCTCAACCCCATCGAGCTGGGCAGGCATGTCGACGAGAAGGATTTCTTCCTGGATATCAATATCCTACTGGACAACCGCCTGAGCGCAGATCTGGAAATGCAGGTGGTCAACGAGGGAAACTGGGTGGAACGATCCCAGTGTTACCTCTGCCGCACCTTCGACAGCCTGAACAAAGGCGAGAACTACGAAAACGTCCGCCCCGCGGTCCAGATCGGGATCATGGATTACACACTCTTTCCCGACGCGCCGGAGTTCTACGCGACCTACCGGCTGATGAACGTAAAAAGCCACAAAATGTATAGTGACAAACTGCGCATTTCTGTGTTAAACTTAA
>CANPYE010000155.1 GCA_947588005.1 uncultured Lachnospiraceae bacterium | reverse complement strand
GCCTGCCAGCTGATCGAGGAGCTGGGCGCAGGCGAGGTCGTCGGCGGTATCATTGACATTTATCCGAATAAGAAGACGGAGAAGCGGATCCCCTTTGATCCGGATCAGATCAACGCGCTTCTGGGAACCAGCGTAGATGAGCAGACTATGCTTGGGTATTTTAAGAAGCTGGATCTGAAATTCGACGCGGAGAGGCGGGAGGTAGTCGCGCCCACGTTCCGGCAGGATCTGGAGCGCCCCTGCGACCTGGCGGAAGAAGTGGCCCGTTTCTATGGCTACGACAATATCCCCACCACGCTGCCGTCCGGCGAGGCGACCATGGGCGGTCTGCCTTATGACCTGCGCATCGAGAACGTGGCGAAGGAGATCGCGCAGTTCTCCGGTTTCAGCCAGAGCATGACCTACTCCTTCGAAAGTCCCAAGGTCTATGATAAGCTTCTGATCCCGGCGGATTCGCCGCTCAGGAACGCGGTGGAGATCTCCAACCCGCTGGGCGAGGATTTCAGCATCATGCGCACGCTGCCGTTAAACGGAATGCTGACCTCCCTTTCCACCAACTACAACCGCCGCAATAAGAACGTCCGCCTTTACGAGCTGGCCAAGGTCTATCTTCCCAGGGCGCTTCCGCTGACGGAGCTGCCGGATGAGCGCCAGCAGTTTGTTCTCGGCGCTTACGGAGACGTGGATTTCTTCAGCATGAAGGGCGTTGTCGAGGAATTTTTCGACAAGGTCGGCATGACCATGAAGGTTCATTACGATCCCAACGCGGGGCTGAGCTTCCTGCATCCCGGACGTCAGGCGGGTATCGTCTACGATGGGAAAACGGTAGGCTATCTTGGCGAGCTTCATCCGGACGTGGCCGACAACTATAAGATCGGCGACAAAGCCTATGTGGCGGTTCTGGATCTTCCGTCCGTCCTGCCGTATACCACCTTCGACCGCAAGTACGAGGGCGTAGCCAAATACCCGGCCGTCACCCGCGACCTGAGCATGGTGGTTCCCAAGAATATCCTGGCAGGCCAGATCGAGGATATGATCCGCCAGCGCGGCGGCAGGATTCTGGAGGACTGCAGCCTCTTTGATATCTATGAAGGCGCCCAAATCCTGGCTGGTTACAAGTCCGTCGCCTACTCCATTACCTTCCGCGCCAAGGATCATACGCTGGAGGAAAAAGAAGTCAGCGACGTGATGAAGAAGATCCTGCACGGCTTAAGCAGCATGGGAATCAATCTGAGAGAATAATCATTAAGAGTAATTTTATGAAAAATGGTCATCCTAACACACAGAACAGACGTGAACAGGAGGGCCATTTTTTATGTACGATCAATTTGAGATTACCGAAGTCCGTGCCCGCGAGATTCTCGATTCCCGCGGCAATCCGACGGTAGAAGCGGAGGTAAAGCTGGAAGGCGGCGCCAGCGGCCGCGCCGCTGTTCCATCGGGCGCTTCCACCGGCAGATTCGAGGCCGCTGAACTCCGCGACGGCGGGACCCGATACGGCGGAAAGGGCGTACTGAAAGCCGTGGAGCATGTGAATACGGTTCTTGCGGACGCGATTGCTTTCGAAAGCGCTTTAAATCAGCGCCGAATCGACGCTATTTTAAAGGAGACCGACGGCACTGACAATAAAGCGAAGCTGGGAGCCAACGCGATCCTCAGCGTCTCCATGGCCGTGGCCCGCGCCGCGGCAAATCAGCTGCAGATCCCATTGTACCGCTATCTGGGCGGCGCTGGGGCCTGCGAACTGCCGGTACCGATGATGAATATTTTAAATGGAGGCGTTCATGCAGACAATACGGTGGATCTGCAGGAATTTATGATCATGCCCGTCGGAGCGCGCAGTTTCTCTGAAGGGCTGCGGATGTGCGCCGAGATCTACCATACGCTGAAAAAGGTATTAAAAACATCCGGATATTCCACCGCAGTCGGCGATGAAGGCGGTTTTGCTCCAGATTTGAAAGACGCGGAAGAGGTTCTAAGCTATATAGTGGACGCAATCAAACTAAGCGGCTATAAGCCCGGCGAGCAGGTCGCCATCGCGATTGACGCGGCCTCCAGCGAGCTTTACGACGAAGCTTCCAACCTCTATCTGTTCCCCGGAGAGAGCAAGATGAGCGGCGTAAAGGCCCAACGGACGGCGCAGGAGATGGTGGCCTATTATGGGCGGCTGGTGGAGCATTTCCCGGTCATCTCCATTGAAGACGGACTTCACGAGGAAGACTGGGAAGGCTGGCGGATGCTGACGGAAACGCTTGGCGGCCGGGTGCAGCTGGTGGGCGACGATTTGTTTGTCACAAATACACAGCGGCTTAAGAAGGGAATCGAACTGGGTGCCGGCAACGCGATCCTCGTGAAAGTGAACCAGATCGGCACGCTGACGGAAAGCTTCGAGGCCATTGAAATGGCAAAAAGGGCCGGCTTCGGCACGATCATTTCCCACCGCTCCGGGGAGACGGAGGATTCCATCATTGCCGATATCGCGGTAGCCACAAACGCACGCCAGATCAAGACCGGAGCGCCATGCCGGAGCGACCGGGTGGCGAAGTATAACCAGCTGCTGCGGATCGAGGAACAGCTGCTGTTTTGAAATTGTCCTGAATTTACCCAAAATAGAGGTTGTTTTTCTCGCGGAAATGTGCTAGAATACTCTTGTTTTATTACAGGAGGTGCAGAGCATGGCAGTGCTTAAAGTTATTTTGGCAATCGTGTTTGTTCTCATATGTATCGCCCTGACCGTTATCGTGCTTTTGCAGGAAGGCAAATCCGCGGGGCTCGGTTCCATCAGCGGTATGGCAGACAGCTACTGGGGCAAGAACAGAGGACGCTCCATGGAGGGCACGCTGGAGAAGTTCACTAAGTTCGCGGCCGCCGCGCTTCTGGTTCTGGCGCTGATACTGAACATTATCTGGTAAATGCAAAGGACAGACACTCTTGGAAACAAGAGTGTTTTTTCGTGTATGACGCCGAACCGGTGCGGTATAATCTCTATTGAAACTATATTGTATACGGGAAAACATATTCTTCAGCGTATAAACCGGCAGTAACGGAGGAATGACGATGACAGACGAGGAGAAAAACAGGCGTAAGTCGATGCTGACGGAACTGTTTCATGATAAGGCGTACCGTCCGATGAAGCTGAAGGAGCTGGCCGTTCTCCTTGATGTGCCGCGGGAACAGCGGGAAGAGCTGGAAGAAGTCCTGGCTCAGCTGGTGGCCGAAGGCAAGGCCGGCGTTTCAAAGAAAGGCCGGTACGGCAAGCCGGTTTGGGAGACTGTGAGCGGGACCTTCAGCGCGACGGCGAAAGGATTTGGTTTTGTGACCGTACCGGAGCGGGACGGGGACATTTTCATACCTGCGGATAAGACGAAGGGCGCCATGCAGGGCGACAAGGTAGAAGTTACCGTGAAAGAGGCGTCCGGCAGCCGTAAGGCGGAAGGCGCTGTCACGCGGATCCTTGAGCGCGCTAATACGACGGTGATCGGGCTTTACCGGAAGAATAAGAATTACGGCTTCGTGATTCCGGACAATCAGAAGCTGACGCAGGACATATTTATCCCCGCGGGGAAGGATATGGGAGCGGTTACGGGCCATAAGGTGGCAGCGCGGATCACGGTTTACGGAAACGGAAGGCATAACCCGGAAGGGGAGATTACGGAGATCCTGGGTCATGTGAACGATCCGGGTGTGGATATCCTCTCGATCGTGCGGGCCTATGAGCTGCCGGAGGAATTTCCGGCGGAGGTGATGGAGCAGGCGGCAGGGATCGCTGATTCGATCTGGGAGGAGCCGGCGGCAGGCGCAGAAAACACAATGACAGATGCCCTGACAGACGGACTGCCGCCTGCCTTCCGGCATCGCCTCGATCTGCGCTATCTGAAAACCGTCACCATCGACGGCGAGGACGCCAGGGACTTAGACGACGCCGTTACCATTTCGAAAGAAAGCGATGATCACTATACGCTGGGCGTCCATATCGCCGACGTGAGCCATTACGTGACGGAAGATTCGCCGCTTGATCTGGAGGCGAAGCGCCGCGGAACCAGCGTCTATCTGGTGGACCGGGTGATCCCGATGCTGCCGCATAAATTGTCCAATGGCATCTGCTCCTTAAATGAGAACGAGGACCGGCTGGCGCTGAGCTGTATCATGGAGATCGACGGTTCAGGCGCGGTCATCGGACACCGGATTGCGGAGACGGTGATCCGTGTGGATCGGCGAATGACCTACACGGCTGTCAACGCGATCATCACGGACCGGGACGAAGATGTGATGGCGCAGTACGGCGGATTAGTGGAAATGTTCGATCTGATGAAGGAACTGGCGGAGCTTCTCAGGGCGAAGCGGGGCCGGCGCGGTTCGATCGATTTCGATTTTCCGGAGAGCAGGATCACGCTGGATGGCCGCGGCCATGTGCTTGAGATCAGGCCGTACGAGCGGAACGCGGCTACAAAGATCATCGAGGATTTCATGCTGATTGCCAATGAGACCGTGGCGGAGGATTATTTCTGGCAGGAGATCCCATTTCTCTACCGGACCCACGAGGAGCCGGATCCGGAGAAAATGAAAAGCCTGGCCGCGTTTATCAACAATTTCGGCTATGTGCTTCGGGTTCCGAACGGTGAAGTCCATCCGAAGGAGGTACAGAAGCTTCTGGCGAAGGCGGAGGGAACGCCGGAGGAAGCGCTGCTTTCCCGCATGACGCTGCGCTCCATGAAGCAGGCGAAATATACGACCGAATGCACCGGCCATTTCGGACTGGCCGCCCGGTATTACACCCATTTTACATCGCCGATCCGCCGCTATCCGGATCTGCAGATACACCGGATCATCAAAGAGAACCTGCGCGGCGGTCTGTCGGAGCGGCGCACCGCGCATTTCGCGAAGCTCCTGCCGGAGGTGGCGGTACAGTCATCCGCGCTGGAGCGGCGGGCCGACGAGGCGGAGCGGGAGACGGAGAAACTCAAGAAATGCGAATATATGTCCGGACATATCGGAGAGATCTATGACGGCGTCATTTCCGGCATCACCAGCTGGGGTATCTACGTGGAACTGCCGAACACGGTGGAAGGTATGGTGCGTGTCAGCGACCTGGAAGGAGATTATTTTGTCTTCGATGAGGCGAAGATGGAGATGGCGGGCGAGCTGACGAACCGGCGCTATAAGCTGGGACAGAAGGTAACGGTGCAGGTGACCGGCACGGATCCGCTGATGCGGACGATCGATTTCGCGATCGTGGCAGACGGAGCCGGTGATATGTGAGCGATTTGTTTGGCGGCCGGTTTCAAAGGGCATAAACATGCTGGCAACATTTATTGCGCTGCCTTTTTGTTTTACAGACGGCACAAGTCATTTGACGACAGGACATTAACGGTTTGCGGGGAGATAGCGCATGAAAAGTACAGGGCATCAACGGTTTGCGGGGGGATATACCGCATGGAAAGCCATAAAATAGATAGAGGGGAGGATACGGATCATGTCAAAGGATTCATTCAAATTGATCGCGAATAATAAAAAAGCGTACCACGATTATTTTATCGAAGACAAATATGAGGCCGGGATCGAGCTGTTCGGTACCGAAGTCAAATCCATCCGTATGGGCAAATGCAGCATCAAGGAGGCATATATCCGCATCGAGCGCGGCGAAGTGTTCATCCACGGCATGCATGTGAATCCCTATGAGAAGGGCAATATCTTTAACCGGGACCCGCTGCGGGTCAGAAAGCTTTTGATGCACCGGCTGGAGATCCGCAGGCTGGAGAACAAGATCGCCCAGAAGGGTTATACGCTGGTGCCTTTGCAGGTCTATTTTAAAGGAAGCCTGGCAAAAGTAGAGGTCGGCCTTGCCCGCGGCAAGAAGCTCTACGACAAGCGGGAGGATATCGCAAAGAAGGATCAGAAGCGAGAGGTGCAGAGGGAGTTTAAGCAGAATTTAAGATAACTTCGGAAGAAGGACATACGGCCTGGATTATGACGGCAATTTGTAACGATTTTGTAAGAAGATGAGATTTGACACAGGATAAGAAATGTGTTATTATAACAGAGCATTACAGAGCATTATCTGTAATGCGCCAGTAAGGGGTTGTACTGGTTTCGACAGGGATCATGCAGCTGGTGAAGCTATCCGCACGTCATGCGTCAAATGACAAACCTAAATATAAACGCTGAAGATAATTTAGCATTAGCTGCTTAGTTGCAGCCGTCAGCCTTAGCGCACTCACACGTTAAGATCCTGGCGCCGACTATGTGAGAAACGACACGGGCAAAGCTTTGAGCCCGCGGGCGTATTATGAAGCTACTGAAACCTGCAGGGTGTCGCCTCCCGGCCGGCAGAGGGAATGTCAAATAAGCGACTATGATAGTAGAAGAACAGGGAATTGGTTT
>CANPYE010000154.1 GCA_947588005.1 uncultured Lachnospiraceae bacterium | reverse complement strand
AGGCCATGGAGCAGGGCGTCACCTTCTATATGCTGAGCATGATCTTCGGCGGCATTAACGCGGTGCTGGTCGCCATCTTCGGACCCATGACCATCGCCATGTATTCCTTGGAAGCGGAGACAATCACCGTCACCCGGCAGCTGATGAACGCCTACATCGTGATCGTATTTTTCCAGGCGGTTCAGTCGGTCATGACCAAAGGCGTGCTGCGGGGCGGCGGCGATACGAAGTTCCTGATGAAAGCGGACATCCTCTTTCTGTGGCTGGCGTCGATCCCGCTTGGCGCTCTCGTGGGGCTGGTGTTTCACGGCCCGGCCTGGCTGACGATGCTGTGCCTGCGTGTAGATTTCGTGATCAAATCCGTCTGGTGCGTGTCCCGCCTCTTAAGCGGCAAATGGATCCGGGAGGTCAGCCGGGAGTGAGGGGGAGGCGGCTCTGAAGGCCGAATGTCAGCAAACGCAAGAGAAAACAGTAAAAAACTCTTGAACTGTATCCGAAGATATGTTATATTTGAGACACAGAGGGAAACCAGAGACACACGGCCTACCCCCAGGAAATAACTAGCTAAACCCTTAACGGGCAGCCGTCACTATTGCAGGTAGTGGCGGCTAGTTCTTTCCCCTGAAGATCTGATAACAAAGACCTATCAGGGCTACAATGAATATACCAATCTGAATCAAATCAGAATATGTAATCATTGGCATGCCCTCCTTTCTTACGTCTGGAGGGTTTGCCCCTCCGAAAAGTGGAGGGTAGGCCGCCTATATGCGCTCTGGTTTCCCATGCATTAGATTATAGCAAATCTGGGACAGTATGGCTATATGGCAACTTTCCGAAAAAGTGGCAGGGTAATTGACGCCGCAATCTATTTCGACTGAATTTTGGATAGAAGCGCGTCTTGCAATATCTGAGAGAAATTGAGCCCCATAGAGATCGCCGCCTCATTCATCCATTCCGGAATGGTCAGTGTTTTCTTGACGGCGGTATTGGAGAAACGTTTCCGGTATGCCAGAGTGTCGCAGGCGATATAATTGATAAATTCATCGTGTTGAAGTGCAATAACTTCCGGGCGGGACGGAGAGGGAATGACCTTTTGGTTCCGTTCATATTCGTAGAGAGCGAAAGCCAGAACATCTTCCGCCATCATGATTGCATCCGGCAGAGTGTCGCCACAGGTATAGCAGTTCTCCAGATCCGGGAAATTAACAGAATAGGAGCCGTTATCCTCTGGTGTGAAAACGGCGGGATAGGAATATTTGCTCATAGCAGGTCCTTTCTTTTCAATAATGATATCAGGCGTTATCGCAACCCAGCGTCCCGAAGGATCCGATTAAGCGTACCCGTAGGAATTTCACGGGCAGGGTGTCTGGGAACATAAAAATGTTTTCCAGTGACAGAACTATACCATTTATCATGTTCTGCACCATGTACGATCATATGGCAATGATTCTTTCTGAGAATCTTTTGCAATTCACTTGTTTTCATTTAACGATCCTTTCCATAAATTATAACACGTATAAACACGTATGTCAAGGCTGCGTAAAGTGTAAAGTGCTAATGCCGAGTAAATTAGGACAATGCGGGAATAAAAACAATGACCGGATTTGATTTAATAACTGACTGATGGGAATGAATCTATTATACGTGATGGTTGAGAAAAATGCAAATGAAAAAGCGCACCACAGGCGCTTTTTCTGTATGCCGGAATAGTTAAATATGCCGGATAGGCCAATTATTTTGGCTTCCGGCATATTTTGGATGGCTTCTACAGCTTCCTGAAAAAGTCGTAAATCATCGGCGCCGCGATCAGCCCTGACAGAGTATCTGCAAGCGCCTGGGACATCTGGATTCCAAGGATTCCGAACAGCCGGCTGGAGATCAGAAGAATCGGAATAAACAGCAGCCCGCTGCGGATACTGGACAGGAGAATCGCCCGGCCGCTCTTGCCGATGCTCTGGAACAGCATATTGCCGCTCAGGCACAACGGCATGAACAGAAGCGCCGCGCACTGCATCCGCAGTGCGGGAATGCCTACGGCAATGACGTCCGGATCGTCCCGGAAGATCCGGATGATCGGCGCGGAGAATGTGAAACCGATAATAGCCATTACCGCCATCATGCCGGTGGAGAACAGCCAGGTAAAGCGCCAGGCTTCTTTCACCCGGTCATAGCGGCCCGCGCCGTAATTAAAAGCGCTGACCGGCTGGAAGCCCTGACCGATGCCGATACCCACGCAGAACAGGAAATTCACAACTCTTGACACAATACTCATGGCGGCGATAACCGCATCCGCCATTTCCGCGGCGCTGCAGGCTGCCGCGCACTGGTTCAGGATCATGACCGAAATACTGGTCAGGCCCTGCCGCATCATGCTGGGGCAGCCTACGACAATGATATCCCGAATGTACGCGAAAATACCCCGGGCGGCGCTGTCAGCCGGCTCCTGATGTGAAACCGGGCCTGTGCTGCCGGCCTCGCCAGCAGTGGCCTGACGTGAAACAAGGCCCGCCTCATCGACATTGCCGGCATTCCGGCTAAAAGCCGCAATCTCCCCGCCTGCGTACCGGCGCGGCCGAATCTGCCGCAGGATATAACGCGGATGGAAATTTGTCTGTACCTTCTTCCTTATAAACGGCATCAGCAGGATCACGAAGCTGATGTACTGGGAGATGGCCGTCGAAAGCCCCGCTCCCGCGATTCCCATATGAAAATGCTCGATCAGCAGATAATCCCCGAAAATATTCAAAATCCCGCCGGAGCCCAGACCGATCATGGCGAAGACGGCCTTGCCCTCGTATCGCAGGATATTGTTCATGACACAGCCTGCCGTCATGGCGGGCGCGGCGATCAGGATGTAAGTGCTGTAGATTCTGGCGTATGGCAGGATGGAATCCGTGCTTCCCAGAAGGTACATGAGCGGCGTCAGGAGAATAAGCCCAAGCGCTGTGATCCCCAGCCCGCACGCAATCGACAGATAGAAGCTGGAAGCCGCGTAGGTTCTGGCTTCGTCCAGATGCTTCTGCCCCAGCTGGCGGCTTAAACAGCTTCCGGCGCCCTGGCCGAACATGAAGCCGAAGGCCTGGATGATTGCCATTAGCGCGAATACGATTCCCACGGCCCCGCTGGCGCTGGTGCCAAGCGTGCTGACGAAATACGTATCGGCCATATTGTAAACATTGGTGACCAGCATGCTGATAGTGGTTGGCAGCCCCAGCGTCAGGATCAGACGGTGGACGGGCGTGCGCGTCATGCGCTCATACTGGCGGTCAGAGATATTCCCGGAAGTTTCCATGGTTCGATCAACTCCTTCGGAGATATTTTGGCAGTTGGCGCGGAAAATGTCAAGAGTTAAAATGTATTTCAGGACAGCGCGGAAAATTTAATCTTGTCAGCGGCACTTTGGTTTTTTGGCAGAAGACGGATGATAAATTCGGAGGGAGGCTCTCTCCTTTCCTGCTCGTAATTGGTATATGTGGTTTTATGCATTTTTAGAATAGCAACGATATCGTTCTGTGTCAGGTCATGATCCTCCCGAAGATCCCGTATCCTTTGGTAATAATTCATAAAGACTTTCCTTTGGCTGCAGAAGTGTGAACAACAATGACAGAATACATTATCTGATGTATAATCGCCCTAAAAATACATCGAATGATGTATTCTGAATTATGAGCTGTCTTTCGCCCGAGAGCATCAGGTTGACATCTGTCTTTTTTATTTGTAATATTAATAGAAGAAAGTCAGCTGCAAAGGGGGAGTCTGCATTGACAAAAATGAGTAAAAAACAGGAGAAGAAAATATATCAGATCTTATTTCTGCTTTCCGCCTGTATATTTCTGATCTGTGCCGGACTTTTACTGTCGTTCTGGTGGGATTATCATAAAGCGGACGAGGAATACAGGGAGGTCGCGGAGAACGCCGTGACAGTGCGGCAGGATATATCAGCTCCGGAGACGGCCGCTTCGGGCAGCCGTCAGGCGGGGGGCAACAGCACCGCGCTTGATATTATCGAGGATGAGAATCCGCCGATGCTTCTGGTGGATTTTGACGAACTGGCGGCTGTGAATGGGGACGTGGCGGCGTGGATCGATTTCCCGGGACAGCCGATCAGCTATCCGGTCGTGCAGGGGGACGATAACAGCCGTTATCTCAGGCTGTCGTTTAAAGGAAGCAGTTCGTCTTCCGGGGCTATTTTCCTGGATTACCGCAATGATGGGCTGATGAAGGACGGCAATACGATCATTTACGGCCATAATATGCGCAACGGCTCCATGTTCGGCCTTCTGCGCCGGTATCAGGAGCAGAGCCATTATGAGGAATTTCCGTTCTTCGACGTCTATACGCGGGAAGGGACGTACCGGTGCGCCATTATTTCCGCGGGGCGCGTGAGGCCGGATGAAGAAAGCTATAAGATCCTGTTCACCGGCGACGAAGACAGGGCGGATTATATTTCCCTGGTGAAGGAGCGCCAAAACTATGAGATTCCGGAGATCAAGACGGATTTCAGCGTGGAGCCGGCGCCGTACAGGAAGGTGCTGGGAGCCGGCGAAGACGGCGGGGAAAGCGCGCCGCCGTTGGTGCTTCTGTCTACCTGTACCGGCTCCGGCCACGATTACCGGTTCGTTCTGCTGGCGCAGGTGCAGAAATTCTATCCGGCGGATTAAAAAGGCGGCGGGAATCGTACTTCGGCGGCAGGAAGCGTGTTTCGGGCGGCAGGAATCGGGCTTCGGCGGAGGAAATCATGCTTCGGACGGTTGACAATCCGCGGCTGGTATGCTATTTTTATACAAGGCGCTTTAATGCATAAAACGCAAAAAGCATAAAACCGGTGAAGCGCGAAGCCGGTTCAGCCACGAAAGACGGCGTATTTTACACAAATCATAAAGAGAGGAAGTATCCCACATGCCAGTCACAGACTTATTGGAGCGCAATCATAAGCTCTACGGCGACGAAGTCGCTCTGGTGGAGCTGAATCCTACCATGCCGGACAAGCGCAAGACCACCTGGAAGGAATACGATCTGGTCCAGCAGACGTCGCCGGTGCCCTACCGGCGTCAGATCACCTGGAGTATTTTCGACGAGAAGGCGAACCGCGTCGCCAATATGCTTTTGAGCCGCGGGATCCGCAAGGGAGACCGGGTCGCGATCCTGATGTTCAACTGCCTGGAGTGGCTGCCGATCTATTTCGGGATCCTGAAGACCGGCGCGATCGCGGTGCCGTTCAATTTCCGTTTCTCGGCGGACGAGATCAAGTACTGCGCCGATCTGGCCGAGGTACATATCCTGTTCTTCGGGCCTCAGTTTATCGGACGTATCGAGAGCATTGAGGAGGATTTAAGCAAAGGCCGCCTGCTGATCTACGTAGGCGACGGCTGTCCGACCTTCGCGGAGAGCTACCGGGAGCTGGTAGCGGACTGCTCCAGCCAGCCGCCGCTCATTCGTTTGGAGGACGAGGACGACGCGGCGATCTATTTTTCGTCGGGTACGACCGGATTCCCGAAGGCGATCCTGCACAATCATGAGAGCCTGATGCAGGCGGCGCAGATGGAGCAGAAGCACCACGCGACCGGTCGGGACGATGTCTTCCTCTGCATTCCGCCGCTTTACCATACCGGCGCCAAGTTCCACTGGATGGGCAGTCTGTGCGCGGGCAGCCGGGCGGTGCTTCTGACCGGCACTACGCCGGAGATCATTCTGGACGCGGTGAGCAAGGAGCACTGCACGATCGTCTGGCTTTTGGTACCCTGGGCGCAGGACATCGTGGACGCCCTGGACCGCGGCGATATTAAGTTAGAGGATTATCATCTGGATCAATGGAGACTGATGCACATTGGCGCGCAGCCGGTGCCGCCGTCCCTGATCAAGCGCTGGAAGGAATATTTCCCGAACCATCAGTACGACACCAATTACGGCCTGTCTGAATCCACCGGCCCCGGATGCGTCCATCTGGGGATGGAGAACATCCACAAGGTCGGCGCGATCGGCATCCCCGGCTATCGCTGGAGCTGCAAGATCGTGGATGAAAATGGAGCCGAGGTGGAGCAGGGAGCGGTCGGCGAGCTCTGCGTCAAGGGGCCGGGCGTCATGACCTGCTACTATAATGATCCCGTGGCTACGGCGGAGACGCTGAAGGACGGCTGGCTCTATACCGGCGATATGGCCATGCAGGACGAGGACGGATTCATCTTCCTGGTAGACCGCAAGAAGGACGTGATCGTCTCCGGCGGCGAGAACATTTACCCGGTACAGATCGAGAACTTCTTAAGCGCCTACGAGAAAGTGAAGGACGTGGCCGTCATCGGCCTGCCGGATAAGCGGCTGGGCGAGATCACCGGCGCGATCATTTCCATTAAAGAGGGCATGGAATGTACCGAGGAGGAGATCGAGGAATTCTGCAAGGGCCTGCCGCGGTACAAGAGGCCGAAGA
>CANPYE010000153.1 GCA_947588005.1 uncultured Lachnospiraceae bacterium | reverse complement strand
GCTTTAGGGTTCGTCGGCAACTACGCCCCTTGTGGACTTTCACCACAGACTGACGGCGTGCCCGTCATACAAAAAAGGAGACGGCCCTCAGGCCATCCCCCTGTATTCCTGTTTCCATGTTTCCAGAAGCTGCCTGGCGCCTTCCATGCGCCTGACCGGATCCCGGCCGAACATTTCCGCCAGCTTCTTCATTCCTTCCGACTGGTCCGCCGTTTCTCCGGCTCTGGCAAAATCTTCCTCCCAGGCCGCTTTCAGCTCGTCGGTGACGATCTGCTGGTACCGGTCCTTTAAGGAAATATCCGGGCTCATGAGCGTTAAATGGTAAATCCGCTCCAGCACGGATACGTCCTTCAGCTTCCCGTACGCCTTATCGTACGCGGCCAGCGCCTTGTCGAACTGGAAGATCCGGGCATAGCACGCTCCCAGATTATTCCAGACCTTCCCGAGGAACACGTCGTCCGCCTTCTGGGCCAGATACGATTCCAGTATCTTCTCATATCCGGCGATCGCCCTGCCGTACTGCTTAAAGCCGAACAGATAATCCGCCTTCCGCTTCGCATACTCCAGAGGCGGAAGCTTTCTGAGCGCCGCCACCTTCTGTCTCAGACGGTTGATCTCCGCCGAAGTATAGTAATCGCACTCCTGCAGAAACAGGAACAGCAGCTCGTCCTGATTCTCTCCGCCCTTCATCCATCGCTCCAGCTTCAGGGCCGTATAGCCCATATCCAGCTCCTCGCGGATGAAATCCACCAGGTTCCGGTCCATGAAGCCGTCCAGCGCCAGAAGCGGATGGTTATAAATGGCATAGCAAAGCTCCTGGGAAGTGTAGATATGGATTCCCAGATTCTCAATAAAGAACGGATGACTGACCTTTTCCTTTCTGCACAGTATGACGCTCATAGCATCACCTCTTGTCTGATGACCGCGCCGGATGACGGATAGAACTCGCCGAAGCCCATATCCTTTACCACAACGGCCATGGTATTTTCATCTAAGAATGACACCTGCAGCTGGATCCGCAGGGTCTTGTCATCCCTCTCCGGAAAACCCTCTAACGTCAGCTTCACTCCCTTACGGTGCCTGGGATCGTCCGGCGAAATCACGAACTCCAGATACTGCTGGTTGTCCAGAATAAATTCCTGCGTGGTCCTGGCCTCGTACCAGCTGTCGCCCGCCGCCGCCAGGATCATCTGCTCCTCACGGTCCCGGCGCATGACCTTCATCGCCACCGTGGTATCCAGTCTGCCGTCGCAGATCAGCACATAGGGATACAGGGTCTTCTCCCTGTCCATATCCGCCGCCTTGTAAGCGGCTCCCTGGACGAACAGGGCCTGATCTACATAGACCTTCCTTCTGGCGCAGACCAGCTTCATGAAATCCGCCGCCCAGTCCTGGCTTTCAAATCCCTTCCCGGTCAGGAAAACGGAAGAAAACAACTTCTTCTGCAGATATCTCTCCCCGCAGGAGCAGAGGATCCGGTCCGCCAGCTTCACGCCGGACGGCGTCTTCAGTATATCCAGATTGAAGCCCTCATCCAGCTTCTCCCGGTCGGCCACCACCGTTACCCGGCGCATCCCGCGCTGAACCTTCATCTCGTAATAGCAGAGAAAGTCTTCCGAGAGATCAAACATTCCCACCTGATTGTTCCAGACCTCCCGCTTCTGGCTCAGCACATAGTACAGAAAGCTCTCCGTGTGGCTGATGATGCGAATGCGGTTTCTGGGGATCTGCAAACGGTCCGCGCAGTATACCAGCATATCCATGAGCTTCGCGCTGATCTTCGGCACCGTAATGACCAGTCTGCCGACCCGGGCCGGATCGTAGCCCGTCCCTTCGCTGGCCTGCTGCTCCGCCGCCGCGTCATTCTGCTGCCCGGTCTCCGTGCCGTTCTGCTGCCCGGCTGTCCCGCCGGCCTGCTGCTCCGCTGCCTGCTTCCCGTCTGCTTCAGCCTGCATCGCATTTCGCCGCGGTTCCCCTGTTCCGCCTGCCTCTGCTGCCTGCTCCGAAACCTGTTCTGCCGCTCCGGCGTTTGAGCCCGCCGCGCTTCTCACCTGTGCGCCCGCCGCGTCTCCTGCGTCCGATCCGGCGTTCGCGTCCGCCGCACTTTCCGCCCGTGCGCCCGCCGTATTTTCTGCGTCCGATCCGGCGTTCGCGCCCGCCGCGCTTCCTGCGCCTGTTCCTGCGTTTCCTGCAACCACATTCGCTCCCGCCGCGTTTTCTGCGTCCGCGCCGGCGTTCTCTGCCTCCTCCGCCCGGTCTGCCTCCCTGACGGCGGCGGCCAGCACGCATTCCAGAAACTTCTGCATCAGATCCAGCCCCTCGTACCGCACGCCGCCGATCGTGGCCGTCCCTTCCTTGCGCAGAAGCTTAAGAAGCTTATCCACGATAACGCCGTCTCCCTCAAGGGCGCTGGCATAGGCGTCCTGGCCGACCAGCCAGACGTCTTCGTCCTTCTTCTTGCAGATTACCGTCGGATAATCCTGTACCTCTCCCAGTCCGGCGCAGCACACCTGTGTGTAAGTATCGCATATGTCCAGGCCGATCAGTCGTTTCTCCATAACACCCTTTTCCCTTCTGATCATTTATAAACGGCTTACATAAGCCCAAACAGACCCTCGACCGCCGCAGTCTTTCTTACGTACTCCTCCATGGCGTCCCTTAAACCGGCTTCTTCCTTCATGTTCATATAGACCGCCATCTGATTCAGCAGCCGGAACCGGCTGTCCTCGCCTGCGTCCGCCTTCCGATCGCAGGAAAGGCTCCCCTCTTTCATAAGAACCTGCCGGTCTCCCTGATGCTCGTAGATCCGGTATTCCATGGTCTCCCCTTCAAACAGCACCTTCTGCTTAATAAAGACGCCCTGGTACACCCGCTTCATGTCGTCGCCGTAGAACCGCTCCTCCTGGGGCCGAATGCGCACCTGCAGATCCACTCTGGAATCCTTCGTGCCGATGTACTGCAGGATCGCCTTGTCCGTGATCTCCTGCGGGATCCGTACATGGGCCGCCAGCGGCTTAAAGTGGGCGAATACCATCCCCTCCGCCAGCAGGATATCCACAATGGTCTGGCAAAGTTCCTTCTGCTCCGCGTCCAGCTGCGTAAGCCCCGCATAGTATTTGGTCAGCGCCAGCAGGTAGATCGCGGACAGCTTCTCCTTCTCGATCGCCCCGTGGATCATGCCCTCCAGATACCGGAACACATCCTCTCCGGCCGGACGGTCCTCCATAAAATACTGGGTGCTTTTCATCGTAAAATAAGCCTTCACGATGCTTTCGCTCGTCTTCTTCCGCTCCATATACAGGCCGAATACCCGGTCGATCCGGTCGGTCTGATCCGTAAACAGCATCTGCGCCAGCAGCCGTTCCTCCAGATCATAGGTCTCCACCTTATCCGCCACGCCCCGAAGCAAAAGCCGGTACATCTGATCCGTGGAGCCGTTATAATGCTCGCAGAGATAATCCAGGATCACGCTGTCCGCCTTATCCTCATCGAATACCGAATAAGCCAGCTTAAGGAGCAGCTCGTCCTCGTCGAACAGTTCATTCAGAATCATCCGGCTGCACAGCCGCTGCAGCTTCTCCGTCGGCACCTCGCAGAAATATTTGCGGAGCATCCCGTAAGCTTCCCGAATATAGCCGTGTCCGATCAGGGCCTGGCACATATCGCTGCGCTGCTTCCTGGTAATGATCTCCTTATCCACGGACAAAAGCGGCTTTATATTGACCTGCTCCGCGTCCTCCGCGTCCGCGGCCTGTCCCCGCAGATAGCAGGCGATGATCCGCCCGATCAGCTCCTTGCTGTAAAGCGGATGAAGCTTTAGCCTGGTCAGCGCCCGGTCAATGATCCGGATATCCTCCGCGTCCGGTTCATCCTTCTCCCCCGCCTTCCGGCAGGCGCCCAGAAGAAGCATCGCATGCTCCGGATACACCTCAAAGCACCGCTTCTCCAGCTCCGACTTATACATCACCGGCGTCTCCTCGTGCTCCACATTCGTATAGCGGTTGCCGTACGCGTCTTCAAAAAGGAGCCTGCTGCCGTCAAAATACACCGGCACATACGCCACGCCGTCCCGGATCGGATAGACGCCCTGATCCGTCAGCTCCTCGTAGCAGACCACCACATTGCGCATCCGCTTATCCGCGCAGGCGATGCGGCAGGAATTCAAAATGGACGGCAGAATCTGGGCCACCGGCTGATCCACCATATCCGGAAAGATCATCGCGTCGTAGATCACCGCCAGATTCCGGCCGATCCGGCCTTTAAGCACCTGTTCCACGGCGAAGGCCCCCATGGCCTTCTGGTAATCCTGGTACACCTTCGACTCCCGATCCATATAACGGATCATATTAGCGTAAAGCACCGCCCTGCTGTTCTGATCCAGATTATGGTCATAGGAAAAATACCGCAGCACCTCATCCGGCATCAGCTTTCCGTAATCCTTCGGAAGCGAATACAGGAAATATTCATACAGCCTGGTCAGGCTGATCTTCTCCGATAACGCCTTCTCATACCAGCCAAAATCCTTCTCCTGCCGGCAATCCCCCCGGATCATCTGGCTGCAGATGGAGGCCAGCAGCTCCTTCTTCGGGAATTTCTCATAGAGCGTCTTAAGCACCCTGCACTGCAGCGGCTGGTAATTCCGGTTCGTGACCGCCAGCATGGCCGCCTTCACCGCCAGCTCCTCCCGCACAAGGCCTCTCCTTGCGCCAAAATACAGCACCTGGGTCTCAAAAGCTCCGATCCCCAGCATCAGCTGCGGCGCGTCGTTTAAGATCAGCAGCGCCTGCGTATACAGAAACGGGCTGTGGCAGCCGCGTCCGTAAAGCACCTTCATCCGCACCAGCACATCCGCCGGATTCTCGAAGCAATACTTCTCCTCGCAGCGGGAGAAGACGTAAAACAGAAGGTACTCCCCCCGTCCGTCCTCCATGTATTTGCGGGACAGCCGTCCCAGGGACTCCCACCTCTCCATATCCGGATCCAGGCGGAGAGACACATACTGGTACAGACAGTACAGATCCGGTCTGGACTGACGATCCGCAAAGATCTCATCCTCGCATTCCGCCAGGGCTTCCCGCGCCCTCTCCTCACGTATAGCCAGAAGATTCAGCTCCGCTTCCAGAAGGGACAGCCGGGCGGACTGCCCGCAGGTCATCCGCAGCTGCTCCGCCTGGTCCAGCATCTGTTCGATCAGCTTTTCGGCGTCGCCTACATTGTTCTCATAATCCAGGCGCAGCTCCAGATATCTCTTAAGCATAGCGCTTCCGGTTCCGGCATCCGCCTCCGGCCGGCTCTGATGCACCTCGATCTCCACAGTGATCGATTCGTTCAGCGTCTCAAACGTAATACTTCCCAGATTCCGGCCCGCGTGAAGACCGGCCGGCGTCAGCTCGAACGGAAACTCATAAACAGCGCCGGTAAAATCGTCGCTCGTGAAATTCTTCTTCCCGATACGGATAAAACTTCCGTCCACCCGCACGTTCACCGCCAGATAGCCCCATCCGCTGCGGTGCAGCTCGATGGTATCCCGGCTGTTTCGTTCAATGGCGGCATACTCCCGGCGCAGCTCGCCGGCCTGCAGCTCCACCGGCCCTTTAAGACCCAGACCGATCATGAACTGTTCCGCCTGGCCGTAGCAGTTGCCCCGTCCGAGAAGACCGTCGTACAGGCTTCGGACCTTCATATCCTGCATGAACGGCACGCCGGCAAAATCCCGGTATCCAAAGATCTGAACCGCCGTCTCATAATTCTGTTTGGCAAGAGCGGCAAAGTCCTTCGGTTCCTTAAGTTTCCTAAGCGCACGGCCGGAAACGCCCGCCTGCACCACAAATGAATAGGGAACCGTAAATTCCCCGCCGTTGGTGACCAGGCTGAAGCTTCCCTCGATCACATCGCCATATTCCAGATACTCGCTGTCGATCTCATACATGACATGATTGCGGAGCCCTCCGAAGGAAGCGCTCAGCACACGGACCCTCGGATTGGAAGAATAAGCGAGACCTTTGATATGCAGTCCGTTCTGGCTGGTGATATACAGTTCTTTCTTTTCAAGTCCGCCCGCGTCGATCTCGGCACGCTCAAGGCTTTCCGGCTGAATCGCGATCTTCGGAGCCTCCGTGTCGATGATGCCTTTGGCCAGGCGGTTGATCCGTTCTCTCATGTGTTTTCACCTGTATTATATGTTTGTGGGTCATCTTTTTCAGACATATTTCGTCCATTATTTCTATCTTAACACATTTCCCCTTGATTTGCTATCCTAAAATTGGTATGATGAAAGAAATGTTACAAAATCCGGAAGGAGGACGTTCTTATGCTGTCAGAACCAAAGACGCTTTATAAGCTGATGAATCTCGGGTCTTCGACAGTTGTAACTGAATAAGATTCTAGCAAACCGCAGAAATGCGGCTTTTTTCTTGTCAAATTTTTTC
>CANPYE010000152.1 GCA_947588005.1 uncultured Lachnospiraceae bacterium | reverse complement strand
ATCCGGGTGACCCAGTCCTTTGTGCGCGAGAAGGAGAACACCGGCATCTTCAACCGCTTAAGCGGCAGCTACCGCAAGGCGTGGATGCGGGCCGTCATGTTCAACTTTGCGATGGGCCCCAGCGTGGATATCATTTCCGCGTTTACCACGGCGTTCATCTACATGCTGGGCATCCAGTGGATCATCGGGCCGGAGCATTCTCTGACCACCGGTACGCTGATCCTGTTTACGTCCTATATCGGGCGGTTCTGGGCGCCGATCAACACGCTGGCCGGTTTTTATAATAACCTGCTGACGGCCATTTCCTATCTGGAGAGGATTTTCGAGACCATCGACGAGCCGGTGCTTGTGAAGGACGCTCCGGGGGCGGCGCAGATGCCGCCGATCCACGGCGACGTGGAGTTTAAGGATGTGAGCTTCAGCTACGACGCCGGCCACGAGATCCTGCATAAGATCAATTTCAAGGTGAACCAGGGCGAGACCTACGCCATCGTCGGACCTACCGGCGCGGGCAAGTCCACGATCGTGAACCTTTTAAGCCGCTTCTATAACGTGGATTCGGGCAAGATCCTGATCGACGGCGTCGATATCTCGACGGTGACGATCCGTTCCCTGCGGACGCAGATGGGCGTCATGATGCAGGACAGCTTCATTTTCGCTGGGACGATCATGGATAATATCCGATACGGCAACCAGACGGCCACTGACGAGCAGGTCATCGCGGCGGCGAAGACGGTCCAGGCGCATGAGTTTATCATGCAGATGGAGGATGGGTACAATACCGCCGTGAATGAGCGCGGAAGCCGTCTTTCGGCGGGGCAGCGGCAGCTGATCTCCTTTGCGAGGGCGCTGCTGGCGGATCCGAAGATTCTGATCCTGGACGAAGCCACCTCCAGCATCGACACGGAGACGGAGCTTCTGCTGCAGAAGGGCCTGGCGGAGCTTCTGAAGGGCCGTACATCCTTCATCATCGCGCACAGGCTGTCCACGATCAAGAACGCGGACTGCATCATGTATGTGGACGACGGAGGAATCCTGGAGAGCGGAACCCACGACGAGCTGCTGGCAAAGCGCGGGGCGTATTACGATCTGTATATGTCGCAGTTTGATTTCCTCAGCGAGGAGGCAAGCTGAGTTGGTGCGGGGATGACGGCGGGAAGCCGGAAAAACCGTTAAAAAGTAAGAAATGAAGAATGAGGAATGCCGGGTATCGCGGTCTGCGGTGCCCGGCATTTTATTTCCATGCAAGCAAGGCGCCAGTGACGCCTTGCTTGTATTTCCATGCAAGCAAGGCGCCAGTGACGCCTTGCTCGTATTATGCGCGTGGGGCGCCAGTGATGCCCTGCCCATATTTCTATGCGCGCGGAAGGACATGCGGGAGCCTGGCCGCACCTACATGAGGGAAGTGCATACAATTTAATAAATAATATTTTAAAGAAAGGAAATGGATATATATGGGATGAAATCTTTAGAGACAACTTTGTTATAGATCAGGGAGGGAGGAGAATCGTTATGAAGAAATTAAAACGTATGAAAATGCGCCGCAAAGGTATGGCCATTATGATAGTTGTGGTCATGGCCGCGGCGAATATCCTGGCGGGCGCCGGTATGGCGTACTCCGCAGGCGCACAGAGTGGGGGAGTGGTTGAAGGACCGGCCGGAGGAACGGCTGAAGGAGCAGCCGAGAGGCCTACTGGGGGTTCGGTTGAAGAGCCGGTCGGGGGAACGGCTGAAGGAGCAGCCGAGAGATCGGCCGAAGAAACAGGAGCGGAGTCAGCCAGGGCTGGCAGCACGCCGAATACGGAGACCGTTGAAACTTCGCCCGGCGAAGCAATGCAGATACAGCAGAAGCAGACCACGGCGACCCCGTCTGTCGCGTCGCCCGCTGACATTCGTACAGGTCGTTATCAAATGACCCCTAAAAGCAGCCTGCGAATTAAGCTGGTCATTGAAGGGGATATTCCGAACGAAAAGATACCGCAGAAATTTGGATATTATATAATGACCCCGGCGCTTGTGGCGGCTGTCATTACTCCGGATCCAGCAGCGAGAACGGGTGAAACCGTTGTAAAAAATCTGCCTGCCGGGGAGTGGACCGTTTCAATATTGGCAAAAACAGGCAGCGTCAGCAGAGAAGTAAACGGATATGATCTGGAGATCGATCCGCCGGGCATGCCGAAGGTAACGGGAAAAAGCGGTGCAACCGCGGAACTCACTGTAACCTATACCTACACGAAAAAACCGGTCCGGATCGGCGAAGAATATTATGATTCGCTTGCCGGCGCGCTCAAAAAAGCACCGGATACCGGAGATCTTACAGAGATCGTCCTGTTGAAGGATATCGAGCTGGATTCGACAGTAACTGTAAAGGAAGGCCAGAATATTAAGCTGATTTCTGAGGGAAGCCGGCCGCATACGGTCAGCCGTACGGAAGGCTTTGGGAAATATTTGTTCACGGTGGAAGAAGGCGCTGAACTGACATTGGAAAATATCGTTCTTGACGGAGGTTCGGAAAATGGACAAAAGGCATCGCAGTCGCTGGTCAAAGTAGATAAAGAGGCGGCCCTTTCCATCGGCGAAGGCGCTCTGCTGCAGAACAACGACTGTCAGGAAGCATTGACTGCGGGAATCGGAGGGGTACCGAACATAGGCTATGACCATAACGGCGGGGGCGTTCTGTGTCAGGGAACGCTTAAAATGACCGGCGGTACGATTCAAAACTGCAGGGCCAATAATGGCGGAGGAATCCTGCTTGCTTCCTATTATAATCCGGATGCTGCATTTACGATGACAGGCGGGACCATCCGGGATAATGCCGCTTACTATATGGATGATAAAGAGTATGGTTATAATATCGGCGCGGGCGGCGGCGTCGCGCTGCTGAATATGAGCCGAATGAGGTTTAGCGGCGGAGAGATTTCCAATAATACAGCCGGGGTCGGCGGCGGCATTTCCGTGGGAACGGAGTGCAGCACGAACATTTCCGGCGATATTGAATACCATCTGGAAATGGATGGCGGTAAGGTAGACAGTAACAGAGCCGCCGGCAATGGCGGCGGGATTTTCGTCGCGGGGGCAGGCTTTGGCGCGAAGATCTGTTCCGGCTTTATCACCAATAATGAGTGTACGCTGGATGAAAATTCCTATATTGCGAACCATCGCACGGCATACTATGGCGGCGGCGGAATCTATGTGCACGGCGACGTCGGCAGGACCGGCCGGCTTCAGGTCTATAACGTCCAGATCAGCGATAATAACGCGTCGATAGCCGGCGGCGGCATTGCCGGATGTCCCAGCTCCAGCGTCGGAGTGTATATCGACGACGGCGGAGTGATCTATGGGAACAATGACGGCGGCAGTGAAAAGGACGGGCAGGAGATCTACGTCGTCCGGGATGCCAACTCCATCCCGATGGTAAGCATTTCTCCGACGATGCTGGGAGGCGGCCGCTATGACTGGACCGACGAAGGCGGACGGCTGATGGATGACAGTGAACTGCGGGTCACTCTGGACGAGAATCATTCTTCAATAGCAGCGTATAACGCGCTGTCGGGAGATGACGCGAGGGTTCGGACAGCGAAAAAAAATATCGTGACTTTCATTACAGGCAATATATCCCATTCCTGCGGCGGCGGGATCGGCGCCAACGGCGGTGTGAATGTCGGGACTCCCGGCCCGCAGGATCAGGTTACAAGCGTGTGGATTCAAAAGGACTGGAGCGATGATGTGAAGAAATATCCGCAATCGGTCGCGTTCTGGCTGCTGCGGGACGGCGGGCGCCTTGCCCGCGCGAAGCTGGAAAGCCTGTCAGGCGGAGTGACCTGGCATGGGGAAGCGGTCGAGCTCTTTAAGGGACTGCCTGTGACGGCGCCGGATGGCCATACGTATGAATATAGCGTGGAAGAAGATTTTAACGGCCTGTATGATGTGACGGCAGTGCCGGGAGAAGCGGGCAGTGAAAATAAACCCTGGAAATTCATCAATACGCCGGTCTGCAGCCTGCGGCTCACAAAACAGGCTGCGGGCGGCAGCGCAGATGCGGAGTATGGTTTTCTCCTGACTCTTACGAAGCCGGACGGAACGACGTACAGTGGTTCTGTGGTGGTCGTGGACGGGGAAGGAAAGAAATTGGCTCCTTTGGAATTTACGAAAGGAAAAGCTTATGTGACTTTGAAATCAGGGGAATCCGTATTCCTTACCGGTCTGGAGGAAGGAACGGCTTACCTGGCGGAAGAAACGGAAGACGGAGGCGCTGCGGGAACATCGTATACAGTGACCTATACGGATTGCGCTGACATACAGCATCCGCAGACGAACGGAGAAGGAAGGAGCTGCGAAGGCAAGGCTGCAAACGGAAGAACGGATATTGCTTTCAGAAATGAATTTGTGGAGCCGACCGAACCGACAGAGCCGACTGAACCGACAGAGCCGACCGAACCGACAGAGCCGACCGAACCGACAGAGCCGACCGAACCGACGGAGCCAACAAAACCGACCGAACCGACAAAACCGACCGAACCGACGAAGCCGACGGAGCCGATCGAACCGACAGAGCCAATCGAACCGACAGAGCCAATGAAACCCACAAAACCGGTATTTCCGACAGAACCGCAGACACCGTCAGCACCGCAGCCGTCGGAAGGAGAACGTCCTCCGACGCCGGTTATTGAGAATTTTGCCGACAATCCGACACCGCTTTCCAGTTCCGAGAATCTGGAGAACATTGAGGACGATGAAGTGCCGCTGGCGTTTCAGGCGCCCGCGACCGGCGATAAAAGGCCATTCGGAGCCGCTGCCCTGTTCGGCCTGCTGGCCATGGGAATGGCGGCGGTCTTCGGGATAGCCGGGTTTAAGAAGAATAAAGAAGAATAAAAAGATACGCAGGGGTTTTCTGAATCCAAAAAATAAGGAAAGAGAGCGCCGCGGCGCTCTCTTTCCGCTATGTAAATCTTTTCCGCGGCACATCCTGCCCTGCAGATCATGCATTTTCCTGCTTCTCAAGGGCCGCGCCGATGAAGCCTGCGAACAGCGGATGGGGCTTGTTGGGCCGGGATTTCAGCTCCGGGTGGGCCTGGGTGGCGACAAACCACGGATGATCCGGAAGCTCGATCATTTCCACGATACGGCCGCTGGGAGACAGACCGGACAGCATCATGCCGTGGGAGGTCAGGGCTTCCCGGTAGTCGTTGTTCACCTCGTAGCGGTGGCGGTGCCGCTCGGCGATCTCCTTCTTTCCGTAGAGGGCGTAGGCCTTGGAATGCTCGTCCAGCACGCAGGGGTAGGAGCCGAGCCGCAGGGTGCCGCCGATGTTCTCGACGCCGTTCTGCTCCGGCATCAGGTGGATGACCGGATTCGTGGTGTTGGGGTTCAGTTCGACGCTGTGGGCGTCGGAAAGACCCAGCACGTTGCGGGCAAATTCCACGATAGCCAGCTGCAGGCCCAGGCACAGGCCAAGGAACGGGACGCCGTGTTCGCGGGCGTAGCGGATCGCGTAAATCTTGCCGTCGATGCCGCGGTCACCGAAGCCGCCGGGCACCAGGATTCCGCTGACACCGCTTAGGATCTCGTCTGCATTTTCGGGGGTGACCTTCTCAGAATCCACCCATTTGATATGGACCGCGGCATGATGCGCCACGCCGCCGTGCTTCAGCGCTTCAACCACGGATATGTAGGCGTCGTGAAGCTGGATGTATTTGCCGACCAGGGCTACGGTAACTTCACGCTGCGGGTGCTTCCAGGCGTCGATCATGGCCCGCCAGTCGGCAAGATCCGGCTCAGGGCAGGGCAGATGGAGGCATTCGCAGGCTACCTGGGCGAGATGCTCGTCCTCCATGACCAGAGGAACCTCGTAAAGAACGTCCACGTCCAGATTCTGGAGCACATGGCTTTGCGGCACGTTGCAGAACAGGGCGATCTTGGCCCGGATGCCGTCATCCAACGGGTGTTCGGTCCGGCACATGATGATGTCGGGCTGGATGCCCATGCCCTGCAGATCCTTGACGCTGGCCTGCGTGGGCTTGGTCTTCAGTTCGCCGGAGGCCTTCAGGTATGGAACCAGTGTAACGTGGATCAGCGTGGCGTTGCCGGGGCCGACTTCGCGCATAAACTGGCGGATGGCCTCCAGAAACGGCTGTCCTTCGATGTCGCCCACAGTACCGCCGACCTCGATAATGACGATCTTTGTATTTTTTACTATGGCGTCTTCTGCAGAGAGGGCTTCGGGCGCCGGAGCTGAAACCGTACTTTCCGCGGAGAGTCCGCTTTCAGCCGATGCTTTGTTTTCTTCTTCGACAGCCAGAGCTTCGCCGGTCACTGCGCTCCTGCATTCTTTCTTCTGAGCCAGCGCCTCGTCGGCCGCTGCGATCGCATTTTTCTCCCCCTCAGGCAGCGCTTCGCGAGCCGCGGCGTCCTTGTCGCGGTAAAACCGGCTTTTTATTTCGTTGGTGATATGGGGGATAACCTGGACAGTTCCGCCGCCGTAGTCGCCGCGGCGTTC
>CANPYE010000151.1 GCA_947588005.1 uncultured Lachnospiraceae bacterium | reverse complement strand
AGGAGGGGAATGACAGAAAAACCCCCTTTTGCAGGGGGCTGTATGCCAAAATGAAAAAGGAAATTAGGTTGCGGCGGTGTCACTTCGGATAGGTAACATTCGGGAGTTTCTTTCCGATATAGCAGACCAGAAAGCGCCCGTCGTGATAGTCCGGAAGGAAGAAAATGCGGCCTGCTATTCCGGTAAACCGCATATGCCAGCTCGCTATGTACTCTGTACCGGTTTCATCAGTAAAGGTATGTTCCTTCTTATATTGTCTCAACGTTTCTTCTGATTCCACCGTGGTTTTGGATAAGAGTCCGGGCTGGAATGGTCCGGTTCCGTATAATCCTGTGTAATGATTTAGCTCCAGCAGCTTTCGCATGATCTGGGGCAGGTACATCGTTTCCAATTGGCGGAGATCACGCTGAACGGAAGGGCAAAAGGCCAGATAGGGAAACAGCACGCCTCTTTTTTGCCAGAGTTCCTCATAAGAATAAACAGGAACGGTATGCATCCTCATCAGAATCGAATGAAACGGCTCCCGTTCCAATTGGTATGCGGCGAATACATTGGGCACTTCTGCCGGAGTTTCTTGATCCGTGCGTAACGAATAAAAACAGAACGGCAGTGTATCGTGTTTCCATTTTTCTTCACTTATATTACTTATATCAACTCATAGAGGGCCTTATCCCATTCATCAAGAAATCCGTCCGGCCAGACATCCAGCCTGCCATCCGGAGCGATCCTTGGCGATACGTATTTGTGCCGGTAAGAATCCGTATCGTCCTTATAGAAAAACACCAGATTAACCATATCTCCTGAGATATTATCGTTCTTTACCGCAAGACGGAGCCCGTTTATTATATGGTCGCTGTGCGTTTCCGCCAGAACCTGAACGCCGCCGTGGCCGGCTAACGCCATCAGTTCACCCAACATCCTCTGACCCGCCGGATGAATATGGGCCTCCGGATTTTCCAATACGACAATATCGCCGGATTCCGCAGAAAGCAGCGCGATAATCAGCGGAAGCACATATGTGATACCGAAGCCGACATTCATACTTTTATAGGAGTTTGTTTTTTCTTTCCCTTCCACAAATTCATAGCGCAGCTCAGAAGTCCGGAGCTGAGAATTAACCGTCACACCGGCCATCACGCCAGGGGCAATCCGATCCATCCAGAATTTCAGCTGGTTAGCCAACCCATTTCCTGCGTCTTTCTGCAGGATTACATAAGGATTTTTAACCGCTTCATTTCCGTACAAACTGAGATATTGAAGCGCAAATTCACCGCTGTTTCCAAATTCATGATTCCGCAGTTCGTCTTCGTTGGTAATCCGGTAAAGCTCTTTTGGTTCAATTCGATAAGCAGAAAGATAAATCAGACGATTTTGGAATGGCTCTCCGCCGACGTCTGTTTTGGAAGGAGCTTTTATTGGAAGAATATCCGAATCCGGAATATAGTTATATTCAAACCAGGCGTCTCCCAGATCGGAGCGAAAGCCAAGGCCCAGCAATTCTTCTGAGGCTTTCTCATACAGAACATCCTGTCCATTCCCCAGCTGTACATAACGTCCGTTCAGTATAAGGCCGTTCATTGGACGCAGGGCCTGATAAGACTGGCGCAGCAGCAACAGGCTTTGAATGACCGTTGATTTACCAACTCGTTCAATCCAGTAAAAACATTGACCGAACGAAGCGGAATCGACAAACTGTCAAAGCATTTGAAGTTCTTCACACGAATTTCCCGTATCATAAATACTCCTTTACAAAATTTCGCGCCATAGCCATACGCCTCGCCACAGAAGACGCGTCGCCGGATCTTAAATCAGCGACAAATTTAGGATCCTTCAAAAGATTCCCGAAGCCATTGCGAATAGCTTCTGCCTGCGCTTCCAGCTGAGAACGCTGTTCTCTCGGCAGTTCATGGAGACAAACGGACCACATTTCAAAGATTGCTTTGTTCAGAGGGCCGCGTCTCCAATCAGTCATTATATCATACCGCCGGAACGCGTATTTTCCGAAAATTCGATGGCATGTTTCCATTACACTGGAAAAATCTTCACGGATTTCATCTAACCTCTCCTGATTGCAGGCATTAAGCAATCGCATTGCTTTAATCAGGAAATCATCAATATTTCCTTTATATTCTGTCCGATAGTCCAAAAGTGTAAACGCCAGAAAACGCGTAACATATTCCCGATCTGCCATCCGCTCCGGCGAAATTGCGCCCTGTGTCGCAAGAAGAAAGGCTTCGCTTTCCGCAAGCAACTGAATCAGCTCTGTGGCCGGCCCCTGATAAAGGGCCTGGCGGATTTCCTGGTCGTTTAATTCGACGCCGCCTGTGTTAATACGCTGAAAAATATTAAATACGACTCCGTCCGGAGTTCCTTTTTCGACGGTAAACGCGATCAGAGCCGTTTCCTTGATACGGCGCGCATACTGGCGCGGAAGCTCATCCAGTGTAAATCCGTTCAAATCCCGGAGATACTGAAGACCGACGAGTTTCTCCTTTATTCGCACATCTTTCCCATTCCTATTGCATTTGACTCCTACCAGAAAATTACGGAAAGCAGAAAGACGCTGGAGACCGTCAATTACGACCCATTTATTTTCGTCCGCTACATCAAAATAAAACGCAGGAATCGGGATCTTCCGCGGGTATAAACATATCGGGCGCAATCTCATCCGCCGGATAATCCTCGTCCTCTGATGGGATAATCCGGATGCCGTGCGCCTTTAAGTATTTCAAAACTTTGGAAATACTCTGCGCCTCCGGGAAATCGTCCCGGCTTTTCAAAAGATCGGCCAGAACATTATAATGAATGATGTTTTCATTCCTCCTTGCGAAAGCAAGAATTTCTCCCAATCTTTCTTTAAAATCCGTATCCCTTTCCATCGTTCTCTCCATCCGCGGTCTTTTTAATTATTGTACAAAAATTTCCAGTAAAATACAATTCCTTTTTATGCGTTTGCATAATATTTTCATTTTGACAATTAAGAAACGGCATTATATAAGAATAATGTTGCATCATGCGTCAAAAAATTGAGAATAATGTTGCGTATGGTTTGACAAAATCAAAGAATAATGTTACATTAAACTTAGCAAACTACGCAGAGAGGCAGAAAATATGTTTATACGCAAAGCATGGGATACGCTTTTGGAATGGAAAGCATCTTCCGCCAGGAAAGCCCTGTGTATCGTTGGGGCCAGGCAGACAGGCAAGACGACGCTGGTCAGGCAGTTTGGAACACAGGAATATAAAACTTTCGCAGAAGTAAATTTTATGACCGATCCGGGCGCGGCGCGGATATTTTCCGGCGCTCTGGATGCCGATACTATCATCACCAATCTGACTGCATATGTGCATCAGCCGCTGACGCCGGGGAATACGCTCGTCCTGCTGGATGAGATCCAGGAATGCCCGAATGCGCGGACGGCAATTAAATTCCTGGTCGAAGACGGCCGGTTCGATTATATTGAGACAGGTTCCCTGTTGAGGGTAAAATACAAGGACGTCCGTTCCTATCCGGTGGGGTTTGAAACGATCATCCGGATGTATCCGATGGATTTTGAGGAATTTGCGCTTGCAAATGGCGTGCAGCAGGAAACGATCAATTACCTGCGGCGCTGCTATGAAAATGCCGAGCCGGTGCTGGAGTCTGTCCATCAGGTCATGATGCGGCTGTTTTACAGCTATATTGTAGTGGGCGGCATGCCGCAGGTAGCAGATACATTTGTCAGAACCCACGATATTGGAAAGGTAGTAGAGAATCAACGCGAGATCCTGGAGCTGTATCGGCTTGACATTGCCAAATACGCTGTCGGAAACGACCGGATGAAGATCAAAGCGATCTTCGACAGCATCCCTTCACAGCTGAACGAGAAGAACCGCCGTTTCATTCTGACAAAGGTAGACGAGCACGGCCGCCAGAACCGCTATGAGAACAGTTTTGAATGGCTGGCCGAGACCGGCGTCGCGCTGCCCTGCTATAATGTGGCTGAGCCTCAGCCACCCCTGATGCTCAACGAGAAACACAGCTTATTCAAGCTGTTTATGGGGGATACAGGCCTCTTATGCGCCGCCTGCATGGAGAATATCCAGTTTGATATCCTTCAGGGGAATCTTGATATCAACTTGGGAAGTATTTTGGAAAATGTGATAGCGCAGGCAATCAAGAGCGGCGGTTTCTCCCTGAACTATTTCGATTCCAAACGGTACGGCGAGGTGGATTTTGTAGTTCAGAACGGCATGGGAATTGATCTGCTTGAGGTCAAATCCGGGAATGATTACCGGAAGCATTCCGCTCTCAGCAAGATCATGTCCGTCGAGAACTGGAAATTCAGCCGGGCCTATGTATTCTGCAAAGGGAATGTCGAACGCGGCCGTATCACGTACCTTCCGTGGTATATGAGCATGTTCTATAAACGGCAGAAGATTGCGGAAGGAATGACTTATGAGATCGATCTGGGCGGGCTTAAGAATCAATAGCATCATTAAAAATCTCGTTTTCGTGATTATTTGCCATTTTAAAAAACTCGTTTTCGTGAAGCGGAAACCTATCCGGATATTACGGCGTGAAATTGTATGAGCGGGATTCGCTGATCATTTTTGAAAATAAGGGAAGAATTACACGCTTTCATCGCTTCATAAATTCCGCAGCCGATATGCGGAACAGCTGCATGCCCCCTATGTGCTGCACACAGGGGATCTGAAAGAAGAAGACGGCATTGTCTTCCTGCCTCTTTACATGGCGCCGCTGCTGTAACGGCGCCATGTCTCCAATTTCCAGTAACGGCTGCAGAAAATGTTCTTATGGCGTCACCGTTACCTGCGACATTGCACAGCGTTTTTTATCATGAGCCAGGCCCACGCAGATCGTTTCCCCGGCCAGGGATGCGTAATACCGGTTATCGAGAATCTGGCGCAGCGCTTCATCCTTCAGCGAATTGATATCCGATCCCTGCTTAAATTCCACAATGATATTGGGATATCCCGGACGAAGCGACTCCAGCGTGATGTCGCTCCTTCCGTGTCCCGCCTCGAGGTTGCTGCTGACGCGGTAAGCCCCGCGCAGGGAAATGCACATTCCCAGAAAGAGCATATGATACGCGTTTTCTTTTGCGTCCATATAGCTGGTACAGGAAATAACCACCGACTGATACAGGGAGAAGAAGCGGTTAAAGTCCCGCCGCATCAGGGCGTCAAACATCTGCTTTAAGTCGATGCCTTCAATACCGGCGATCTCCGCAACCAGATTGCGGAACTCCGCCAATACTTCACCATTCGGGATTCGCACGACAGCGGACTCCGGACTTTCCTGATACACGACAGTCAGATAGCCGGCATTTACCAGAAGCCCCCAAAGGGCATGGTTACTGTCGCGCTCCGCATAAGAAGTATCAAGCGTAAGCCAGACTTCGGCGTCCTCTCCGGCCGCGAGCCGGTCGAAACGATCCCAGAAATTACGGTCTGCCTTGGACATGGCGTCCCGCACCAGAAAATTGGCAGATGTCTTCACCCAATAATTTTCCAGCTGGCCGCGCTTGGCATAATTAAGAATGGACCAGGGATTGTACATATCAATACCGCCGATTCGGTAGCCGTCATACATCCGCCGGACGTCATCATTGAGAGTAAGGCCGTAGTCCTGAAGGAGCTGCGCCGTCTCCCCTTCGTCCAAGCCGAAATAGCATGCATATTGCGGATCGGTAACCGTATAAACCTGCGGATTATTAAACTGGGAAAAAATGCTTTCCTTTGCCACACGCTGGACGCCCGTGATCAGCGCCTGTCCCAGACTGGAATTGCCTTTCATCGCCTGTCCGAAAAATCCAGAAAAGAATGGTTCCACCTGATCATGATAACCATACTCATAACTGCTCATGATTGGCTGGTCGTATTCGTCAATCAGCAGAACCGGTGCAATCTGATAGTAATCTCTGGCAGCTTCAGTCAGCATCCGGATCGCAGGCGTCAGCCGAACCAGAGGCGCCGCCGGATCGCGCAGCGTCTCGATCATGCCATAAAAATCCCGATATTCATAGGAATCTTCCGCCCAATGTCCGCGAACCTGTTTTTCGTAACGCAGATATTCGCGGTACAGTTCCATTTTCAAAAGCTGGCAAAGGTCCGCTTCCGACGTCGCTTTACAGTCCTTTAATGTCAGGAATATCACCGGCCGGGAATTGATCATCCCGGCGTATGGGGTATTCATAATTTCCAGCCCTTCAAATAACGGCCTGCTATTTTTCGTAATATCAAAAAAAGCCTGAAGCATCCGCATATTCAGTGTCTTGCCGAAACGGCGCGGCCTGGCAATCAGGGCAACCTCGTCCCTCATCTCTATGAAGTCCTGTATCATCAGGCTTTTATCTACATAGTAGTAGCCTTCACTGCGAACCTTCTCGAAATCATCGATGCCTATCGGCAGCGGTCTCCCCATAAGCCCCTTCCTTTCCAGCCAAGCCTTTTACTGTAGCTTTTTCTATATTTTAACACATATTTCACAGCATTTCCACCGCTTTTCCTCCA
>CANPYE010000150.1 GCA_947588005.1 uncultured Lachnospiraceae bacterium | reverse complement strand
TTTAGCATAGGGAGGATCGGATGGGCGGACAGAACGGATGGGGAGGAGAAGACATCGCGGAGCAGATTCGCAGGGCGCTGAGCCAGGCGCTGGAGACGAGCAATTTCGATCAGCTGAACCGGACGATCGGAAATACCGTGGATTCCGCTCTGGGAGAAGCCAGGGAGCAGTTTGAGAAATACCGGAACCGGGCGGATAAGCGCTCGGGGGAGCCGGTGGATACGCAGAGGGCGAACTGGGTGCCTGAGGAGACGGATGCTGGGGAGAGCAGTGCCGCTGGTTCACCTTCCGGCGGCGCGCCGCATACGGCCGCGGAGAATGGCGGCCTGGGTACGCCGAATACCGCCGCGGGCGGAGAAGACGGCTGGAAACGGGGCACGCGGATGCCGAACGCTGCCGGGAGCGGAGAAGACAGCTGGAAACGGGGCACGCGGATGCCGAATGCTTCAGGGAGTGGAGAAAACGGCTGGAAGCGCGGCACGCGGATGTCGGGCGATGACGGAAGATATCATTATGGTGAAGAAGCGGCATCCGGGACCGCTGCAGGCGCGTATACGGACAGCCAGGGCTGGAAAAGCACGTACAGCTCCGAACCGTATACATACGGCGGAGAGACGCAGGTTTCGGAGAATACGGATTATCGTGTGAGATGGAAGGGCCGGATATCGGGACTTCTGATGAGCGCGTTCGGCGCTTTAGGCACTTCGACGTTCGGAATGCTCACGTTTCTGATGCTCACGATTTCGCTGATCGCCATTGACGGGGCGGCCGGATGGATCATGGTGCTGTTTCTGGCGCTTGTGACCGGCGGATTCGGACTGATGCTGTGGAGCGGCATAGGGAAATACGGCCGTGTTCACAGGCTAAAGCTCTATCTGGACGAGATCCGGCGCGTCGGAAGACCCTACTGCGAGGTCGGCCGTCTGGGCCGGGTCGCGGGACGCGGCGAGAATTTTGCCAGGAAGGATCTGCGGAAGATCCTGGCGCTCGGAATGCTTCCGGACGCGCGGATGGACGAGAAAGGGACGTATCTGATGATGGACGCGGAGACCTACCGTCAATACGAGATGTCGCAGAATGCCTTAAAAGAACGGCAGGAGCAGGAACGCTTACAGAAGCAGCAGGAGGAAGAAAAGGCGCGCGAGGCACAGGCGGCGGAAAAGGCCCGGAAAAACGATAAAAACGCGGATGCGGGCGGCGCGCAGGCGGCGCAGAACGCGGGCGGCGCCGGGACTTCTCTGGACGAGGCGGCAGCCGCGGCCATCGCCCGGGGCGAGGAGCAGATGGAGACGCTGGACCGGCTGCGGCAGTCTTTGCCGGCCTGCGCCATGACGGATAAGCTGCTCCGCCTGGACCGGGTGCTGGAGCGGCTCTTTGAGACGCTGCGCAAGTATCCGGATCAGCTGGACGAGCTGGAACGTTTTATGGAATATTACCTTCCGACCACGGTGAAGCTGGTGACGGCGTATAAGGAATTTGCGTCCGTGGAGTTTGCGGGAGATAATATAAACAGCGCGAAGAAGGAAATCGAGGAGACCATGGACACGATCAACGGGGCCTTTGAAAAGCTTCTCGACGATATGTACGAGGATACGGCCTTCGATGTAATGACCGACGCCTCGGTGCTCCAGACCATACTGAAGCGTGAGGGGCTGACCGAGGGGGATTTCCGTAAGTCCGCCGGCGGCGCGGCCGGTGGAGACGAGACGGCTGCAGGCGGCGGGAATGAGGTGGCTGCGGGCGGCGGAAATGAGACGGACGCAGGCGGCGGGAATGAGACGGACGCGGCCGGTGGGAGTGAGACGGCTGCAGGCAGCGGGCGGGAATGAGACGGCTGCAGGCGGCGGGAACGAGACGGACGCGGCCGGTGGGAAATGAGCTGGCGTGACCGGTGAGAGCTGAGCGGCAGGAAGACCGGGGCGCAGGCTGTAGAAAAAAATAAAAAGTGGGAGGATATAAAGATGGCACAGAATCTGGATGATAAGATCGCGGAAGCGCCGGAACTGACGCTGGAACCATTTGGGACGGAGACCGTTTTGGAGGAGAAAAAGGAGATCCGGCCCGCTGCGGCCGCGGCAGAGCCGGAAGCGGTTCAGGTGAAGCTGTCTGCCGAGGAGCAGAAGCAGGTGGACGAGTTCGCCGAAAGGATCGATCTGACCAATTCCAATATGATCCTGCAGTATGGAGCCGGCGCGCAGAAGAAAATCGCCGATTTCTCCGATACCGCTCTGGAAAATATCCGGACCAAGGATCTTGGCGAGGTAGGGCAGATGCTCACGGATCTGGTTGGCGAGCTTAAAACCATTGACGACGAGGATGAGAAAGGGATTTTCAGCATTTTCAAGAAGAACACCAACAAGCTGTCCGCCATGAAAGCGCGCTACGAGAAGGCGGAGGGGCATGTGAACCAGGTCTGCAAGATGCTGGAAAACCATCAGGTCCAGCTTCTCAAGGATGTGGCGGTTATGGACCGGATGTACGAGCTGAACCTGTCATATCTGAAGGAGCTGTCCATGTATATTCTGGCCGGTAAGAAGAAGCTCGAGGAAGTCAGAAGCACGGAGCTGCCTGCCGCCGTAGAGAAGGCGCGGCTCAGCGGTCTGCCGGAGGATACGCAGGCGGCCAGTGATCTGAGCAGTCTCTGCGATCGGTTCGAGAAGAAGCTGCATGATCTGGATCTGACCCGCATGGTATCGCTGCAGATGGCGCCCCAGATCCGGCTGGTCCAGAATAACGATACGGTGATGTCGGAAAAGATCCAGTCCACGCTGGTGAATACGATCCCGCTGTGGAAGACGCAGATGGTGATCGCGATGGGACTGAGCCATTCCACGGAGGCTGCCCGGGCGCAGCGCCAGGTCTCCGATACGACCAATGAGCTTTTGAAGCGGAACGCGGAGATGCTGAAGATGGCGACGGTGGAGACGGCGAAGGAATCCGAGAGAGGCATCGTGGATATCGAGACGTTAAAGACGACCAATCAGACATTGATCTCTACGCTGGACGATGTGATGAAGATTCAGGAGGAAGGCCGCGTAAAGCGTCAGGAGGCCGAACAGGAGCTCGGAAGGATCGAGGAGGAGCTGCGGCAGAAGATGCTGGAGATGAGCCGCCGGAAGAACCCGGAAGGGCAGGCGTAAGCGAAACGGAACGTGTAATAGTACGGGCAGATGACTGCAGGTTGTCATCTGCCCATATTTTGTGTTTTTTTGTCAGGTTACATCAAAATATGGTTGATAGGTTATCGGAGAAATGCTATAATAGGTTAACTATAAAATAGGTTGCAAAGGGAGAATCTGAGATGAGACGGAAAGCAGCGTTATTTTTAGCACTCCTGATGGCTCTTGAGATGCCGGTTACTTCTGCGGCAAAGGTTCGGTATACTCTGCCGATCATACAATCCCCATCGGTAGAAAGTAAAGAAATGGAGCCGGATATGGCTTTGGCGGAAAGTTCCGCAGAGGATGAGGAGAACGGGCCGGGGACGACCGGATCGGAGACGGAGACGATCGGATCGGAGACAGAGACGACTGGATCGGAGACGGAGACGACCGGATCGGAAACGGAGACGACCGCATCGGAGACCGAAGCCGGAAGCGGACGTGAGACGGAGACCGGAACCGAGTCTGGGACAGAAGCTGCAACCAGGCCAGGGACGGAAAACGAAACCGAGCCGGAGACAAAAGCCGAGACCACGATCGTGCCAGAGACGGAGACTGGAACCGAGACGGAGACAGAAGCCGGGACCACGGAACCGGGCGAAGCGACCCCGGCGGAAGCCCAGTCGCTTTTCGGCATGCGCCGGATCCTGCTTGAGAGGTCCGGGAATTTAAAGATCGATATGCAGGGAGTGGTCGCCAGCCGTCCGTCGGTCTGGCAGGCGGTGCTTTATCCTTCCGGGACATCTTCCGCGGAGGAGGGACAGGTAAGCCAGCTCAGCTCCACGATCGAGCTGCCGGGAACAGGGGAAGGCGTTTATGTGCGGGCTTTCGCTGTTCTTGAGGATATTCCGTCCGGGACCTATGACCTGAAGCTGACTCCGATGTCGGACGCGGACAGCTCCTATCTCCCTTACGAGCAGAAGAATATAAAGATCGGCACGAATCTGACCACGATCCATCTGATGAATGACAGGCCGGAGCTGCACGGCTACACAGATACGGCCGCGGCGCAGAAATTCGGCGTCCTGATCATGGGTGATGTGAATGCCGACGGCATTCTGGACAAGACGGATAAAGAGATCCTGATGGATATTATTTCGGGAAAAGAGGAGACCCACAGCGTTTTCTATGACAGGGCCGATCTAAACGGCGACGGCCAGGTGAATCTGCTGGATGTGGCCGTATTTGCAGGATACTATGGAACCGGGCTGGAAACACGAAAGGCCAGGCCGGTGGAGAGCCTTGTGATCCGGGCGGATGAGGTGGAAGAAACGGCGGAGACCGGGACCGAAGTAGAGGGCTCCCTGACCGGCGCGATGACCGGAGAAGGCGGCACGGTGGCTTTAAAAAGCGCCAAAGCAGCGATCAGCGACGCGTCCCCGGTACAGATTTCCGCGGAATTTGCGGAAGCGAAAAAGATGGGCGGATTCGTTATCGATCCGGTGGAAGGCTCCGACGGCAGCATCTGCGACGGACAGGTCATTGTGGAAATGGAAGACGGCGCGCAGAGGACATTTACGGTCCGCAACGGGCAGGCCGTTCAGGCGGTCCGTATGATCCGCGCGAGGTTCGCGCTCAATACGATCGCCGCGCAGGACGAGATGCTGCAGGGCATGCCTATTGTGATCGACTTAAAGGGCCAGGTCGCGGTAAAGAAGATAACGATCAAGGTCACGAAGACCATGAGCGGGGGAAGCCTGGCTGAGATATCGGACGTAGAGTTTTACGGGGACATGGCGGACCGGATCCCGGAAACGCCCATGTCCGTTCCCGAGCGGCTGACGGTGGAGAACGGAAGCGAGTGCTTTACGCTGTCCTGGAAGAAAATGCCCAACGTGACCGGCTATGAAGTTACGGTATCGGGCACGGACAGCAAAAACCAGAAGGCCGCGGATACGTATCATGTAGAAACCGCCGGTCTGGAGGTGACGTCGTTAAACGGTTCCGACCTTGTCAACGGCAGTACCTATGAGGTGGAGGTCCGCTGCGTCAACGGCGCCTGGAGAAGTCAGGCCGCGAAGGCGAGCGCCGCTCCGAGGGCGATGGGCCTGCCTCCGGCTCCGGAGAATCTTGTGATCCAGTCGGGCTACCGGCGGCTTATCATCAGCTGGAAGGACATGAAGGACACGGAAACCTATAACCTGTTCTATCGGATCGCATCCAGCGACAATACGCCGTACCAGTCTGTGAAGGCGATCAAGGGAACGAAATATGAGCTGGAAAACCTCCGGGACGAGACGGAATATGAGTTCTATCTGACTGGCGTAAATCCGATCGGAGAGGGGCCGGAATCCCTGCATTACACCGCTTCCACGATCAGTCTGAATCCGCCGGAGACGCCGAATTACAAGCTGATCAATACGGTGGTAAACGGAAGCGCCGTGACCTCCCATATTCAGTCTGTAACCTATGGCGGCGACGGGGATCACCAGTTTGATATCGTGGACGGGCGGTATGATACATCCTGGGTGCGCGAGGACTGGGACGCGGGATATACTTATCCGGATGATAAGAAGGCGCCTATTGTGACATTTGACCGGGAGTATGAGATGGATACGGTTCTCGTTATTCCGGATGAGGCGCAGACCTATGAAATGACCGGCGCGACGCTGCAGTACTGGTCCGCGGACGGAACGAAGACGACGCTTCCGACTACGATGCGCCGGAAGGTCAGCAGCAATAACAAGCTCTACTACACCTTCCAGACCGAGGAGCCGTTTAAGGCCGCGAAGGTACAGCTTCTCATGGGCAACTCCTATGGCCACGCAAGAAGGATCAGCGTCGCCGAGATGAAATTCTATTATTACGATCCGATCGAGCATGAGATCATGGATTTGTATACGGATTCCTACCATGTGGTTCTGCGAAACGGAGTGACCGCCGCGGATATTGACGCCCTGCGTGCGAAGCTTACGATCAAAGACAGTGTCAGCGGTGAGTACCATCCCAGAAAAGCGGAGCTGGAGATCGAGCTTGACAATGCGGAAAAGATCTTAAAAGAGGGCGCGCAGGCGCAGATCCTTACGGTCGATTCGAAGGATACGGCCCGGTCGGACGGCCACATTACTTTCCGCGGCGGCCTGAATACGTACCAGCCGCTCGGCGTGACCGCCCTGGCCGGAGAAACCCTGACCGTCTACGTGGGCGGGCCGATGGTGCGAAACGGAGATACGACGCGGCTGGAGCTGATCCTTTCCCAGTATCACGGCAGCAGCAGCGCGGTCTTTAAATCGCTCGGATATCTGAAGGGCGGACCGAACGAGATTACCGTGACCGCTCTGGATAAGATGGATCTGGAGCGGGGCGGCCAGCTGTATGTGGAATACACCGGCGCGTCCGGCGCGGAGAAGTACGGCGTGCGGGTCAGCGGCGGGCATAAGGCGGCCGTTCTGGATCTGTCGGATGTGACGGATGCCGCGCAGAGAGTGAAGCTGGCGA
>CANPYE010000149.1 GCA_947588005.1 uncultured Lachnospiraceae bacterium | reverse complement strand
AGCCTGGCGGCGACGTCAGGCCTAGATAGATGATCACCCACGACATAACCCGGCTTATCGTCTTGCTCATTTTCTATAAAACCAATACTGCTGATCCGGCCGGATGGCCGCGATGAAAGGGGGATCTGCCATGAAAGGAAAGAGATTAGCGGCGCTGCTTACGGGATGCGTTCTCTGCATATCGGCCGCGATGCCTGCTTCGGCTGCAGTTCAGGTGGACGCGGTTTACCTGAGCCTTATTATGGAGGAAGAACTTTATGCACTGACTCCCGGAGATTCGTATGTATATACGACACCGGTCGGGGGCGGCGATGATTATTATATCAGTGATGCGGAGATCACGCAGAGTTCTACATCGGGAGCGGTAACGTACACGCTGGATGTGAGAGCTGCTGACGGATGGTATTTTAACAATAACACGATGGTGTCTGTGTACGGGGCATATGATATATCGGTATATCTGCGTACATCCACGCGTATGAGAGTAACTGCCAAAGCGTATCCGTTCCGGGTTCTGGATGAAGTGACCGGTATTACGATCGATTCTGCCGATAAGAAGGCTTCCTGGGCGCCGGTAGACGGAGCCAGGAATTATTCCGTTATTATCTGTTACGCAGACCAGAACGGGAACGTGCACCGTACGCGGAAGTCGTCCGGCAGCACGAGTATTGATCTTAAAAATTATCTGGACCGGTATGACTATGTGGATGTAGCGGTCCGGCCGCTGAAAGGTTCGTCGACTAAGGACCGCTATACGGCAGAGCCGAATTACATTAACAGCGCCGGCGGCGTAGACGAGGAGTATTATGTCGAGTCTTACGAGTTCCGTCTTCCGACGTCGGTTTACGGGAGCCTTCCCAACGGATCCACAGGAGGCAATCCGTTTGATCCGAATGCCGATTATTCAGACAGCGGATCTTCGGGCAGCCCTCTGCCAAGCGGTTCAGGCAGTCCGTTACCCGGCAGTTCAAGCGGCCCTTTGGGAAATAATGGAGGTCCTCTGGGGAATACGGTTCCGTCCAGTACCGGTCCGCTGATTCCGACTGCGCAGGGAGGCGCTCCGGCTGCCGGCGGCTGGCAGGGCAGCGGCAATAACTGGTATTATGTGGTCAATGGCGTACGGGCTACCGGCTGGCTTTCCATTACGCCGGAGGAATGGTATTTTCTGGATAACAGCGGTCTGATGTGCGCCGGATGGTTCAATGACGGCAGCGAGGTCTATCTGCTGAATCCGAACCATGACGGCTCTTACGGCAAGATGCTGACCGGTTATCAGTCGTATAACGGATATACGTATTATTTTAATCAGTCGCATGACGGAAGCTTCGGCGCGATGTATAAGAACCGCTATACGCCCGACGGACGCTGGGCGGACGGAACCGGCGTCGTCCGCTGACGCGCGGAAGCTTATTTTCCGTATTTTTCATCGCAGTACAGGCAGCGGTAGGTTTCCGTCTTCTCGTCGGAGAGATAGAAGATATCCGGAAGCTCCTGCTCGATGGAGGTGATGCAGCGGGGGTTTTTGCAGTGGATCACGTTGGTGATCTTCTTCGGCAGGCTCAGCCGCTTCTTCTCTACGATTTTATCGTCCCGGATGATATTGACCGTGATGTTGTGATCGATGTAGCCTAAGATATCCAGGTTAAGGTTGTCCATCGGCCCTTCGATCTTGATGATATCCTTGCGGCCCATTTTATTGCTGCGGGCGTTCTTGATGATCGCCACCTGGCATTCCAGCTGATCCAGCCCCAGGTGGTAATAGATCTCAAGACTTCTTCCCGCCTGAATATGATCCAGAACGATGCCTTCATTTAATCCGCTGATATTCAGCATGGCTTTTCCACCTCCAGTAAAGTCATAATCAGTGCCATCCGCACATACACTCCGTATTGGACCTGCTTAAAATAAGCGGCCCGGGGATCCTTGTCCACTTCCACCGAAATCTCATTGACGCGGGGAAGTGGATGAAGGACGAACATGTCGTCTTTGGCAAGCTTCATCTTGGCCCGGTCGAGGATGTAGGAATCCTTCAGGCGGATATAGTCCTCTTCGTTAAAGAAGCGTTCCCTCTGTACGCGGGTCATGTATAGGATATCCAGCTCCGGCATGGCCTCGTCCAGGTTCCAGACCTCTTTATACTCGATTCCCTTCGCGTTCAGCACGTCTTTGCGGATGTAACCGGGGACGCGGAGCTCCGGCGGGGAGATCAGGATGAATCGGATACCGGGATAGCGGACGAGAGCGTTGATCAGAGAGTGAACGGTACGGCCGAATTTCAGGTCGCCGCAGAGACCTACCGTCATATGGTCCAGCCGCCCTTTCAGGGAACGGATGGTCATCAGATCGGTGAGCGTCTGGGTCGGGTGCTGGTGACCGCCGTCGCCGGCGTTGATGACCGGGATCGAGGAGTTGTTGGCCGCAACCAGCGGCGCGCCCTCTTTGGGATGACGCATGGCGCAGATATCGGCGTAGCAGGAAATGATGCGGATCGTATCCGCCACGCTTTCTCCCTTGGCCGCGGAGCTTGAGTCGGCAGAAGAAAAGCCAAGGACACTTCCGCCCAGGGATAACATGGCGGATTCGAAACTCAGGCGAGTTCTGGTGCTTGGCTCATAAAATAATGTGGCTATCTTTTTGCCCTCGCAGACGTGGGCGTATTTGGGAAGATTGTGCTCGATATCGACAGCGAGGTCGAGCAGCCGGTCGATCTCCTCGACGGAGAAGTCTAACGGGTTAAGAAGGTGTCTCATACGTTTCTCCTTTGGCACAGATATTTTACCGCTCCCTATTATAGCGGATTTCCGGTCGGATTTCCACACCTTTTTTGAAAAGATAAATAAGAAAAAAGGGTTTAAGGAAATCGTAATAAACATTAAGAATATAATTATAGGAAAACGGCAGGAAGAAATGTAAACTGTTCTCATAAAAGTATCGGATGCGGAGGCATATTTTGGTTGACAGAGGAAACCCAATCATTCAGGTGAAGAACCTGTATAAGATATACCGGGTCGGCGAAACCCGTGTCCACGCTCTGGACGGCGTGGATTTCACCGTCTATAAAGGGGAATTCTGCGCCATCGTCGGTCCTTCCGGCTCCGGCAAGTCGACGCTTCTTAATATGCTGGCCGGGCTGGAGAAGCCCACGAAAGGGCAGATCGTCATCGATAAGATTCACATCGAGAATATGTCGGAGAATCAGCTGGTAGAATTCAGACGGAAGCGGGTCGGCTTCATTTTCCAGTCCTATAATCTTCTCCAGACGATGAACGCCGTGGAGAATGTGGCGCTGCCGCTTTCCTTTCGGGGCGTGCCCAAGAAGAAGCGGAACGAGATTGCGTCCAGGTATTTGAAGCTGGTAGGGCTGGAGAAGCAGATGAAGCATATGGCCAACGCCATGTCCGGCGGCCAGCAGCAGCGCGTGGGAATCGCCAGGGCGCTGGCTGTGAATCCGAAGATCATTTTCGCGGACGAGCCTACCGGGAACCTGGATTCGAAAACCACGCTGGAGATCCTGAAGCTGATGCGGCGCATCGTGCAGGAGCAGAACCAGACGCTGGTGATGGTCACTCATGACAATAATCTGGCTTCCTACGCGGACAGGCAGTTCCATATCGTGGACGGCAGGATCGTAAGGATCGTAGAAAAGGAAGCGGCGGATGGAGAGAATCCTGAACTCACAGATACGGCGGACGAGCCGGCGGTCGGCGGGACGCTGGATATGGCGGATGAAGCGGCGGCAGGCGCAATCGAGGAACAGATGGCGGAGACGCCGGAGATAAACGGACAGAATCTGAAAGCGGAGGGAGAAAAGGAATGAAAGGTTTGTGGAAGAAGGTAATTCCGTTTGTGATGGCTGCTTTGTTTGTGCTGTCGGCGGTTGAGACAGCGAGAGCCGGTATTACGGACACGTCGGGCAATTCTGTAATTAAGCAGACGTCTATATCGAGAGGCAAGATCGGACGGAGCATGAATGTCACATTCAGCATCTACAATGACAGTGGGGATGCCTGGGAGGATGTGACAGCGAGGATTGTTAACTGGGTCGGCTTTTGGGAGGATCCGACGACGACCGAATATGATATTTTCCCTTTCGAAGCGGAGACGGAGAAGCATGTCGGTACGATTTCCGCCAACAGTCATAAGAGCGTATCGATACCGGCTAAAGTTCGTGCCGACATTCAGGAAGGTTATTATTGGGCAGAGATAGAGCTTAGATCGTCTTCCGGCACTATCTGTTCGGAGCGTGTCAATATCTATGTATCCGCCCCGACGGCGAACGATACCGAGGACAGCGAAGATGTGAATAAGCAGATCACGTTTACCCTTGGAGAGGGCCAGGCGACGCCTTACGGAGTTTATCCGAATGTGCTGAATTTCAGCGTTAACATGCGCAACTCCGGGCTTTCGGACGCGAGGGACGTGACCGTGGAGCTGGTGCTGAGCGCGAAAAGCGAGGAATTCCCGTTTGACATTAACGACGGAAGCTATGACCGGTATTTTGAGACGGTGGCGGCCGGGGAGACCGTGCAGCTTCCCTACAGCATGGCTGTGCGGGAGGATACATACAGCGGCTATTATGAGATCAAGGTGAATATCTATTACCGGGAGACGGCGACCGGCGATCTGAAGAAGCAGGAGGACTCTTTCTGGGTGCGGATCAAGAATAAAGAGCACGAGGAGGAGAAGGAGAATCAGAGTGCCAATGAGAATAACCGGACGTACGCCCGAATCGTTGTAGACAGTTTCGAGACGGTACCGGAGACGATCATCGCAGGCGAGCCGTTCCAGCTGGTTCTGCGGATGAAGAACGCGTCCTCCGATATTCCGGCGACCAATATTCTGCTCGATCTGGAATCGGAGTCCGCTTCGACCGGCGGCGGGGCGGTCTTTACGACGCTGTCGGGCTCGTCTTCCTACGTGATCAATTCCTTAAAGCCGGAGGAGGTTTCCGAGCTCAGGCTGGATATGCAGGCGACGGCCGGAATCGATCAGAGGACGTATTATCTGAAGATAAAAGAGACCTACGACAGCCCTGAATATAAGAACGCCAAGGCTGAAACCAGCATTAACATCCCTGTCCGGCAGGTGGCGCGTCTGAATACCGGCACCATCGAAGTGATGCCGTCCGACATCACTGTGGGCGCGGAGAGCAACATCATGTTCCCCATCAACAATACCGGCAAGGTTCTTCTGTACAATGTAACGGTGTCCTTCGAGGCGGATTCCATTGTGCCGACCGACACGTATGTGGGCAATATAAAGCCCGGCGAGACCGGCAATGTGGACGTGATGCTGGCAGGCGCCGCAGCTACCATGGACGATGGGAAGGTCAAGATCCTTATTACCTATGAGGATGAGAACGGCGAAGTGCAGGACCCGGTGGAGAAGGAACTGACGCTGATGGTCACAGAGCCTTTCGAAGAAAATTACGAGGATGTGTTCGCGGGGCAGGATTTTGATATGCCTCAGGAGGAGCCTTCCTTTATTCAGCGGTATTTGAAGTACCTGATCGCCGCGGCTGCAGTCGTGGCCGTGATCCTTGTTGTGAGCCTTGTGGTGATAAGGCGGAAACGGAAGACGAAGAAGGAGCTTGAGGAATTAGAGGGGTCGGACGATGAGATTTCTTGACCTGCTCGGTATGAGCATAAGCAATCTGAAACGCAGGAAGATGCGGACGTTTTTGACGGTGCTTGGCGTCGTTATCGGTACGGCCTCGGTGGTCATCATGGTATCCCTGGGGATCGGGCTGAACGACCTGATGATGGAGCAGTATTCCTCCTACGGGGATATGACAATGATCACGGTCTATACCAACGGCTATTACGGAGGCGGTCAGGATGTGGACGAGAGCAAGTTCCTGACAGATGATACGATAAAGCAGATGGCCGCTATGGATCATGTGACCGGGGTGTCGCCGATGCTGCGGGCCGATGTGGTCATGAAGCAGGGAGCTTATTACTGCAGCTCGAGTATTACCGGCGTGTCCAGGGAGTATCTGGAGAAGATTCCCCTGGGACAGGGGGAGCTTGCGGCGGCGGATGACGACGAACTCAAATTCTATTACGGCAATAAGGTGATCGTGTGGTTCAGCAATGAGAAGACCGGAGCCGGTTACTATGATAATGAAGAACTGCCGCCGGTGGACTTCATGGGCAAGCCCATGTTCGTCATCTTCGATACGGACGCTTACTGGCAGACCCGGTGGAATAATGCGGATACGTCGGTTAAGCCGCCGAAGAAATACATGATCAAGACCGGCGGAATGGTTGAGGGCGAGTTTACCGATTACAACAACTATTCCTATGACATTTACTGCGACGTGGAACTTCTTAAGCAGCAGCTGAAGATGATCTTCAAGAAGAAGCCGATCCCGCGGCAGCCTACCAACAGCAAAGGAAAGCCGTATTCCTATTTTGTCTATGACCAGATCATGGTTTTTGTGGACGATATGGAGAATGTCACTACGGTGCAGCAGCAGCTTTCCGATATGGGCTATCAGGCCAACAGCCAGATGGAATGGATCGAGCAGGCCCAGCAGACCTACGGCATGGTGCAGCTGGTTCTCGGCGGCATCGGCGCGGTCAGCCTGTTTGTGGCGGCCATCGGCATCGCCAATA
>CANPYE010000148.1 GCA_947588005.1 uncultured Lachnospiraceae bacterium | reverse complement strand
TGATACGTGTGCATCAGGGAATCCACCGTTACAAAGTTCGGCATATACTGGTAGCGGTTATTCTCATAAATCTCGAAAAACTCATTGCCCGCGGAACCGTCGACGGAGAATCCATTTTTCACCAGAAGCTCCTTCACCTCGTCCTGCAGGTAAAACTGCCCGAGATTCACCACATTGCTCAGGTCGTCCGCAACTGTATAGGGAGCCGCGTCCGGCTTCACATCGACTGTAACGGAGGCAGCATCCGCCTTCAGCGGACTGCGTCGGACCGCCGGTAATTCTCCTTCCATAGTCTCCTCTCCTGCGGAAGTCTCCGGATATGCCGCGTCGGAGGGTCCCGATTGCGAATCTTCTGCGCCGAACGGAGCGCCCTCCTGCTTACCGGCGGCTGTGTCCGCAGCGTCTGCCGGATTCTCTGCGGATATATCCGAAGTCTGGACATTCTGCGCGCCGGCTCCCGGCCGCTGATCGCCGTTCCTGCCGCCAGGAGACCCACAGGCAGACAGCATCGCGGCGATAAGAAGGATTACTCCAAGGATAATAGCTGTTGTTCTTCTTTTCACGTCTGAATCCCCCTTTCAGATTTTCAGATCATACGCGGATCTGACCGTTCCCGTAGATCACATATTTTGTCGTGGTCAGTTCCTTAAGTCCCATGGGCCCGCGCGCGTGCAGCTTCTGCGTACTGATGCCGATCTCCGCTCCGAAGCCGAATTCATTGCCGTCCGTAAAGCGCGTGGACGCATTCACATAGACCGCCGCCGCGTCGATTTCATTTAAGAATTTCTGCGCGTTAGCGTAGTCAGATGTAATGATCGCCTCCGAGTGTTTCGTGTTATAGCGGTTGATATGGGCAATGGCCTCGTCCACGCTGTCCACCAGCTTCAGAGACACGATATAGTCCAAATATTCCATCCCCCAGTCCGCCTCCGTGGCCGGTACGAAGCCGCCGACCATGGCGCAGGCCGCCTCGTCAGCCCGGATCTCCACATTCTTCTCGTCCAGCCGTTCCTTCAGAAGCGGCAGGAAACGCGGCGCGATCGTCCGGTGTACCACTAAAGACTCGCAGGCGTTGCAGACGCCGATCCGCTGCGTCTTAGCGTTAAAAATAATATCCAGCGCCATGTCGAAATCCGCCGATTCGTCTACATATATATGGCAGTTGCCGGTTCCCGTCTCGATGACCGGAACGGTGCTGTTCTCCACAACGGTACGGATCAGCCCCGCGCCTCCTCTGGGAATCAGCACATCCAGATAACCGTTCATGCGCATGAATTGCTGCGTCGTCTCCCGGTCAGTGCTTTCGATCAGCTGTACCGCGTCGGAAGGAAGACCGGCGCTTTCAAGCCCTTTTCGGATCCGGGCCACGATCGCTTTATTGGACAGGAGCGCATCGCTGCCGCCTTTCAGGATCACGGCGTTGCCGGCCTTGAAGCAGAGCGCGAAGGCGTCCGCGGTTACATTGGGCCGGGCCTCATAGATAATGCCGATCACGCCGAGCGGCACCCGCTTCTGTCCGATCAGAAGGCCGTTGGGCCTGGGTTTCATGGAAATAAATTCGCCGACCGGATCGTCAAGCGCGGCCACCTGGCGGATTCCGTCCGCCATTGCGGCGATCCTCTCCTCCGTCAGCGTCAGCCGGTCGATCAGTCCGCTGTTCATGCCCTTTTTGCGGGCCGCTGCCAGGTCTTGTGCGTTCGCCTTAAGAATTTCCGTACTGCCGCTTAAAATTGCCTCAGAGGCTGCATAAAGGCCTTTATTCTTCTGATCCGGGCCAAGATTATTCAAGACGTGCGATACCTCGCGGGCCCGACGGCCGATTTCTGTTAACTCCATAATATGACTTTTCTCCCTTATTTGATTATAATCTGCCTGGCATACGATCCGTGGATCCGTCCGCCAATACGCCGCTGATTTGCTATACCGCCAAGGGCTATCGTTATTCGCTCTGGACGCCGCCGTATTTCTTGCCGAGATCCGTGATCGTTCCGTCCGCTTCCTGGATCGAAATACGGTTCAGCGTCCCCCGCATATTGGCGCGGATGGCCTCGATATACTTCCGGCGCAGATCCGCCTGTTCCTTCTTCTCATCTTCCGTCAGGCCGACGGCCTGGGATTTATGGTATAAGGTGTTGATTCGGTCGATCATTTCCTGAGTTATCATTTTAACATATCTCCTTGCTTTACGCGTTCCAGTACCGACGTCTCTGCTCCTCGTCCAGATTTTCCACGAAATCGATTTTATACTCTAAAAATTCCCTAAGATCGATCAAAATATGAAAGATCATCGCACGGTTCTCAAATTCGTCCGCGGACGAGATCGGTTCTCCGGACCGCATGTATTCGACCAGCTGATCCAGCTGCTCAAGCTGACCTGTGGGCACATTTTTCTCCACCACGTAATTCGCCATCTTCACCATGTACTCCGCGATATGGCGCGACTCCTGCGGCATCGTGCGGATGCGGGTAATCTCCGTATGAAGATTGCTTAAGACCGAGCACTGGTTGCGGCGCATCTCAAAATAATCGATATAATACCCCGGATGGGACTGGAACGTATTGCCCTGATACTCATTCGCCTCGTTTATGTAATGGATGAGCAGCTTCTCCAGCTCCCGCAGCTCTCCCCAGACGTCCGCTTCCAGTTCTTTTCCGTAGAAATAGGCCGCCAGATGCATAACGATGATCTGCAGACGCCGCTCCGTGTCCTTCATCCAGTTTATGATATCCTGCCTGCGGTGGCGGTTGTTCGTAAACTGGTTTAAGACCAGGGCGATCGTAATGCCGATCAGAAGAAGATAGAGTTCATTGGCGACGGCGTGGGCGCTGAAATCCAGCATATCCAGGAAATGCATCCCGATCACCGCGTTGACCGACAGCGCCGACCTCCACCCGATATAGTCGCACAAAAGCGTCATGATCATCAGAAAGCACCCGTAGGCAAACCAGTCGCTGTGGAACAGCGTAAGCGTCCCCCAGGCGACGAATACGGCAGCCACAAAGGTGAGGATACGGAACAGCGACAGCTTCACCGTCTCCCATTTGGTTGTAAGGATCGTCAGCAGCGTGATGGAACCGGCCGACGACGCAAACTCCAGTCCGAACAGATGGGCCAGGTACATCGCAAGGGCGCTTCCGAAACCGATCTTCGCCGCCTGCAGAATGATCTTCCAGTGCTGTTTGCTCTCCATAAATGCGTACTCCCTGTATTTTATTCCGCTTTTCAGCCGCATGTCATAACCTTTATGCAGCCCTCCCATCCATTTCTTCTGTCCGGATGCCGCACAATATACCATTTGTACTGTGGTTACGGTCCTGCTTTCTGATCGCTGCACGTCACATTCTTTACGTTATGGTTTATGCTTTATGGTTTATACCTTCCTCTTCCACGCTCTGGCCGCGGCAAACATAGCCGGAGAAATGTGGCAGTATCCGCCCGGATATCCGATCATTATGAAATCCTGATATTCTACGCCTCCGCTCCGATCCCGGCTACCGTCACGTCTTTGATCGCCACCGCGAACGGGCCGTCGTAAAGCGCCGACTGATACCGGTCTGTCGAAAATACCATATGCTGCTGCGCGTCCAGGATGCTGCCGTTCATGGAGCCGCCGGTGACAAGCTTCACGTTCTCTCCGTCGTACAGATACGCAAGCCGGATCTCCCCCCCGAAATGTCCGGTCATGGAGTCCATCTGGAAATCGGAGAACAGCACGATATGCAGATACGGCTGCTTCTTCATCTCCTCAAACGGCACCGAGCCGGTCGGTACCTGAATCCAGCGGTAGACGCCGGTCGGTTCGATGCCCAGATAGTAAGCCATACGGGCGCTGCCAGGGATCGTCTTTATGACTCCGTCCTCCATAAGCGTCCGGTCGCACAGCGGGATTCCCTGCCGGTCGTAGGGTTCTGACGCCTTAAGAAGGATCGTCAGCGGATCGCCCTCGATCTGTTCTCCCTGCACATTCTTTCCAACCGCGTAATCCGAATAATGCTGGTAAATCATACTGGCGTCAGCCCGGTCCGCATAGTAGCTCATGATCGTGTTCACCTGGTCTCCGGACAGGATCACCGTATATTTTCCGGCCGGCGCCGCTTCCTTCGCGCGGGCGCGGTCCCGGGTCTGCTTCATGGCATGTTCCACGTCGGCGCGGAACGTATCGACATCCGGCTCCCCAAAATTAAAGGTATGATGCGTCTCCACGTCCTCCGGCGCCAGGCACTGGATCACATACTCGCCGTTGACATTGAAAGTCTCCCAGCTCACGTCCGTGCCTGCGGAATTTACCACACGCATGATCTTCTTTACCGCGAAGAACTCCGCGGAATTAACGAAAGCGTCCCCTTCTGTATCGCAGGAAAATAACGCTTCCGCCATGACCTGGATCGCTTTCTCCAGCGTCTTTCCCGCAAATGCGCTCTTTGACGGCACCATTTCCTTCTTACCGCTGTCAAAGAGCGGATAATAGGGATTGCGGACGAAAGACGCGGCGTGATACGCTAAGCGAAGCGTTTCCTTCAGCTCCGCGCCGTCCATTCCCGGATAGACCGGCACGACGGAATCGCCGACAAATTTCTGTCCGTTTTCCTCCGACTCCACATAGACGCTGACCATGTAATCCTTAAGCGTTGTGCGCCGTTTCAAATCCATGGCCCTGCGGATGAAAAATGCTTCCGCGGACCAGGAACGGGTCTCTGTAATACTGTATGTGCTGATATTCAGCTCCCTGAGAGCTGATAAAATTTTATTGATCATAATTTCTCCTTCTGATATTCCACGGTTACGTTGTCATTCACGCAGGGATCACAACAGCATGAATCGTCATCCAGGCTGCGTTCTCCTCAGATTGCCGTCTCAAACGGATTCATACATCCATGAGCCGTCATCCCAGCCGGATGCGCGCTTTCATATATGGGCCGCCGTCAGACACCTTGACCCACTCCTTATAGCCCTTGCCGCAGAATCCGCTTCCGGACAGTTCCGGCGACGGCGACATCATACGGATCGATTTCAGAAGATCCGGCACATAGCCGGTCAGCACGATGGGCGAATATATTTTCCCGGTAAGCTTACCGTCCCTGATCTCCCTGGCGATACTGACCATGCACTGGATTCCCCAGTTCTTCGGATCCTCCATGCCGCTTCTGGGCTGTTCCAGCAGGAAGCCATAATCAATGGACGCAATCATGTCCTCCACGCTGTCCGTGCCGCCCTCAAACCAGGTGTTGGTCATGCGGGTGTAGGCCTTGCGGCGGTAGCTCTCCCGGCGGCCGTTGCCGGTCGGTTCCGTACCCAGGATCCGGGCCGACTGATAATCGCTGATACCGGTCTTAAGGACGCCTTTGTCGATCACCACTGTATCATGCGCCATGGTTCCCTCGTCGTCGAAGAAATAGCTTCCTGTCTGCTCATAGGCGGCGGCGCCGTCATGCATGGTCACAAGAGGAGACGCCACATACTGTCCGATAAATTGTTCCGCCTGCGCACGTTTCTTCACGAACATATCCATCTCCACGCCGTGGCCGAAGGCTTCGTGGACGATCATGCCGGTGACCTCCGGCGAACAGACACAGTCGTATTCCCCGGCTACCATAGGAAGGCTGTCCAGCAGTTCGATCGTCGTCTTCGCCGCTTCTTCCACATCCGCGCCGAGCTGATCCAGAAGCTCCATCCCTCCAAGCGCCGAGACAGACCGGAAGCTGCTCTTGATCTCCTGCCCTTTCGCGGCAATCGTTCCGGCCATTCCGGTGGTCCAGAGAATATTCTGCTCCAGATCCTTCTTCGGCGACAGGAATAATTTGGAGGTGCGGTTCCAGTTGATCCGGACGACGCAGTCAAGGATCTGCCCGCTTACGGCCAGGCCGCGGTCACGAACCGCCTTCATTTTCTCCAGGATCACGTCGTCGCCAAGCTCCTCCGGATCATTCTGATACTGCGTGCTGTCGGAGAATACGGTCTCCTCCTCTTGCGGAGCCGTATATTCGTTCTCCGCAATTCCCTCCGGCAGAGCCGCCGCAGACATGGCGGCCGTCTCATGGATCTGGTCCAGAATATCCGGAATTTCTTCCTTTGTGATCGAATTAAAGGAATGCTCCGACCAGTGCTTTCCGTCAAATACCTTTACGACAAATCCTCTGGCGGACATCATACCGCTTCCGCTGATCGAGGACAGACGGCGGTTCACGCTGTATGACTTCTCCCTGCTGTCTGCCGCAAGGATCGAAGCATAGGGATAACTCTTCTCAAGTTCCGCCAGCAGCTCCTTAAGAAGCGGCCGGACAGACAGGATGTAGGGACTTGGTTTTACTTTCATAAATGCCTCCTTATATTTAAATTTGGCTGATCAATCCTAAATGTCCGAAAATGCTTACAGGTAAAGTATACCGTATAGAAATGATTCTGTTTTGATTACTCCTGTGTCTTCGTCTCCCGCATCGCTCTCGAAGCGATCTCTTCCTTCAGTTCGGCGATAAAGGCCCCGATCTCCTTCTGGCCTTCGTCTCCGGCGAAACGGCTGCGGACGGCAATCACGCCGTTCTCCGCTTCCTTCTGGCCGACCACGATCATATACGGCACTTTCTGCAGCTGCGCCTCGCGGATCTTGTAGCCGATCTTCTCTGAACGATAATCCGTCTCAACGCGGATGCCGGCGTCGTCAAACTGCTTCGCCACCTGGGCGGCGTACTCCTCGTACTTGTCGGAGATCGGAAGCACCTTCACCTGCACCGGCGCCAGCCAGGTC
>CANPYE010000147.1 GCA_947588005.1 uncultured Lachnospiraceae bacterium | reverse complement strand
CGCTATCTTGGACGCCCTGTCATCGCCACTTCCCGCATCGACCGCTACGATGGGGACTTTGTTACCTTCCATTACAACCGCCACGAAGATGGTAAATACGTGGAAGAAACGATCCCTGCCATGGAATTCATCGGCCGCCTCATCCGACACATCCCTGAAAAACATTTCAAAATGATCCGTTATGGCGGCATCTACGCACGCCATCGGGAGTCCGACAGCAGACTCCGCAGGGCAGTCTCCCGCGAAAAGCGCCGCATTTACAGGAGCTTTCACCAATGGCGCACTGCCATCCTCTCCGCATTCGGCTATGACCCTTTAAAATGCGAATGCGGTACCACCATGCTGTTTTTAGAACTCTATTTTAACCATAAGCGTGTTTCTCTGGAAGAAATGTACGAGGAAATCATGTCCCGTTCCCGTGGAAAAAGGTCGTCCGCATGACTTCCCTCCCGCCTTCTTACGTGGTATACTTCTTTCAAAGGAGGCGGATCAGATGAAACCTGATACAGAGAAACTACGCAAAAAATATATGGATCATCCACCGGAAGGGATGACATCCGAGGACATTCGCCGTATGAGCGAGGATGACCTTCTTGATATGGATTATTTCTTAAATGAGGACGATCTGTTTGACGATGAAGCCGGGGCAGAAGGTTTTTATATCTTCTAACACTACATCGTCTTTTCCTCATGTCAGGAACAGGTGTTTATCTAACATGTGTTCGATTAACACCTGTTCTTTTATCCTTCCCAAATCTCGGAATTTCCTATAAAGGAATAAAAAAACTGCCCCGTTTACTACGGGACAGCTTTGCAATGAATAGGATGTTCAGTCAATTAACTTAGAGGCCACCGAAAGGATTTGTCCCTGTTGCAGGGAAGCATTTTATATCAGCACCACCTCTATATGTGATAAAAACATCAACCATCCTTATTTCTTTGTTGTGTTGGTCAAGCGGCCGTTTCAAGGGTCCGGTACCATTCCGTGAACTCACTCTTTTCCAGACGGCACGTCACAGATGAAAGATAATTTCCATCATAAAACACGACGTTCCAGGAATCGTCCCATTCAACAAACTCGATGCGGCGGTTCCCAGGGCGCTCTTGGAGCAGCGTATTGAAGATTTCTTCCATACCGGGAGACACTTTGGTGTAACCGTATCCACCACTGTTGTATGAAAAAAACTTCTTACCGTCTTCCTCTTTGTAAACGCGTCTCCTGATCGAAAATAAGATTTCGTCGTCATGCCTGTACTCACTTCTTGTGTGTTCAAGAAGATTGATGAGTCTTGCCCCGGGTGCCGCGAGAGTTTCTGCAGTGATTACGCGCCGGTGATCCATTGCATCACTATACCTTTTGATATCAGCGTACGTCAGCCATTCTGGACGTTTTTCCTGTGGGATGCTGGAAAGCAACTCCTTCATGTTACTGATCTGAGCGTCTACGCTTTTGCTCCACAAGTACTTGACCTGCTTCCGTCCGCCGTTGAGGTAGTATTCACAATCGGACTTCATCCTATCGAGCAGCTGATACTTTTCTTCCAGCGTCATTTCGAGATATTTTGCATCCATTTTATGCCCCTTTCTCAAATATATCTTATATTTGTTAGGTTCATGTATAGTATGGGAATCGGCGTCAGCTGGCTTTGCGCAGAAATCAAAACTGAAAATTTAAATGCCGTCCCGTCTGTACAGGACAGCATTTCATAAAAAGCACATATATATGAGACCTATCCAGGAATCTAACTCAAAAGTATGCCAAAAGGATCCGTATCCGCTGCTGGGAAACATTCGAACAGATATGAGGCACCGTACCGGTTCGTGATGACTGTGACCCCGCTCACATAATTGTCAATATTTTTGATTTCAGCTTTTGAAAAGAATGTGACGCCGTTCGTGGTAATGCTGACGATATCGCTTAGGCAGTCGTGCTCGTTGCAGTCAGTGGCCCTGTGTCCGCTCAAGACGTCAGCGGTGATATTATAGATCTCATCCGATACAACGGTCTTTCGCGCCCGTTTTTTAGTGGCTTTTGCAAACCAGTTTGAATTTGCAACCTCACACGGGGTCCTTCCGTTCCTTCCCATGTCAGCCAGGTTACAGATCAGGCTTACTTCATAGCGGATTGCTTTTTCGGAGCTGCCGTTTTCGTTTATGGCTACTGCAGCAATCCAGCGTATCTCATCGTCAGTGCATTCGTAAGCCTTATACAGTTTCTGTGTCTCTGGTTCTTCTGTTGTCGCTGTTTCTTCTGCTTGGGGTGCTCCTTCCTCTGTTGGCACATATTCCATTTCTGAGGTTATGCAGCATTGTACGTCGCCCTGAACTTCTGCTTCGGCTGCAAGTGGCCCATCTGCAAACACTGCCCTGCTATATAAGACCAGGATTGTTACTGTAAGTATTACTGCTCTGATTATCTTCATTTATGTCTCGCTCCTTTTGACTTTAGTGTATTTTCACGCGACTGACTTTCACCTGTATCGACTGCCGGCTTCCATCGGCATATGCCGAAATACGTTTTAATTCATTGAATAGGCTGTCTGTATCTATTACACACTGAAACCCGTCCTCAGGTGCCGGAGCCTTTGAGAGTTTCAGAAGAATGTCGATCATGAGTGATGCTTCTGTTCGTGAAAGTGCCTGAACCTGTATCTCTTTGGTGAATGGATATCCACGGCCAGCTGACCTTGTAAACAGAGACTGGATATATCCATCCTGTTTTTCAGTGACCTTTCCTGAATAGTTTTTTGCTATCAAGTCTGTGATCGTCAGATTCCCCTGCTGTCCATTTGCGACTGCCTGCTGAAGGCGTACAGATTCCCTCTGCGCTTTCGCCTGACGGTCAGTCAGTGCCTTATATTTTGTTTCCAACACCTCCCGGAATACCGGGAAAGCCTCTCTGCCTTTCTGGAGACTTTCCTGCTTGGCAACTTCGATTTCGCGGAACCTCGCGGTCTTTTTGTCTTTTGTAGCCTGCCTCTGCCGTGCTGCTATCTTGAATTCTTCCGCATACGCAAGCTTTTGATCGATTTCCATTTTAGTTTCAATCAGGCAGCTGGCTTCCAGTTTGCTCAGCTGGTCGATGCCCTGCCAGTTATCCCCGAAATCCGTATAACTGGAGTATGTCTTCATTTTCTGATTGTCGGTAGCCGGGATACGATTCCAAGCTTCTCTCATGTGGCGGTTCCATGAATACCATAGATATTTCGGCATAAGCGTACAGTATTTACGAATCAATGTCACAGCCTCATCAAAGCTCATTTCCTGGGTATAATGCATCATCTTGGTTTGGGATACCGAGCCGTTTGCCTCATGCTTAAACACATGGAAATCAACGGTCACATTACCGAGCACATCCGGTACAGACATGTAAATTTCCTCGTGCCAATTCGGCTTGATCATGAACCTGCGTTCTTCTTCCGGGCGCAATGTTACATATAAATCCCCAAAGTCCAGTCCATAACCAGCGAGCTCCTGGGCTGCATGTTCGCTGAGGCACTGCGCAGCGACCTTATAATCAGGTTGTGGACCATTTTGCGATCCCATGATAATCTCCGTCTGTCCCTGTACAAAAGCTTCAGCCAATGCAACACTGACTTCCATCCGTTCTGCGGTCAATGTTGCGGAGCCAATCGTACCTGCGATTTCGTCACAGAGATCCAATAAGTTATGATGCTTATTAAATCGTTCGGTGATCTTCTCAGGGAGGAGCACCGGATCGATGCCGAACAAGGTTGGGGCAGTGCAAAGGTTTCGGATTTTTCTTGCATCGTCAGGGATGATATCAATCACGAGGCAGTATTCTTTCCCCTCATTCAGTCTTGTTCCCCTGCCGACCATCTGTTGGTACAGGGATGGATTGCAGGTCGGGCGCATATTAATGACCGTATCACAAACCGGAAGGTCGGTTCCCTCCGTCAGGACCATGCAGTTGATAATGCAGCGTACTCTCCCATCCTGGAATCCAGCCAGGATCTCCCTTCGTGTGTCCTGCTCCGTATTCCCGGTCAGTATCTTAACGCTTTCCTTTTCATTCTTTGGGATAAGATTACGAATAATTCCCTGAAGAGATATGCACGCTCTTATGGAAGGACAGTAGATCAGCGTGTGACGTCCCTGGTTATGACAGGCGTCCACATAAGTTTTTGCGGTAATCGCGTAGGTATTGCTATCCAAAGCATCATCCAGCTCGCCGATATTGAAATCTCCCGCTGTTACCTTAACACCAGACAATTTGTAAGAGGCCATGACACGCTCGCAGCGGATGCCGCTGAGCCATCCATGCATGATTCCCCACCGGAGATCCCTTGAAAACAGGATGTCATCAAAGACGTCTGTCAGCCGTACACCGTCATTTCGTTTCGGTGTGGCCGTGACGCCGATTACCTGTTTCGCGCCGGAAAAATAGTCCAGGATTTTTCTGTAGCTTGGAGCAGCAGCATGGTGTGCCTCATCCACAATAATCGTATAGAAGTCATACGGCGTGTACCGTGCAAGCCTGGAGTCCTTTGAAAGAGTTTGTACGCTTGCAGATACGATTTCCTCTCCGTTTGCGTGTTCCTCGGCCTTTTCAACGCCGAATGAATAGCCCTCATAATATTTCTCCGGCTGGCGGACCAGTTCATCCCGGTGGGAAAGGATTAAGGTTCTGCCTCTGCGTTGGATACTGGTAAAGATAGCTGTTTTCCCAAGCCCGGTCGCCATTGAAATCAGATGCCGTCCCTCTTGGCCTTTATCATTGATACAGGCTACACATTCCTTCTGATAATCCCTCAGCGCAATACTCATGGATTGATTCTCTCCTTTGTCACTGGCCATCTCCTGCGTGCTTTCCACGTTTTGCGGCATTGCCATCAAACCTGCTCGGCCACTGCATCTGTTTTTATCGTCGCATTCCTGACAGTCCAGGTATACCCGCATGCCACCGTCTATCGGACAACGCCTTGCCATCCTTACTCGTTTCCGCTTTCAACGATGACACTGAACTCCCTGAGCGACGTCTCAGAAAACTTATATATCGAATCTCCCGATTGGAAGCAATGCAGGGTTAACCCTCCGATTGCTTCACTTCCGACGTATGTGGCATTCCTGATCCTCTTGTGGGCGTCCCTCACATCATACTGTTTTCCCTTCTTCAGGACAATCGGGCAAGGATCCCCGGTCACTCTGTAGCCGGGAGGAATTGCCCGCTGTTTTTGTTACTTTGCGTATGCCAGACGGTAGCCGTTGTCCTTCTGCATCGTTCTGCACATAGTATGTTTGGCTGTGACCAGGCTCCCGTCCCCGCGGCGGATATCGAACCAGCCGCTTGCCCGTGTCATCACACGCCCGGTATGGGTACCGGCATATTTTCCTGACGGTATCTCCGCGCGGACGATGTCGACATTCGCGAATCCGAACACCCGCTTCGGCCTCGGGCCGAGCTTCTTTATGATAATGCCGCACGCGTTGATCTTTCCGCGGAATCGCGTGCCGCGGCCCATGGCGTGCGCATGAAGGACATATCCTCCGGTGCGGTCCGCATAACCGCCTTCCGGCACCTGCCCGACACAGAGCGCGTCGTAATGGTGGTCCTTCGGCAGCCCAAGCTGCGTCCGGTTATACTTTGTCCTCCCGCCGGAAGCGCATTCCACGTCCCCGAACATCGCGAAGAGTTGTTTCTCCGTGAACCGGCGCATGGAGTTTGCCCAGGCACAGTACCTCATCCCCGCGCCTGCCGGGTGCCCTTTCAGGACCTTGGTTACGTGCCCGATCCTTGCCTTATTAAGTTCCATCCCCGACTTCGAGGTTGGCGTCCGGCGTTTCAGGAGCCTCAGGTACTCACTGAGCGTCCGGTCGTCCTTGTCCTTATTACAGGTATGGCAGGCGAGGCAGGCGTTTTTCACGCTGTCGCTGCCGCCGCGGCTCTTCGGCCGCATATGTTCCCACTCCAGGACCTTGTCACCGGATGCCCCGCCGCAGTACTGGCAGGTATGGCCGTACTTTTCCATGAGGTATTCCCTGATCTCATAGCCGTAGAGTGTCCCGTGCTGGTACTCCACGCCGGAGACGTCCGGGTTGTCCAAGAGCTGCGTGTCAAACCTTACCGCCTCATAGGAACATTCCGTGATGTTTATGAGTTTCCTTAGTTTCTTTACCCAGCTTTCAATGTTGCCCGCAACGCTCCCCACGCTTGGCGGGAGCCATCCTTCCGGGCGCGGGCTGGCATAATACCCAGGCTGCCGGAACTTGCGCCGGCGGTACCGGGTCTCCCTGCTCCTGCGGTTATGCCTGGTCTCGCGCCTGGTCTTGATATCGGCTTTTACTGTCTGTCCGCGGTGGTGGATCTGCATGTACAGCATGACCTCGCCCGTCTCATCGCGGACCACCGCGATCCCCGTATGCGCCGCTCCCGGGTCGATCTTGATTCGGTAGGACGGAAGGTCCTTGATCTCCCTTGCGTCAACATCCTTGACGATCACCGCCGACGGATAGGCCCGGTACAGGACCGCGCGCCCGCGTTCCATCAGCTTCCTTGCGCGCCGCTCGGTCATGAACCCAAGCGGGCGTTTGCGTTTATCTAACGCTATCACCATAGTTACATACTCCTTTCGGAGGGCAGTTACGCCCTTGTAGTGCGGGCAATCTCCGCCGCCCGCGTCCCCTCGCACAGTTGGCCGGCATAGCCGGACGGGATGGGGCCTGTACGGCCTGACTTTTCCCGTATGCGCTTGTCACGGATAACGTACCGCGGCCGCTCCCGGAGGCCGCTGCCTTAACGCTATCCAACGGTTTGCGTGCTGGAGAAGCACACGCTGCCGTATTGGCGCACCAACTTTTTGCACGGATGCCTTTGCCCTGTATCCGCAGGGCTGGATGTCC
>CANPYE010000146.1 GCA_947588005.1 uncultured Lachnospiraceae bacterium | reverse complement strand
ATGTGCATTATAGCACAGTCAACAGAGTTTTGGCTCTATTTTATTTTGGTTGCGGCCGGAGGTCCGCGCTATGAAATATGGATTTCTCTCAAACGGAATCTGAAGGATAACACAAAGCAGAATTATATTTATATGTATCAGCAGTTTGTGAAGCCTGATTTTGGCAGAAAGAAGGTGTGTGCATTGAAGAAAACTGATGTGCGGAAGTTTTATAATACGCTGGTGGACGAACGCGGTTTAAAAATCAATACATTGGACAGTATTCACACGGTATTGCATCCGGTTCTGGAATTAGCGGTGGAGGATGGTTATTTGCGCTCAAATCCGTCTGACAATGTCCTGCGAGAGCTGAAACAATCCCATAATTACGATACGGAGAAGCGTCAGGCGCTGACGGTGGAGCAGCAGGAGTTATTTCTCAATTATCTGAAGAATAATGTGATTTATAAGCATTGGTACCCGGTATTTGCAGTTATGCTGGGGACAGGAATGAGGGTAGGCGAAGTAACCGGCTTGCGATGGTGTGATGTGGATTTGAAAGCTGAGACGATCAGCGTGAATCACACACTGGTGTATTATAATCATGCGGAAAAAGGATGCTATTTCGGTGTGAATACTCCTAAAACGCGGGCCGGTTGCAGAACGATTCCCATATTGGACATTACGCGGCGGGCGATTTTGGAAGAACGTAAGCGCCAGATGGAAAGCGGCCAGCACTGTACTGTGACAATCGACGGATATACGGATTTCATATTTGTGAACCGATTCGGTAATACGCAGCATCAGGGAACGTTAAACAAGGCCCTGCGGCGTATTATTCGGGATTGCAATATGGAGCAGCTGGACAAAAAGCAGAAGAACCCGGTATTGCTTCCGCCGTTTTCTTGTCACACGCTCCGGCATACATTTGCCACCCGGATGGTGGAGAGCGGCGCCAATATAAAAGCAGTGCAGGAAGTCCTGGGGCATAGTGACATATCGACTACGATGGATATATATGTAGATGCGAAGGATGATTTCAAGAAACAGGAAATAAAAAAAGCGGAGAGTCTGTTAAAGATTTCATAGGCCGATGAATGGGCTGCCTCGATAAGGGGCGGCCTTTTCAGACGTTATAACACACGTAACTCATTTTCTAACTCAAATCAAAATATAAAGACAAAATAAGATAAAACGAAAAAACGGATTTTTATGGGATTTCATTTGACATTGGAAACATGACGAATTATGATGAATAAAGACAAAGAAAGCAGGAATATATTCCCGACTATGAAGTCCATTAGCTGAAAGAAACGCGTAGAATAAGGAACTGAATTCCATCTAAGAGGAACACCACTCCTAACAGGGGATTGTATTACCCTTCGGAACCAACGGAAGGGTATCGATTCCCTGTTTTTAAATTTAATATCGTGCCGGAAGCATAGAAAAACCACCCTGAATCTTTAACTGAAGCAGGGTGGAAATTCCATAAACGATGATTCCCCGATAAAGCGGCCTTTCGCCTATGCCAGCGACCCCATCGGATCCCACGGATTCAGCTCGATGACCCCCGAATCGATGACGGCCAGCTGATCGGGGGTCAGGTATTTCTTATTGACGACCACCTGGTACATGTATTCGTCGAACCAGCCGTCGCTCATGACGTAGTAGCCCTTCCGGCCCGGCTCGTCGCCCCAGCTGTTCTCCACGCGCCAGCGGTTCGGATTTCCTTCGGCGTCCAGATTCACTCCCTGGAAGACCATGGCGTGGGTCATCTGGCTCTGGCAGTAGTCGAGCCGCTCGGCCTTGGTCATGCCCAGGCGGATCTGCAGCGTATTCTCGTAATCGTAGGTTCCCTTCACATAGAGACCGTTGTCGCGCTCGGAATCCGGGCCGCAGTCGCAGCCGAACCAGACTGGTTCGCCGTCCTGCAGCTGCGCGATGGCAGCTTTCTTCAGCTCGCCGATGGGAAGGTTGATATAGCAGACCGGCGCGCCTTCCTTTACATTGCCCAGCATCTTGACCGTATAGCGGTGATAGAAGGGCTTGTCGGAGGTGGGAGCGTTGATCAGGCTTATGTAGTCGTGCAGATCCATATCCACGTACTTTGCGAAAAATTCCTTCGGCGTCAGGCCGCAGTCACGGATGAAATTGTCGTCCTTGTCGCGGACCTCAAAGTCCACGGTTTTGGGCGGCTCGCCCAGGCAGATGACCAGGATCCGGTAGATCTCGCCAAGCATTCTTTCCTTTTCCGCTTCCAGCGCGTCGCGGCCGGCGCCTTCCGACGCCATCCGGCGCAGGATCGCAGCGTCTCCGCGCAGAAGCTCGGTCATCACATTGCACATTTCATGCGTGGAAGAGGAGACCGCGGATTCCGGCATGGCGTACTTGGGAACCACGCCGTATTTGGAGACCAGGTTGGCCATCATGTCCCACTGGCCGCCGTCGCCGATCGGGGAGGCCAGCAGGAAATTGAGAAGGCGGCTCCCAACCGGCTCGTCAAGCGTATCGAGGATATTCTCCAGAAAATAGTTGGATTTCTCCAGTTTATCCCAGAACAGCATGTAATTCTGTGAAAGTTCGAAATCCTTCAGGTTGCATTTCTTAATGATGCGGGCGCGCATCACGTTCATGGCGGCGAACAGCCAGCAGCGGCCGCTGCGCTTCTGATTGGTGATGGAGCCCTGATTTAAGGAAATGGAATAGGTGTGGGGATTCTGCCTGATAGCCTCATGATTCAGGCAGCTTTTGTTCAGGCCGTTGGTCATGACGGCGTCGCGGGCAGCCTGGTTGGACCGGTCGGCGTGAAAGTCCCCGCTGTAAGACGCAATCAGCTCATGGGTGACGTTCTTGCTCATTTGTAAAGCCTCCTTTTAGTGAAACGGTTTCGTCTATGTACTATATCATGAAAATGCTTTTATGTAAATGGATTTGTGATGGATTTGCCGTTATGCAGGCTTACGAAAAACGAATCGAAAACAGATAACAGGCGGAATTCGGGAGCGGACTTGTGGCTTGCGCGGCGGTGTGGTATAATCTCGTCAGAGATTATACCCGCGCCGGTTCGGTGTCCGAACGAAGTGAGGACAAAATACCGAACTGAACCGTGCGCATCCCCCGGAGGGGGGAATGTCTGGAGGACATGCTATAATAGGACTGCTGATGCCGGGTTGAAATACTGTTTGCGTCCGGCATCATTCCGGTAGAAAGGTAGGGAGAAAGATGAAGACACAGATCGTGGAGCTTTACTCCGATTCGGATATGAGCCGGCTTGAGCGGAAGGTTTCAGTCTGGACAAAGGTTCTTTGCATCGTAGCGGCGGCGGCGCTTGCGGCATGTGTGATCATGGCAGCGCTGACAAATACGGCGAACGCCGGCCGGATGGAACTGGGCGCGGTGGTGACAAGCACAGCTGCGGGCTGGTTTGTCATATACTGCGGGATCTTCGTAGTGAGCAGGGACAAACGCGAGCTTGCCCACGCGAAGATGCTTAGGCAGGAGATGCGGGAGAGGGTGGAAGGAACGATCACCGTGACGCGGGAGCGCCTTGCGATCCATAAGAGCATTACCGCGCTGCGTGTCGATGTTGCGGACGGCGACAGAACGAAACGGGTGCTCATTACGGAACAGAAGGGGGATGCGCTTGCGAAGGCCGCGGCGGACGGAGCCGCGGCGGTCTATACAGCTCACGGTTATGTAGCGGCTTACGAGGTGATGGTATGCGATTCATAAAAAATGTTTTCTCACAGCTTCATTCTTTCATATTGTGGCTGATGTTCTCGGCCGTGTTCTGGGGGTGGATCTTTACGATCGTTACCGACGCTCCGGCGGAGGAGAAGGTGACTGTTTACTGCTATGTTTCCGAGATCCGTGACAAGGATCTGGCTGTGGCGCTCGAGGAGAACCGGCCCGAAGGAATCCGCATGATCAAGGTGCATCCGTTCGACTATGTGATGATGAATATAGAGCGGATGGAGGATGGAGACATTTTTATTCTTCCGGAATCGCAGATCGAGACGTATTCGGAGCTTCTGGCCGGTGCGGACAGCGGGGCCGCAGCCGGTAACATGGACAGCGCCGGCATGGCCGGAGACACGGACAGCGGCAGTATGTCCGACGGCGGCGCAGGCAGCAGCAGTACGGACGGCAGTGCAGAAAGCAGCGGCATGGACAGCAGCATGGCGGGCGGCCGTGTGAACAGCAGCGGCGGCTTCCGGATCTACGACGCGGCCGCAGGCTGCGGAGGCGCGGCGCAGTATATCGGTTATAAGGGGGAAGATTACTACCTCTTCCTGGGAGCCCGCTCCGCGCATCTTGAGGACGGCAAAGCCCTTGAAATAGCGCGGAGACTTATGGACATGGAGTGATTTTTTGCAGGTTATTCTCATGTCGGTTTATAAAGATTATTTTCGCGCCGGTTCAGTGTCCGACATATTTTGAAGTTATGGGCGGGGTGCAAAACAAAACCACGAAAATAACGGAAACTTTTTGACATTTTGTCTTGAAATTTGGTAAAAAATCTGGTATAATGAACAATGGTAGGTAAATACCGACATTAAAAAAGGAGGAAATAAGAATGAAGAAAACACTTGCATTGCTGTTGGCGGCTGCGATGACCGTTTCGCTTGCTGCCTGCGGCGGAAACAACAGCAGTACGACGACAACGGCCGCGGCCGGCGAGACTGCGGCGAACACGGGGGGGCAGGAAACCACCGCAGCCGCTGAGACACAGGCCGCGGAAACCCAGGCCGCCGGCGCAGGCTCTGAACTTGCCGGCACGTATGATGTTGTCGTCTGGGCTCCCGACGCAGCCGTCGATCTGACGAAGACGCAGATTGATGACTTCAACAGCTCCAACGAGTACGGAATCACCATTAACGCGACGGTCGAGCCCGTGTCCGAGGCCGACGCCGCCAGCAACATGATCACCGACGTTCAGGCCGGCGGCGATCTGTTCTTCTTTGCGCAGGACCAGCTGAGCCGTCTGATTCAGGCCGGCGCAGTTTCCAAGCTGGGCACCCAGGCCGCGGAGTACGCCAGGAACAGCAACAACGCTGCGTCCATTCTGGCCGCTCAGTCCGGCTCTGATCTCTATGCGTATCCCCTGACCGCTGATAACGGTTACTTCATGTATTATGACAAGAGCGTCGTCCCGGAGGATCATGTCGACAGTCTGGAAGACATCATCGCCGACTGCGAGGCCGCCGGTAAGAACTTCTCCTTCGAGCTTGAGAACGCCTGGTACAACGCCGGCGTATTCTTCGGCACCGGCTGCCACTCCGACTGGGTCACCAATGACGCGGGCGAGTTCATTTCCATCGACGACGACTTTAACTCCGACAAGGGTCTTATCGCTGCCAAGGGCATCTACAAGCTGGTTTCTTCTCCCATCTGGGTGAACTCCAGCAATGCTGACTTCGCCAGCGGCTCCGCTGTCGTCGTGACCGGTACCTGGAATTACGCTACGATCCTTGAGCAGCTGGGCGACAACTTCGGCGTCGCGGATCTGCCTTCCTTCAATGTAGACGGCATCGATTACCATATCGGTTCCTACAGCGGCTGCAAGCTGGTTGGCGTGAAGCCGCAGACCGACGCTGTGAAAGGCGCTGCGATCCAGAGACTTGCCCAGTACCTGACCGGCAAGGACTGCCAGCTGGCCCGCTTTGAGGCATTCGGCTGGGGCCCCTCCAACAAGGAAGCGCTTGCGGATCCGGCCGTCCAGGCTGACCCGACTCTTTCCGCTCTGAACGAGCAGGGCAGCTACGCGGTTCCGCAGCCCAACATCCACGGCTCCTGGTGGGATATCGCCAAGGTCATTACGACGGATGTAAAGGCTACCGATGGTTCCGACGATGCTCTTAAGGCCTGCCTTGAGAAATACGAGGAGAGCATCAACGCCGTATTCACGATGTCTGACGACGTGAAGAACGCGTTTACCGTCATCGGCTCGATCAACGGCGACGGATGGACACTGGATCTGCCCATGACCGCCGAGGGTGATGTCTGGACCTCCAACGAGGCGTATGAGATGGAAGCGGGAACCGAGTTTAAATGCCGCCAGGGCAAGGCATGGGATGTGGCTTATCCTGCCGATAATTTCGTTGTGGAGACCGCGGGTACCTATTATGTACAGCTCGACGCGGCTACCGGCGAGGTTACTCTTGTTCCGGCGTCATAATCGTAAAGCAAGATTGGGACAGAGGCGAATTTCATATAGCCTTGGAACAGCCTGACATAGCGACAATTGGTCGGGGCCTGCAAAGGCTCCGGCCAATTATAATTAAAGGGGTGATATGATGAAACAATACAGTGACCTGGAGTACCTGCGCCTTTCCAGGTGGCAGAAGTTCGTCTATAAGCTGTTATCCTTCTTCAGCGCGATCCCGCTGGCGATCGGACATTTCTTCGCGAACATCGGCGGATGGATCAAAAAGGGCGCTGCCGCGGTCGCGGATGAATTTAAGGATATCGGCGCGACATTTATCCACGGGGACTGGAAGACGAAGGTGTCCTACATAGTCATGGGCTTTGGTAATCTGGCCCGCGGACAAATCCTTCGCGGGCTTCTCTTCCTCGTTTTTGAGATCGTATTCATTATCTATATGGTAACTGCGGGCGGCTACTGGATGTCCATGCTTCCGAGCCTTGGCAAGCAGGGGCCGAGTCAGGAGTACAACGCGGTGCTCGATACCTATACCACGGTTTATAACGATAACTCGTTCAAGATCCTGCTCTACGGCGTTCTGACCATTTTCTTTATCATCGCCCTCGTCTATACGTGGCGGCTGAACGTGAAGCAGAATAAGCTGGCGGAACAGATCTTAAAGTCCGGGAAGAAGCTAAAGAGCGATAAGGACGACCTGCGCTCCATGGTGGACGAGCAGTTCTATAAGACGCTTTTGGCCCTTCCGCTGACC
>CANPYE010000145.1 GCA_947588005.1 uncultured Lachnospiraceae bacterium | reverse complement strand
GATGTGAAGGCGGGGGAGACCATTGCGCTGGTGGGAGAATCCGGCGCGGGCAAGACGACGGTACTGAATCTGCTGATCGGCTTTATCAAGCCGCTTGACGGACGGCTCCTGGTGGACGGAAAGGATATTAACGATATCAATCTTCGGAGCATGCGGCGCTTTATCTCTGTGGTGCCCCAGTCGCCGATCCTGTTCACGGGGACGATCCGCGACAATATCACCTACGGCATGGAGAACGTCAGCGACGAGGAGGTCATGCGGGCGGTGGAAGCGGCCAATTTGAAATCACTGATCGCCCGGCTGCCGAAAGGACTCGATACGATGCTTGAGGAGCACGGCGCGAACTTAAGCGGCGGCCAGCGGCAGCGCATTTCCATTGCAAGAGCCGTTATCCGCAACCCGAAGGTGATCATTCTGGATGAGGCCACCTCGGCGCTCGACACGATCTCAGAGAAGGAGATCCAGGACGCGCTGGAGAAGCTGATCCGGGGACGGACGACATTTATCGTGGCGCACCGGCTTTCTACTGTGAGAAACGCCGACCGGATCGTCGTGCTGAATAAGGGACGGATCCGTGAGGAAGGGACGTATCAGCAGTTAATGGCTATGAAGGGCGAGTTCTACGAGATGGAAAGCCTGCAGATGGCGCTGCGGTGAGCCGGCGGTGTGATCAGGGCTGTGAAGGCTGGATTCCGATACCTTCATAGAGAAGATGCGGATGCCCGGTGATGGCCTGGACGAGCAGCAGGCGATTCAGCCGGGTATGTCTGCGTAGGTGCGGGAACGGAAGCTTTGCCTGGAAACCGCCGGATTGGGCAGTAGATTCATTTTGTGAAAGTCATTATGAAAACGAATAAAAAACAGGAGGGGTATGAAATGGGGAACTATCATCAGATTTTGGCAAGCTATGTGGATCAGCTTCTGGACCGTTCCACGCCGCAGGCGCCGGTCTGGAACATCGAGAAGATCCGGCAGGGGGCGAAGCCGTCCTGGAACTATATCGACGGCTGCATGATCCATGCGCTTCTGGAACTTTACGGGATCCGGAAAAATGAGAAATATCTGGAGTTTGCGGACGCGTTCATCGATTATTTTGTCAGTGAGGACGGCCAGATTAAATCCTACGATCCAATGGAGCATAATCTGGACAATGTAAACGCGGGCAAGACGCTGTTCGAACTTTACAAGCTGACCGGCAAGGAAAAATACCGCCGGGCTATCGAGACCATTTACAGCCAGATCAAGACCCAGCCGAGGACGAAGGAGGGCAATTTCTGGCACAAGAAGATCTACCCGAACCAGGTATGGCTGGACGGTCTCTATATGGGCCAGCCGTTTTACGCGATGTATGAGGTGGAGTACAATGACTGCAGGAATATCGAAGATATTTACAATCAGTTCATGAACGTCTACAAGCTGATGCGCAATCCGATGAACGGGCTGTATTATCATGCGTATGACTCGTCCAAAGAATCCTTCTGGTGCGACAAGGTGACCGGCCTGTCCGGCAACGCGTGGCTGCGGGCGCTGGGGTGGTACGCGATGGCGCTGATCGATACGATCGATATTATTTCCGCGAAGCCGGAGCTTTCCGGGTACCGCGACGGCCTGACGAAGAACTACCGGGAGCTGATCGACGCAATGCTGCCGTATCAGGATAAGGAGAACGGCATGTGGTGCCAGGTGCCCAATTTCCCGGAGATCCAGAAGAATTATCCGGAGACGTCCGGTACGGCGATCTTCGCCTACGCGATCATGAAATCGGTGCGGCTGGGCATCCTGCCGGAGGCGTATTTCGCGGCCGGAGAGCGGGCGTTTGAGGGAACCTGTGAGAAGTATCTGTCCGAGAAGGACGGCGAGCTGCAGCTGGGCGGCATCTGCCTGGTGGCGGGGCTCGGCAATAAGGCGATGCGCGAGGGAACCTACGAATACTATATGCGCGAGCCGGTGGTGGAGAACGAGGCCAAGGGCATCGCGCCGCTTATTCTGGCGTATGTGGAGCTATTGCAGAGGGAGAAATAATAGAAACAGCCGTACAGAGAACTGCCCGGCAGCCGGAGCGGTTATATCGTAAGAGAACAGTAAGAGTTATAAATTTGCATTTTTTTCCCGGATATGCTATGCTAAAGGGAGATTATGTCAATCAGACCACAAAGGCGGTACCGGAATGATCAGATTAGAACGCACGAGCGTCATGAACCTGGAGAATGCGATGCGGGGCGCCCGCAACCCGATGAACAGCTGGGCGCGCATGGACAGCGGCTACGATGCGGACGGCAATTTCGTCCTCGGACCCAACGATATGGATCTGGCCTGCCGCCTGCGCCGGGCCGGCAGCGACCACCGCAAGTTCATCCGTCAGATCTTTGTGTCGGTCGATATCACCGCGCCGTTATACTGGTGGAAGGAGTACGACACCTATAAGGTGGCGACGGTGGCCAATTCAACCAGCACCATGCACAAGATCCACAGCAAGCCGTTTTCCATCGACGATTTTTCGCACGATCATCTGACGGAGGCCGGACTTGCCATTCTGGAGCGGATGGTGGACGAGCTGGAGCGGATCCGTCTCCGCTATATGGACGGGAAGAATAAGGCCGACTGGTACGACCTGATCCAGCTTCTTCCGTCCAGCTATAACCAGATGCGGACCTGTACACTGAACTATGAGACGCTGGTGAATATCTATTATGCCAGGAGGAACCATAAGCTGGACGAGTGGCACACCTTCTGTGAGTGGATCGAGACGCTGCCGTACGCGAAGGAGATCATAATTGCGGAAGACGGAGACTGACTAAGCAGTCTGCGGCATAAGCCGCCGCGGCAGCGGCGGAGAACGCCTTATAGCGGAGGGTACATTTTCATGAATCTGATTGCGGCAGTTGACAGGAATTGGGCGATCGGGCGGGACGGCCGCCTGCTGGTATCGATCCCTTCCGATAAGGAGACATTTCGGAGGGAGACGGTGGGCAAGGCGGTCATCATGGGCCGGAAGACCCTGGAAAGCCTGCCGGGCGGGCAGCCGTTGGCGAAGCGGACCAATGTGGTCCTGTCCCGGGATCCGAATTTTCGGATGAAGGGCGCCGTTGTCTGCGGAAGCGTGGAGGAAGCGCTGGAAGCGGTATCCGGATTTTCGCCGGAGGACGTGTTTGTGATCGGGGGCCGGGAGACCTACGAGGCGTTTCTGCCCTATTGCGATACGGCCTATATTACTTACATCGATTATGAGTACCAGGCGGACGCGTATCTGCGCGATCTGGATCGGGATCCGGTCTGGCGCATGGAGACGGAGTCCGACGAACTGACTTATTTTAACCTGTGTTATACGTTCCGCCGGTATGTGAGGGATGGCGGACAAAAGCCGTGAGCGGAAGCCTGCGGGAGACACCTCTCGTTCCCGTGCGGGGCACAGCGTGCTAAGAAAACCGGCATGTTGCAGACTGCAGTCGGAAATCCGTGGCGTGGATGATAATTGTGGGAATACTACCGCATTATGATGACCAGCTGTGATATCTGTGCGCAGCCGGCTGCAGGGCCAGAGGAAACGGCGGGGAGATATAGTAAGAGGAAGCATCCGAGAAGGGGAATGAGATACATGTGCAGTACAGGGAAGAACAGGAAATTTGCTTCGAAAGGCCGACGGGTATTCTGCGCGGTTCTGGCAGCCGTCATGGCCGCGGGGCAGCCTGTGCCGGCTCTTGCTACGGCCGATCGGCAGCAGATGGAGCAGGAGCGTGATGAAGCCCAGAAGGGCCTGAACGAAGCGAATGAGGACGCGCGGGAGGCGCAGGAGAATCTGAACCAGGCGCAGGGCGTTGTATCGGGGCTGAATGAAGAGCTGACGGATCTTCTGGCGGAGATAACGCTTCTGGAAGCGGATATGGACGCGAAGGAGATCCAGATCCAGCAGGCCCAGGACGATTATGACGCCGCAAAGGCAAAGGAACAGGAACAGTATGAGGCGATGAAGAAGCGCATAAAATATATGTATGAGAAGGGCGATACGGAATTCCTGGACGTTCTTCTGAAGGTGCGCAGCATGTCGGAGCTTCTGAATAAGAGCGAATACATAGAGAATATCTACCGGTACGACAGGGAGAAGCTTCTGGAGTATCAGGAGACCAAGCAGCAGGTTCAGGAGTACCAGGAACAGCTGGATAATGAGATGAACGAGATGGAGGGCATGAAGCTGGAGTACCAGGAGCAGCAGGAGAACCTGGAAGCCACCATTGCATCCAAACGCAGGGAGATCGCCAATTTTGACGCGCAGCTGGCGGAGGCGAAGGCCGCCGCGGAGCAATATACGAAGACCATTGCTCAGAAGAATGAGCAGATCCGCAAGGCGGAGGAAGAGGAACGGCGCAGACAGGAGGAGGAACAGCGCAGGCGGGAGGAAGAATCCAGGGCCGCGGCTCAGAACTCCGGCGGCAGTTCTTCCGGCGGACCGCTGGCGGGACCGACCGCGTCCGGTACCAGCAGGACGACGACCAAAAGCACCGGCGGCACCGCCGCGGGGCGTGCGATCGCGGATTACGCGCTGCAGTTCGTGGGGAATCCCTACGTCTACGGCGGAACCAGTCTGACGAACGGAGCAGACTGTTCGGGTTTCACCCAGAGCGTTTATAAGCATTTCGGCTACAGTCTGCCGAGAACATCGGCGGATCAGCGGTCGGCGGGATACGGGGTGGATTACAGCGACGCCCAGCCGGGCGATCTGATCTGCTATCCCGGACATGTGGCTATGTATATCGGCAACGGCCAGATCGTTCACGCCAGCAATTCAAGGGTGGGAATCGTCGTGGGTTCCGCAACTTACCGAAGTATTATGGCGGTGAGAAGAATCATTCAATAAATCAATGCGGAAGATCCGGCGTCAGCGGTTTCTTCCGCGGCATACGGATGTAAGACGGCCTGTCCTTCCGGCGGGAGTGGGCAGGCCGTTTCAGTATATAGGAACCGAGGAGAGAGTGGCAGAATGAAGAATATGAACAGGCAAAACAGAACAGGAATATTTCTTCTGGCATGCCTTTTGATGCTGAATCGTTTCGTGAGGCCTTCGTATGCCGCGCCGGCATGGCCGGCGGACGCGGGCATTATGGCGGAGGCCGGTATCGCGATGGATGAAAATTCCGGCGCGGTCCTGTTCGGCCAGAATATCCATGTGGCTTACCCTCCGGCCAGCATAACGAAGCTTTTGACGGCGCTGGTGGTAGCGGAGAATGCGGCGCTTGACGAGAACGTAACATTTTCGCACGACGCGGTTTATAACGTGGAGTCCGGAAGCGGCAATTCCCTCGGTCTCGAGGAAGGGGATGTCCTGACGGTCCGCGACTGCCTGCATGCGCTGCTCTTAAGGTCCAGCAACCAGGCGGCCAACGCCCTGGCCGAGCATGTGGCGGGCAGCCGCGGCGCATTTGTAGAGATGATGAATGAGAAGATCGCTGAGATCGGCTGTACGGAGAGTCATTTTGTCAATCCTTCGGGGCTGAATGACGAGCAGCAGTACGTGACGGCCTATGATATGGCGCTGATCGCCCGGGCGGCCTTCGCCAATGAGACCGTGCTTTCCGTAGATTCCGACGCGAGCTGGAAGCTGCCCGCCACGATCAAGAATCCGGATGGACTGACGATTTCCATGGAACATAAGGTTCTGGCGGCGAGAAATAATCCTGCAAGCCAGTACTATCTGGAGGGCGCTCTGGCCGGAAAGACCGGTTATACGTCCATTGCGGGGAATACGCTTGTTACCTACGCGGTAAGGAACGGCCGGGGCGTGATCTCCGTCGTTTTAAAGGGCACCCAGCCGCAGTATTACCTGGACGGGAAGACGCTGATCGAGTTTGGCTTCGCTTCCTTTCAGGATATCCGGATCGCGGAGCAGGAGAACTTCCTGGCGGAAACCGACGGGATCGACAGGGACGGCGATCACTACAAGCCGTCGGAGCTGTATCTGGAGGAAGAAGCCTGCGTCACGGTTCCGAACGGAGCTTCCTTCGCGGATGTAACAAGAACCGTGACGTCGGAGCTGGGATACGCGCATCCGAAGACGGCGGTCGCCAGACTGGATTATACCTATAATAACCGGAAGGTCGGAAGCGCTTATGTCTGTGCGCGAAACCTCCATTTTTCCACGGAGCCGCTGTCGGTATCGATTCTGGATACGGAAGGAGCGGAAGACGTGGTTTTAGCGGACGGAAGGACGACGGGCGGGGCGGATGTGCCGGAAGCGGAAAGCGGAAACGGCTGGGCGGTCGTGCTGGGAGCGGTGCTTCTTCTGGCCGCGCTGTCTGGCGCCGTATTCTGGATCTGGTACAGGAGACAGAAAGCGCTTGCGGAGGCGGCGCGCCGCCGGGCGAGACGGCTGCAGAGGATCCGCGAACTGGGCTACACCGAAGAAGATTTTGAAAAAATGGTGCGGGAACGGATGAAGACGGGCGGCAGAAATGGCCGGAGATGAAAAAAATACCAAATAGGACTAGACGAACCGCATTTTTTGTGAGAAAATAATAGACAAGTATGATGTGATTTTTTTAACAAAATACTTCACAATTATTACTTATTGAAAGGAGTCTTAACATGACCTATTCACATGAAGTTGAGAAAATGTGCAGCGTCGCACAGGGCGTTCATCACGGCGCCGCTCCGATCCCGGAGGAAGCGAAATGGGTGAAGTCCAAAGAGATCACCGATATCTCCGGTCTGACCCACGGCATCGGCTGGTGCGCGCCGCAGCAGGGAGCCTGCAAGCTGACCCTGAACGTTAAGGACGGCATCATCCAGGAAGCGCTGGTGGAGACCATCGGCTGCTCCGGTATGACCCATTCCGCGGCTATGGCGGCTGAGATCCTTCCCGGCCTGACCATTCTGGAAGCGCTGAATACCGACCTGGTGTGCGATGCGATTAATACCGCCATGAGAGAGCTGTTCCTGCAGATCGTCTACGGCAGAAGCCAGAGCG
>CANPYE010000144.1 GCA_947588005.1 uncultured Lachnospiraceae bacterium | reverse complement strand
GCTACGGATCCCTGGGGCATCAAGGTGAACCGCGTGGAGCTTAAGAATATCATTCCGCCGGCGGCGATCCAGGACGCGATGGAGAAGCAGATGAAGGCGGAGCGCGAGCGCCGTGAATCCATCCTCCGCGCGGAGGGCGAGAAGCGGTCCACGATCCTTGTAGCGGAAGGCAAGAAGCAGTCCGCGATCCTGGACGCGGAAGCGGATAAGGAATCCGCGATCCTTCGTGCCGAGGCGGAGAAGGAGAAGCGGATCCGTGAGGCGGAAGGCCAGGCGGAGGCGATCATCAAGATCCAGCAGGCGACGGCGGACGGTATCCGTTTCATCAAGGAAGCAGGCGCGGACGACGCCGTGCTTCAGCTTAAGAGCCTGGAGGCATTTGCCAAGGCGGCGGATGGGAAGGCGACGAAGATCATCATTCCCTCCGAGATACAGGGGCTTGCGGGCCTGGTGAGATCGGTGGCAGAGGTAGCGAAGGAAGAATAAAAGACGCTTCTTTTGGTTCCCGGCCAGTCACTCAGCTGGTTGGCGGGACGGAGACGCAAAATGTGGGTATCCGGCTCCCCTTTCGGGGAGCCGATATTGTTCAGGAGGAGAGAAACAGATGAATTTAAAGGGAAGAAATTTTCTGACGCTTAAGGATTATACACCGGAAGAGATTACTTATCTTCTGGATCTGGCGGCAGAGCTGAAGGAAAAGAAGAAAAAGGGCATACCGGTCGATATACACCGGGGAAAGAACGTGGCGCTGATCTTTGAAAAGACCAGTACCCGTACCCGCTGCTCGTTCGAGGTGGCGGCCCACGATCTGGGGATGGGAACGACCTATCTGGATCCGGTCAGCTCGCAGATCGGCAAGAAGGAGAGCATCGCCGATACGGCCCGGGTCCTCGGACAGATCTATGAAGGGATCGAGTACCGGGGCTATGGCCAGGAGATCGTGGAGGAGCTGGCGCGTTACGCGGGCGTCCCGGTCTGGAACGGTCTGACGAATGAATACCATCCGACCCAGATGCTGGCAGATCTTCTGACGATCCGGGAGCATTTCGGGCATCTGAAAGGGATCCGCCTGGTCTATATGGGCGACGCCCGCTACAATATGGGCAATTCTCTGATGATCGCCTGCTCCAAGATGGGGCTCGATTTCGTGGCCTGCGCGCCTGAGAAATATTTTCCTGCCAAAGAGCTGGTGGAGCAGTGCAGGGAGTACGCGGCCGCGTCCGGTTCAGCGATCACGCTGACAGACGACGTGATGGCCGGTACGAAGGGGGCCGACGTGGTCTACACGGATGTGTGGGTGTCCATGGGCGAACCGGATGAGGTCTGGGAGGAGAGGATCCATGACCTGACTCCCTACAGAGTGACTTCGGCAGTCATGAAGAACGCAGGTGAGAAAGCGATTTTCCTTCACTGTCTTCCTTCCTTCCATGATCTGAAGACGAAGATCGGGAAAGAGATGGGCGAGAGATTCGGTATTTCCGAGATGGAGGTTACCGACGAGGTGTTCGAAGCTCCCTGCTCAAAGGTATTTGACGAAGCGGAGAACCGGATGCATACGATCAAGGCGGTCATGGCCGCTACATTAGGAGTATAGGCCATGTACGGACAGGAAAGGAAGAAGGGACGGCGCAACGCGTCTCTGATCATGGACGCGGTCCATATCGTGATCGGGGCTTTAGTCGTGCTTCTGGCGGTTATCACATTTCTGAATCCGGAAGGGAACCAGATCCTGCTGCCGGTGATATTCGCGCTGGCGGCAGCGCTGAATATTTTTAACGGGATCTATAAATTCCGGATAAGCGGCCGGTCTGCCGCGAAAAAGGCCGGGGCCGCGGCCCAGCTTCTGCTGGCGGCACTTCTGATCGCCGTGTCTGTAGTCAGCGCGATCAGTATCTGGAGGTAATGGGTGAAATCGGAGATTATCAGAAAACTGAAAGAAAATAATGGCTATGTGTCGGGGCAGCAGCTGAGCGAGAGCCTCGGCGTCTCCAGAACGGCGGTCTGGAAGGCGATCCGGCGCCTCCGGGAGGAAGGCTACCAGATCGAAGCGGTGCGCAACAGAGGCTACCGTCTTCTGGGAAGCGCGGATGTTCTGACGGAGACGGAATGCCGTGAACGTCTTGCCGGCTGCCGGCTCGGCAGTCCGGTATACTGCTTTGGCGAGATCGATTCCACGAATGTTCGGGCGAAGCTCCTGGCCGAAAAGGGAGCGCCGGAGGGGACGCTTGTCATTGCGGAAAGCCAGACGGACGGGAAGGGCCGGCGCGGCAGAAGCTGGGTCTCGCCGCCGGGAGAAGGCCTGTGGTTCAGCCTGGTGCTGCGTCCGCAGATCCGTCCGTCCATAACGCCCACTCTGACGCTGGTATCGGCGATAGCGGCGGCGGCCGGTATTGAAGATGTCACCGGGCTGCCGACACGCATTAAATGGCCGAATGATATCGTGATTTCCGGGAAAAAGGCCGTCGGGATCCTGACGGAGCTTTCCGCGGAGGCCCAGGAGACCCATTACGTGGTGGTTGGGATCGGGATCAATGTGAATATGAGGGAATTCCCGGAGGAGATCCGAAAGACCGCTACGTCGCTTTATCTGGAAAGCGGAACATTTTTCAGGCGCAGCGACATTGTGGCCGCCGTTATAAAGAGGATGGAATCGTATTATACGACCTATATGGAGACGGTAAGCCTTGAGGCGCTGCGGGATGAATATACGAAGCGGCTCGTGAACCGGGGCCGGGAAGTGGTTATTTTGGAGCCGCAGAGAGAGCGCAGAGGCGTCTGCGAGGGGATCGACCAAAACGGCTGCCTTCTGGTCCGCGGAGAGGACGGAAAGGTCGAGAGGGTCATATCCGGCGAGGTTTCGGTGAGAGGAATTTACGGTTATGTCTGAAACGCTGTATCAGAAACTGCAGGTACTGGAATCCGAGACGCATCCGCTTGACCGGATCGGACGCCTGACGGCGATCAGGGGGCCGCTTCTGGCATGGTACAGGGAGAACGCAAGGACCCTTCCCTGGAGAGAGGATCCGTCGCCGTACCGTGTCTGGATTTCGGAGATCATGCTCCAGCAGACCAGAGTGGAGGCGGTGAAGCCGTATTTCGCACGCTTTATGGAAGCGCTTCCGGACGTGGAAACGCTCGCGGCGGCTGCGGACGACCGGCTTCTGAAGCTGTGGGAGGGGCTGGGATACTACAGCCGCGCGAAGAACCTTAAGAAGACGGCGCAGATTCTTGTAAATGAATACGGCGGCCGTCTGCCGGATACGAGGGAGGAGCTGCTTTCGCTGCCGGGGATCGGAAGCTACACGGCGGGGGCGATCGCGTCCATCGCTTACGGAAAACCGGAACCGGCGGTGGACGGCAATGTTCTGCGCGTTCTGGCAAGGCTTCTGGCATGCAGGGACGATATCTCCGCTCAGGCGGTGAAGCGGCAGTTTGAGGCGGATCTGGCTGCGGCCATGCCGAAGGAGGACTGCTCTGCGTTTAACCAGGGACTGATCGAGATCGGCGCGCTGGTCTGCATACCGGGCGGAGAGCCCCGCTGCGGGGAATGTCCCCTGCGGTCGCTGTGCCTGGCAGAGAGGAACGGGCTGATTGGCGAGATTCCTTATAAAGCGCCGAAGAAACCGAGGCGGATCGAAGAACGGACGATCCTGCTGATCGAATCGGGGGATAGGATCGCGATTCAGAAGCGGCCGGAGAAAGGACTTCTGGCGTCGATGTACGAGTTTCCGGGACTGGAAGGAAAGTATTCGCCTGAGGAGGTGCTGGCGGCCGCGGAGGAATTGTTTTATTCGGAAGCGGAGATACGGTCCGTCACCCCCGTGCCGGACGCCATACATATTTTCAGCCATGTGGAATGGCACATGACAGGCTACCGGCTGGAGGCAGATCGTATTCCGGCCTGCTTCCTTGCGGTGCCGCGCGGAGAAATTTCTGAAAAATACGCGCTTCCCAGCGCATTTGACAGGTATATAAAACTGATAAATGGAAAATCTTAAAAGTGGAGGAGCCATATTATGGGAAAACTGCTGCTGATCGTGAATCCGGCCGCAGGAAAGGCCAGGGCAAAGGATAATCTTCTGGGAATCGTGGATACGCTGAATAAGGGAGGCTGGCAGGTGGAGGTCCATGTGACCCAGTCCAGACTTGACGCCATGGAGACCGCAGCAAAGCGCGGAGACGAAGTGGACCTTCTGGTCTGCAGCGGCGGCGACGGCACGTTAAGCGAGACGATCTCCGGAATGATGAGACTGAAACACCCGCCCATACTTGGCTATATCCCGGCCGGTTCCACCAATGATTTCGCGTCCAGTCTCGGCATCCCCAAAAGGGCGCTGGACGCGGCCCGCAACGTCGTGGAAGGGACGCCGGTCCCCATCGATATCGGCCAGTTCTGCGGCAGGCGGAATTTCGTGTATGTGGCCGGGTTCGGCGCATTTACGGAGGTGTCCTACATGACGCCGCAGGAGAAGAAGAACCTGCTGGGGCACCAGGCGTATATGATCGAGGGGATGAAAAGCCTGGCGAATATCAAGTCCTACCATATGAAGGTGGAATCGGATGCGTTTTCTATGGAGGAGGATTTCATTTTCGGTATGGTGACCAATACCACCAGCGTCGGCGGCTTTAAGGGGCTGGTGGCGCGGAACGTGGCTCTGGACGACGGGCTGTTCGAGGTGCTTCTGATCCGGACGCCCACGACGGCTATGGAATTGACCAATATTTTGTCATCAATGATTACCAAGGAGGAATACAATGAGTATGTCCACCGGTTCCTCGCGTCGAAGCTGCGCATTACCTGCAGCGAGCCCGTGGACTGGGTGCTGGACGGCGAATTTGGCGGCGCCGAGCGGGAGGTGGAGATTGAGAATCTGACAAAAAGAATCGAAATTCTGGCGGGGAATGTAAAAAAAAGTTGAAAAATGAATTTTAGTATTATATAATGATAAGTTGATGACATAAGCGAAAGGATGTAATTTGTGGACAAAACTATTTTTCTGGAGAAGCTTGGCAAACTGGTAGAGCAGGGAAAAGCGAAGAACAATTCCATCGGCATGACTGAAATCAATAACGCTTTCATGGGCGACGATCTGACCACGGAACAGATGGAGCAGATCTATGCTTATATGGAGGCCAACGAGATCGATGTTCTCCAGGAAGCGGATGAGAACATGATCGCCGAGGTGGAGATGCTTCTGGCGGACGACGATGACGACGACCGTTTCCTCAAGGACGACGAGGAGGAAGATATCGATCTGGACGCCATCGATCTTCTGGAGGGAATCGGGACGGAAGACCCGGTCCGGATGTATCTGAAGGAGATCGGTACGGTTCCCCTTCTGACCGCCGACGAGGAGATGGAGCTGGCCATGCGCAAGGCCGAGGGCGACGAGGCGGCCAAGGATCGTCTGATCGAGGCGAACCTGCGTCTTGTAGTCAGCATTGCCAAGCGGTATACAGGGAGAGGCATGAGCTTTCTCGATCTGGTTCAGGAGGGAAACCTGGGCCTGATTAAGGGTGTCGAGAAGTTCGATTATACAAAGGGATACAAGCTAAGTACATACGCGACCTGGTGGATCCGACAGTCGGTAACCAGGGCACTGGCCGATCAGGCCAGGACGATTCGCGTGCCTGTCCACATGGTAGAAACGATCAACAAGATGTCCAAGATGCAGCGGAAGCTGACGCTGGAGCTGGGGTATGAGCCGTCGGTCTCCGAGCTTTCCGAAGCGCTTGAGATGTCAGAAGATAAGGTCATGGAGATCATGCAGATCGCCAGGGAGCCTGCTTCTCTGGAGACGCCCATCGGCGAGGAGGACGACTCCAATCTGGGCGATTTCGTGGCCGATACCAACGTTCTGACGCCGGAAGGCAATGTGGAGTCCGTGATGCTGCGGGAGCACATCGACGCGCTTCTGGGCGATCTGAAGGAGAGGGAGCGGCAGGTGATCGTGCTGCGCTTCGGCCTGGAAGACGGTCATCCCAGAACGCTCGAGGAAGTTGGCAAGGAGTTTAACGTTACGCGTGAGCGTATCCGCCAGATCGAGGCGAAGGCGCTCAGAAAACTCCGTAATCCGGTGAGAAGCAAGAGAATACGCGACTTTCTGTGAGCAACGAGCAGCGCGCAGATATCGGCAGGGAGCCGGCGCCGTGCCTGCACGGAAGCCGGGGCAGCGGGAGGTTTTGCATGAACAAACGCAACTACCAGAAGGAACTCGACCGTATTCTGGATACGATCAGCGGCGGCCCGGCATCGGGCGGCGCGCCGCCCAGACTTCTCCTTCACGCCTGCTGCGCCCCATGCAGCAGCTATGTGCTGGAGTATCTGTCCGCGTATTTCGAGATAACGGTTTTCTTCTATAATCCGAATATCTATCCGCCGCGTGAGTATGAAAAGCGCGTTGCGGAGGAGCGGCGGCTGATCGGTGAGATGCCTTTTCGCAATCCCGTCCGGTTCCAGGAAGGAACCTATGATCCGGAATGCTTTTTCGAAGCGGTAAAGGGACTGGAGAACGAGCCCGAAGGCGGCGCCCGCTGCCGCCGGTGCTTTGAGCTGCGGCTTTCGGAAACGGCCCGGCAGGCACAGGCGGGCGGATACGATTATTTTACCACGTCGCTTACGATCAGCCCGTTAAAGAACGCGGACGTTCTGAATGAGATCGGAGAAGCGAAGGGCCGTGAATACGGCGTTTCCTTTCTTAATTCCGATTTCAAAAAGAAGGACGGCTATAAGCGGTCGATCCGGCTTTCAGAGCAGTACGGGCTTTACAGGCAGAATTATTGCGGCTGCGTATTCTCGGTACGCGGCTGACCGATGATATGAATATCAATTAAAGGAGACAGAAGCTATGATCAGCAGGACATTAACCGTAGTAAATCCTTCCGGACTTCATCTTCGTCCGGCCGGAGTGCTGTCCCAGACGGCTATGAGATTCAAATCAGAAATTATCCTGGAGAGCGGCGATAAGCGCATCATTGCCAAGAGCGTTCTGAACGTGATGGCCGCCGGCATCAAATGCGG
>CANPYE010000143.1 GCA_947588005.1 uncultured Lachnospiraceae bacterium | reverse complement strand
AAGAGCGGTGCGCGCTACAGCGTTCTGACGAGCAAGCATCATGACGGTGTGGCGCTGTTTGATACAAAATACAGTGACTTAAGCGTTGTGAAGAAGTCTCCGGCGGGCCGGGATATTCTGGGCGAATATATCGACGCCGTCCGCAGGGCCGGGCTTAAGGTGGGAGTTTACTATTCCCTGCTGGACTGGTCCCACCCGGATTACGCTTCGGTCTATCCGGACTGGCGGGTGCCGGAGGATCTGAGCACGGTCAACGGCTACAGCTCGCCGAAGGACGGAACGCAGGATAAGGAGGCGTGGCAGAGGTTCCTGCAGTTTGACCGGAACCAGCTTAAGGAGATCCTGACAAATTACGGCAAAGTGGATCTTCTGTGGTTCGATGGTGACTGGGAGCGGAACGCCGAACAGTGGGGCCTGCCGGAGTTTAAGGATTATCTGAAGAGCTTCAATGAAGACCTGATCATCAACAGCCGGTTCGCGGGCTACGGCGATTATCTGACGCCGGAGCAGGGAATCCCGGTGAACCGCCCGAAGGGGGTATGGGAGTTCTGCACGACGATCAATTCCTCCTGGGGCTATCAGCACAGGGACAACCATTACAAGTCCCTGCGGCAGATCATTCATATGTTCTGTGACTGCCTGAGCATGGGCGGAAATCTGCTTCTCGACATCGGGCCGATGGAGGACGGAACCGTGGATCCCAGGCAGGAGGCGGTGCTTCTGGGCCTTGGAGAGTGGATCCGCGCCAATGAAGAAGCGGTCTATGAATCGACAGCGGGGATCCCGGCCAATTATTACGGCGACGGGAGCGTTCTGGCGGAGGATGAGCAGACGCTGTATCTGTTCGTTCATAACCGTCCGGTGGAAGCGATCTGCGTCAAGGGACTTAAGAACCGGGTGAGGAGGGCGAGTATCCTTCATTCCGGGAAGGAGCTGCGGACGGACGTTCACGGCGGCGCGCCCTGGAACGGGATCCCCGGTATTTTGTGGATCTATATGAATGAAAAGGATTGCGCGGAAATGACAACTGTGGTAAAACTGGAACTGGACGGTCCGGTGCGGCTGTATGACGGCGACGGGGCGGTTATCACGGATAACCAGTGAGCAAATCATTAGTATCTGTGTGAACAGGCAACACGGATATGCAGCGGCAGGACAGAATGAGACAACGGAGGAAATGGAAATGGATTTAACCGAAAACCGAGGGCGGCTGGAGGAATACCGTAAGCGCGCCAGAGAGATCGTCAGTCAGATGACGCTGGAGGAGAAAATTTTCCAGACCGTGTTTAAGGCCCCGGCGATCGAACGGCTGGGCGTTAAGGCGTACAACTGGTGGAACGAGGCGCTTCACGGCGTGGCCCGAGCCGGCGTGGCGACGGTATTTCCCCAGTCCATCGGGCTGGCGGCCACCTTTGACGAGGATCTGATCGAAGAGATCGCCGACGCGATCTCTACGGAGGCCAGGGGCAAATTCAATCTCCAGCAGGCCAAGGACGATACGGACATTTACAAAGGCCTGACCTTCTGGTCCCCGAATGTGAACATTTTCCGGGATCCGAGATGGGGAAGAGGGCATGAGACCTTCGGGGAGGATCCGTATCTGACTTCCCGCATGGGCGTAAGGTTCGTGAAGGGAATTCAGGGACACGATGAGAAATACTTAAAGGCGGCGGCCTGCGCCAAACACCTGGCGGTCCACAGCGGACCGGAGGGCGTAAGGCACGGATTTGACGCCGTTGTGAGCAGGCAGGATCTCTATGAGACATATCTGCCGGCCTTTAAGGCCTGTGTTCAGGAAGGCCATGTGGAGGCGGTCATGGGCGCCTACAACCGTGTCAACGGCGTGCCCTGCTGCGCCAACCACGAGCTGATTGAGGAGATCGTCCGGGACGAATTCGGATTCGAGGGCCATTTTGTCAGCGACTGCGGCGCGATCCAGGATATCTGCGACGGCCATCATGTCGCCGCGACCTACAAGGACGCGGCGGCGATGGCGATGGAGAACGGCTGCGACTTAAACTGTGGGCGGATGTTCTATTTCCTGAAGCAGGCTGTAGAGGAAGGAAAGGTATCGGAGAAGCGCATCGACGAGGCGGTGGAGCGGCTCTTTACGACCCGGATCAAGCTCGGCGTGCTGGACCAAAAGGAGGCAAATCCGTTCGACCGTATTCCCTACACGGTTGTGGACAGCGGGCCGATGCGCCGCCTGAATGAAGAGGCGGCCGCCCGCTGCGTGGTGCTTTTAAAGAATGAAGGAAATCTGCTGCCGCTGGATCTGTCGAAGATAAAGACCGTCGGCGTGCTCGGCCCCAACGCGGACAGCCGTCGGGCGCTGGTAGGCAATTACGAGGGAACCGCTTCCCACTACTGGACGGTTCTGGAAGGGATTCAGGACTATGTGGGCGAACGCGCCCGGGTCATGTATTCGGAAGGCTGCCATCTGTATAAGGACCGTACCAGCGGGCTTGCGGAGGCCAACGACCGGATGAGCGAGGTGAAGGGCGTCTGCGATAACAGCGACGTGGTTGTGGTCTGTCTGGGACTGGACGCCAGCATCGAAGGCGAAGAGGGCGACGCCAGCAACGAGTACGGCAGCGGCGATAAGCCGGATCTGAATCTGCCGGGCCTGCAGGAGGAAGTCCTTAAGGCGGCCTGCGCGAGCGGAAAGCCGGTGATCCTCGTGCTTCTGTCCGGAAGCGCGCTGGCGGTGGACTGGGCGCAGGAGCATGTGCCGGCGATCCTGCAGGGCTGGTATCCGGGCGCCTGCGGCGGGAAGGCCATCGCGAAGATCCTGTTCGGCGAGAAATGTCCGGAAGGAAAGCTGCCGGTGACGTTCTATCATAAGGACGATGTGCTGCCGGATTTTGAGGATTACAGCATGAAGGGACGGACCTACCGGTATATGCAGAACGAGGCGCTGTATCCCTTCGGGTACGGGCTGTCGTATACGAGCTTTGCGTATGAGAAGGTGTGGGCGGAGACGGCTTCGGATGATTTGGAGACAGCGGCTGCGGACGGTCCAGAGGCAACAGCGGAGAACTGTCCGGACAGGAAGGGAAGCGTCCATATAAATGCAGCCGCAGAAAAAGAAATTATGTCCGGAAGCCGCTGCCCTGCAGTCGGGGATGACTGCCAGGCTGAGAAAAAGGCAGCGGTAACGGTCCATGCACGGATAAAAAATACCGGCACCGTCTCCGGCGCGGAAACGGTTCAGGTTTACGTAAAAATTCCGGGAGAGGATACGCCGAATGCCCAGCTGAAAGGCATCCGAAAGGTACGCCTTGCACCGGGCGAGACGCAGGAAGTGGAGATCGCGCTTCCGATCGAGGCGTTCGGACTTTACGATACGGAAGGTCATTTCCAGATTCACTCCGTCGAAGCGCTGGTCTATGTGGGCGGTCAGGGACCGGACGCGCGCTCGGAAGCATTGACGGGGCAGAAAGTATGCTGCCTGCCGGTTTCCATCGTTGGCTGAATGCGGAAACATGCGGTTATCCGGCGCGTGGATCAATGGGCCGGAGGCGGATTCATTAAAGTGTCGGATGATATGAATACATATTTAACGGAGAGAGGACTATGCTGAGACATCAATTGAATGAAGGATGGCAGATGCGGGAATGCGGCACAGAGGAATATTTAAGCGCCGCGGTACCCGGTAGCGTATTTTTGGATCTTCTGAAAAACGGACGGATCGAGGATCCGTTCTACCGGGACAATGAGCTTAAAACGCTTCCGTTAAGCGACCGGGATTACGAGTACCGCACGGTGTTCGGCGTGCCGGAAGAATTATTGGGCTGTGATGAGGTGCTGCTGCATTTTGACGGCATCGACACGCTGGCTACGATCCTGCTGAACGGCGCAGCAGTGGGAGAGGCGAAGAATATGCACCGGGTCTGGGAATTCCCGGTGAAGGGGCTTCTGAAACCGGACGGAAATGAGCTCAAGATCGTATTCCATTCGCCGACGAGATTCATCGCCGAAAGTTACGAGGAGAATCCGATTCCCGGCGACGCCAACGGTATGAGGGGCATGCCGCGGCTCAGAAAGGCCCATTGCATGTTCGGATGGGACTGGGCGCCGCGGATCCCGGACTCGGGGCTGTACCGGCCGGTGAGCCTGCTTGGAATCGAGAAGGCGCGGATTGGCAGCGTCTATATTGAGCAGAAGCATGAAGACGGAAAAGTGCGGCTTGCGCTGACGGTGGAGATGGAGACGGCCGGTGCGGCGGCAGCCCATAGCGCGGCAAAAGCTGCGGCCGGGGCAGCAGTACCGCTCGAATCGGATAAGGCCGCAGATGGGACAGCGCTTGCTGTGACCAGGTCAGCGCTTACGCTCAAATCAGAAGATAATGGCACGGCTGCAGGGACAGCGTCCGCATCAGCCGCGGGCACATTTACTTACCGTGTGACTCTGACAGACCCCAACGGCTATGAAACGGTTTATAAGGACAGTCCGTCGGAAATCGTGGTCGAGGATCCGCAGCTCTGGTGGCCTAACGGTCTTGGCGCGCAGCCGCTTTATACGGTGCGGGTGGAGCTGCTGGAGAACGAAGGCCCGGAGACCGGAGAAACGGCTGAATGTGCGGAAACCGGCGGCCAGAGCGATGCGGCCGGTATGAGATCGGAAAACTGTGATTCTGTCGGCAAAGGCAGCCATGCAGACGCCGGCGGCCGTGTCCTTGACACCTGGCAGCGCCGCATCGGCCTGCGGACCATGACCATGCATCGTGTCAAAGACCAGTATGGCGAGACTTTTGCGCACGAAGTCAACGGCGTGCCGTTCTTCGGCGTGGGCGCGGACTATATCCCGATGGACAGCCTGGTGGCTCGGGTGAACGCGGAGAAGACCAGAAAATTCGTCGCCGCGGCAAAGGACGCCAATTTCAATGTGATGCGCGTATGGGGCGGCGGCTATTATCCCGATGATTTCTTCTTCGACGCCTGCGATGAATGCGGACTGGTTGTGTGGCAGGATTTCATGTTCGCCTGCTGTATTTACGATTTGACGGAGGATTTTGAAGCGAATATCACGGCGGAGTTTATCGACAATGTGAAGCGGATCCGCCACCACGCCTCTCTGGGGCTGTGGTGCGGCAACAATGAGATGGAAGTGTTCATTGCCGATGACAGGAAGACCTGGTGCGACAATCCGATCCGCTTCAGCGATTATATCAAGATGTATGAGTACCTGATCCCGAAGGTACTGAAAAAATACGACCCGCAGACGTTTTACTGGCCGGCAAGCCCGTCCTGCGGCGGCGGTTTTGATAAGCCCAACGATGAGAATCGGGGCGACGTCCATTACTGGAAGGTATGGCACGGCGGCCTGCCGTTCTCCGCTTATCGGAGGCTCTTCCCGCGGTATATGTCCGAGTTCGGCTTCGAGTCCCTTCCGGCGCTTAAGACCGTGGAGACTTTCACGGAGCCGGAGGACCGGAATATTTTCTCCTATGTGATGGAGAAGCACCAGCGCTGCGCCTTCGGCAACGGTACGGTCATGCGCTATATGGAGCAGACCTTCCTGTATCCGACAAGCTTTGACATGATCATCTACGCGTCCCAACTGATGCAGGCGGAGGCAATGCGTTACGGCGTAGAGCATTTCCGGCGGAACCGGGGACGCTGCATGGGCGCGGTGATCTGGCAGTTTAACGACTGCTGGCCGGTGGCCAGCTGGGCCATGGTGGATTATTTCGGCCGGTGGAAAGCGGTCATGTACTGCGCGAAGCGGTTCTTCGCGCCGCTCCTTTTGTCCTGTGAGGAAGAGGGCATGCATACCCAGACGCCGAACCTGAACGACCAGCCCTTCGATTATGAGAAGTCCATAAGACTTTGCGCGAATAATGAGACGCTTACGGAGCGGAAGGTGACGGTCCGCTGGCAGCTGCGGGACGCCTCGGCTCGGATCCTTCGGGAGGAAAGCTGTGAAATGACCCTGGCGCCCATGTCGGCGACATGGCTTGACAAGGTGGAACTGCCGGAGGCGGATGTGTTTGAGAACTATGTGAGTTACCAGATGGAGGCGGACGGTGAGATTGTATCGCAGGAGACGGTGCTGTTCTGTTTCCCGAAGTATTTCCATTTCCGCAAGCCGGTATTCGACGTGAAGGCGGAAGGCGGCGAGCTGGTCATAAGCGCGGACTGCTTCGCGAAGGGCGTGCGGATCCTGAACGCGGACGACGACATGCGGCTGGAGGACAATTATTTCGATATGAACGGCGGGACGCGGCGCGTGAAGATCGTTGAAGGAAAGCCGGAGGGGATCACTGCCAGCAGCGTATACGATATCCGGTAGGCAGTCGGACGAGACGGCGGTTCTTTTGTCGGATCAGCATCAAAAGCTTGCTGGCGATGGACTTTTTATGTCTGCAGCGGGGGGGAACTGAATGCTTATTCAACATGTAAGAATCCGCTGTTGCCAGATTCACAATACTGATGCAGATGCTTCGCTTCATCACACTGCCGTATCATAAGTTTGTAAAAGAAAAGCGTTGACATTTACATCGAATGGATTTATAATGTTGAAAGTTTTTTGAGGAAATAAATCCTTAAAAACAGACAAAAAGCGCAATTGCGCGTGCCGGAAACAGTCCGGCAAAGAATGAATGAGGAGGAAACAAATTATGAAAAAGGCATTAGCATTAAGCATGGCTGTTGTGATGGCTGCTTCTCTGACTGCCTGCGGCGGCGGTTCCGGAAGTACCACGACGACCGCGGCGGCTTCTGAGACCACGGCTGCAGCTGCTGAGACGACGGCCGCGGCAGCGGATGATACGACGGCGGCCGCTGAGACGGCGGCTCCTTCTGAGAGCGCGGGCGGGACATGGAAGCTTGGCGTAATTGGTCCGTTTACAGGCGGCGCTTCTGCTTATGGTCTGGCGGTCAGGAACAGCGCTGAGCTTGCCGTGAAAGAGATCAATGAGGCCGGAGGTATCAACGGTTATCAGGTTGAACTGAATTCACAGGACGACGCCAACGTAGAGCAGAATTCCGTGAACGCATACAACACCCTGAAGGACTGGGGAATGCAG
>CANPYE010000142.1 GCA_947588005.1 uncultured Lachnospiraceae bacterium | reverse complement strand
AAGCAGCAGGATGAGGACGTTCTGTCCTACGCCCTGTTCCCGGCCGTAGCCAAGGAGTTCTTCCAGTACCGCGAGGCGCAGCAGACCAAGGTGGACCAGACGGTAGCCGATAAGGAGAGCAAGGCTTATCCGGTGTAATTTGGTAAAACGGCTGCGGCGAGATTTGCTTTTCCGATGGGTTAATGCTCGCCATCAATTGCACTGCTGTGGAGAACGGCATCGAAACGACCATGAATGGACGCTCAGAGCTGGATGGATACCTGAAACGGGTATCCGGGCCATACAGCGGTATCGGTGGGAGTCCTGAAAATGTAGAAGCGCCCACCTCGGTCAGACTGAAATGTTTGGCTGAGGCGGGCTTTTTCTGTTTCCATGCGAGGAGAGCGCCAGTGACGCTCTCATCGTATTTCCATGCGAGGAGAGCGCCAGTGACGCTCTCATCGTATTGTTTGAGCGTATTCGCCTTTTCGATAGCCGGACGGTGAATAATTTGTTCACCGTCACCAGGGAAGGGAGGGCATGGCGAATTGTTACCCCATCTTTTAGCGGGCACTACTCAGGGGTTCGTAAATCGCGGCGCCCTATATTGTCATTCCTGTAAATTGAAATAGCCATACTCGCTATTTCCTGGGCTATGACCTTGTATGGGTCAAGCGCGGGAAAGGAGGTCAGTAATATCGCAGTTTACGGCTATATCCGGGTCAGTACCAAGGAGCAGAACGAGGATCGGCAGCTTGTCGCGCTCCATGAGCTGAATATCCCGGAGAAAAATATCTTTATGGACAAGCAGTCGGGCAAGGACTTTGACCGACCGCAGTACAAGAGGCTCGTGCGTCGCATGAAAAAAGACGATCTGCTCTATATCAAGAGCATTGACCGTCTGGGCAGGAATTACGGGGAGATTTTGGAGCAGTGGCGCGTCCTTACCAAGGAGAAAGGCATCGACATCGTGGTGCTTGATATGCCGCTCTTGGACACCCGCCGGGGCAAAGACCTGATGGGGACGTTTCTCAGCGACGTCGTGCTTCAGGTTCTCTCTTTTGTGGCGGAGAACGAGCGCGTCAATATTCGCCAGCGTCAAGCGGAAGGAATTGCGGCGGCAAAGATGCGCGGTGTGCGTTTCGGCAGACCGCCCCGCCCGTTGCCGGAGAACTTCCACAGCGCCTACCAGCGCTGGAAAGCAAAGAAAATCACCGGCACGGCTGCGGCGAAGGAGTGCGGGATGGCGCTCTCTACGTTCCGCTACCGGGCGGCGATTTACGAAAAAGCCAGGTTGTTGTAAAGGGGGTGATTTTACAGGAATGTACACCTTTCTGTTACCAAAAATTACCGGATACCGGGAAACGCTTGCCGCCTTTGTGCGGGACGGGAAGGAAATCCCGGCGGCGGACCGGCGGTACGTCCGTCTGTGGCGCCGCGCTATGCCCAGACGGGTGAAAAATAGGATCAGGCGGACCCGTTCCGGGTCTTCTGATAATAAATGTGAGGAGGAACTACCATGAAGTAAACGTATGAAACCCCTGTGATAGAAATCATCGAGATCGATGCGGAAGACATCATTTTCGCCAGCAACGATTGTACTTGCCCTGGCGTAGGTGAGTCTTAAGTTCCAACTGTGAGCCTCTGGAAGGAAAGTAAGAATAAAGCGAAGTGCGGGGATCCCGTCCGGCTGACCGTGCCTGTATATGGGTGAGCGGCCGGAAGGGGCCCTGTTCAATCATACCCTGACGGGGGAGCTGCTCCTGCTGTCGCGGGAAGAGGCCGCGCTGCTGGAAGAGCTGCCCGGCCCTGTCCCTCCGGCTCTGGAGGAATTGGCTCCCCGGTGGTTTTTGCGCCCGGAAAACGCCGACGACATGGTCCTGGCGGACCAGGTGCGGCAGATCGCGGAGCATTTAGCAAAAGAAAAAACAGCTCTGACGAGATATACAATTTTCACCACCACGGCCTGCAATGCCCGGTGTTTTTACTGTTATGAGGCGGGTTGGGAAAACAGCACCATGACGGAACAGACCGCCCGGGACGGTGCGTCCGCTTTCGCGCCCGCACCACTCCGGCAGTTTTTCCAATCCCTCCTGTTCGTATACTAATTCGTATACTGCCCCAGATACTCCTTCGGTACGTACACGGCCACGGTCACCGTGCCGTCCTCATTTAACCGTGCGGTTTCGAACTTGGCGCTGCGGAGCGCATCTTCTTCCGATTCGTCCCCGCCGAGGCTGAAATTGTGGCTGAGGAATACCATCGTGCCGGGGGCGCTGCCTTCGGGGAATACATAGTCCATCTGCAGCGTGCCGCTGCCTGCGCCGAGACCGTTCAGGTCCCAGGAGTAGGAGAAGGCATGATCGGCGGCCGGGCAGGTCTGGACCGTCTGCGGGATGACCGCGCAGAGCTCCTGGAGGGCCGCCTGATCGACCAGTTTGCCGTCCGGGGACATCCGGCTCAGCCAGTTCTGAACCGCGGAGATATCGATTCCGTAAACAGCGATAGTTTCCTGCGTGGGCTGGCCGTCCGGGCCGGAGCCGGAGACTTCGGCGGTTACGGAATAAGCGGCGCCGGTATCGGGAGACGTCTCCTGAGCCGCCCGGGCGATCGCGTCCAGCCATGCCTGCGCCGCGGCCGGATCGGCGCGGGCGGGATCAAGCGGGAGCGTAAAGAGGGCGTTCAGCCCCGAATAGCTCTCGTTGCGCGCGATCTCGCCGGTAACCGGATCATACAGGAAGGCATTGCTTTCATAGAAGGTTCCGTCGCTGACACCGACGTAGACGCCGCGGTCGGCGAACAGTCCGACGCTGGTCGTCTCCAGGATCCGATACTGGACGCCGTCGATGACCAGTTCCGAGTAGGAGCCATGCAGGGTAATAGCGTTGTACTCCTGAGGATCCAGCCCCTTTACGTAAGGGGATACGAAAAATGCTTCCTCTCCGTATGCGTCGTCTGAGACGGACGGCATCGGCGTACCGTCAGCGTGTTCGATGGCGACGATGGTATAGAGGCGGTCGTCTTCGAGGGCCAGATAGCTGCCGTCGGAGGAGATGTAAAAGGTTCTGCTGCTGCCGTGTTCCAGATAGTCGCTGATATCCTCGCCGGCGACCGCGCCTAAAAGCGTGACCCGGTAGTTTCCGTAAGTCTGGGATTCATTGACCAGGACCGCGTCTTCGCCGGTAAATGCCTCCGCCAGCTTCAGGTCGCCGTATTTCTGCGCCACATCTTTTGCGCCAAGCAGCTTCCAGGCGGCGTAGGTGGTGACGGAGCCGACGGCCAGGACACAGCAGATGGCGGCGGCCACAGCGGCATGGGCGCGCGGGCGCGGCCTGCGGCGGGGAGCGAAACCGGAGAGAGGCGAGGCATCTGAGCGCGTATCCATTATCGTATTCCTGTTTGTATCCATTTCCATAATCTCCTTTCTCTTATTGAGAATGCGCTGATCAAGCCGGGGATCCGGCGTCATGTCGGGAGAAAGGGCCTGTTTCAAGAGATCGTCCATATCACGTTTCATCTAAAACCTCCTTGAGATCCTGCGCTAATCGTTTCTTTGCCTTGTGGAGCCTGCTTTTGACCGTTCCCTGGGGAATATTAAGGGCTGCCGCGATCTCTGGTATGCGCATATCCTCCATGTAGAACAGAAGAACCGGAAGGCGGTAGCGTTCAGGCAGTCCGGCGACGGCCCGGCGGATGGCCTGCGTCTCCTCGCGGGCGATGACTGCGTCGAGCGGGCCGGGCCAGGCGGAAAATGGTTCGCTGCCGGAGAATGGGCCGGGCCCGGCGGACGGAAATTCGCCTGTTTCCTGCAGAAACTCCAGAGACGCCACCGGCCCGGTGATCCGCTGCCGCAGGGACAGCTTCCGGCACCGGTTCCGCCAGAGGTTCACGGCGACGGACAGCAGAGCGCTCTTCGGATTGCCGTCCGCGTCCAGCCGGCCTGCGATCTCCGCAGCGGTCAGAAAGGTGTCCTGGTACAGCTCGTCGGCCGCCTCGCGGCTGCGGGTCAGGCAGCAGCAGAAGGAATAGATATCCCTGCCGTACAGCTCTATGCAGTTTTCCAGGTCGTTCATATGCATAAGCAAGGCTCCTTCATCTTGTGCTTGATGCGGAAACGCGCCGCGGCGCGCCCTCCGCGTTTCCATATGGGCAGAGCGCCGGTGATGCCTTGCCTGTATGGAGCATCCGGGGACAGGATGACTGCCCTTCGTAACTATATTGTAACGGAGAGAGGAATTGGTTCCTGATTTTTTAGAAAAATTTGATTCGGCTCCGATCATGGGCGCGCCGGACAAAGCAGCGTCTCCCGGACAAGGCCAGGTGCGCGCCGGACAAGGCAGCGTCTCCCGGACAAGGCAAAACACCTCGCATAAAGCAAAAAAGTCCCGGCCGGGGCAGCGGAAGCCTGCGGTTCCCGCAGCGCTGCCTCCCGGCCGGGGACGGCGAATGTTCTATTCCTGCCCCTGCCTGGGGGGATTTAAGATGATCCGGGTAGTAAAGGTATTGTCCTTTCGCTGGAACAGGGCGCTGCCGTTGTATTTCTGGGCGATGGCGTCCGCGCTGCTCAGGCCTATGCTCGCGTAGCCGGATTCCTTATGCCCGGCGAAGGCCGCCCAGCCGGTCGGATTCCCGCTGTCGTCCGTTTCCGCGCAGCTGTTTTGGATGCGGATCAGGATCATGGCCTTGGCCGCCCGCAGATTGATGGAAAGCTTCCGCTGTTCCGGCGGAAGCTTCTGCAGGGCCTGCAGCGCATTTTCCAGGCAGTTGCCTAACAGCACCGTCATATCCATGGCCTTCAGGCCGCTGGTTCCGTGCAGATCGACCTCGCATTCCGTGACAATGGATTCGTCCCGGGCACGGGTCAGATAGTATTCCAGAATGCCGTCCACCACCGGATCGCCGCTTAAGTTCACCTGGCGGAGCTGATCGTACACCGCGCCGTACTGCTTGAGGTATTCGCTGATCTCATCCTGCTTGCCCTGGGCGTTCAGCGCGCCGAGGACATTCAGGTGGTGGCGCAGATCGTGGCGGAGCTGCCGGGCGTTTTCCATTTCCCGGCTGATCTTCTCGTACTGGATCTGCTGGACCTCCAGAACCCGCTGCCGCTCGCCGTCGCGCTTGCGCCGCAGGGATTCCTGGAAAAGGAGCCAGTAGATCAATATCTGCTCCAGTATCAGCAGCAGTTCGAGCAGCATGATATGAACATAATAGCGGTAGACGTTCGCGACGCTTACGGCCATCATGGTCGCTACGAGGATGACCGTAGTGGTGACGGCGATCCAAAATTCCCTGCGGATCTCTTCCGGTTCCATTTCCCGGATAAATTCCCCCATAGGGCGGATCACGCACAGCAGCATCGGCGGCAGAGATACCGCCGCCATGCCCGCGTAGAGCAGCATACTTGCCGGGGAATACGAGGAGGACATCGAGCCTGACGAGAACAGCTCCGGCAGGAAGACGCGGGTGGAATTCACCAGCCAGTATTGAGTGATCGCGTAGAACAGCACGGCGAAGAAGACCATGATCTTCATCATCAGGTTCTCTTGCACCAGCCGCACGAAGGCGGCAAGCACCAGTATGACGGCCAAAAGCATTATCAGGTTGCCGATGCCCGTACTTGCGGGGGTCCGCAGCAGCACCAGAGGGAACAATGCCGACAGAACGCCGGTCAGGGCGGCGGTCACGGTCAGAATGCGCTTCCGCGGAAACCGCATATCCTCGTCGGGGAAGGGCAGGAAAATCATCAGCGCGCAGGGCGCCAGCTGGATGAAGAAGCCCAGACAGTTGCTCAGATAAAATATCATACCGTTCCTCCTCTCTTCTTCCGTGAAAGACTCTCCAGCAGATAGTCCTGATAAGCGGCGGAGATGGCGCCCCGTTCCCGCACGGCCAAAAACAGCTCCTGTCCGTTCTGCATGACGCAGCTCTTCGCCCGCATTTCCTCGATGAAATCCATGTTGACGATAATTCCCCGGTTGATCTTTAAAAAGCTGCGGTCCAGCATCTGCTCCAGCTCGCCGAGAGGCGTCCAGATGCGGATCTGCTGCCCGTCGGTAAGCGTGATCTCCACGGCGTGATTGGAACTGGCCAGGCAGCAGATATGGTCAAGCGCGACGGTCTGGGTGCTGCGTCCTACGGTGAGGCGGATCGTCTTTTTAAGCTCCGGCCTCAGGTTCCGAAGCCTCCGGAACGCTTCCGCCACGCCCTGCGCGGTCACGGGCTTGAGCAGATAGTGCAGGGCGTAGAGGGAAAAGGCGTCCAGCGCGTGTTCTTCGCTGTTGGTGACGAACACGAGGCCCGTCCGGGGCGAAATCTCCCGGAGCGTCCCGGCAGTCTTAAGTCCATTCTCATCGGGCATATAGATATCCAGGAAAACGATATCAAACGGCGGATCCTGTCCCGCTGCATCCAGCAGGGAAGCGCCGTTCGAAAAGCACTCCGCCTGTGCGGACGGATCCCAGGCCCTCAGGGCCCCGATCACCTGCTCCCGTTCCCGCAGATCATCGTCGCAAACAGCGATTCGCATGGAACGTACCTCCAATTTCAATAGATTATGGTTCCGATTGTACCATGTCCTCCGGACATGCTCCCTCCGGGGGATGCGCACGGTTCGGTCCGGTGTTTTGTCCTCACTTCGCTCGGACACCGAACCGGCGCGGGTATAATCTCTGACGAGATTATACCATGTCCTCCGGACATGCTCCCTCCGGGGGATGCGCACGGTTCGCTTCGGGGTTTGCCCTCCCGATGGTCGGGCGCGAACCGGCGCGGGTATAATCTCTGACGAGATTATACCACATTTTCCCGGATACGGAACATTTTTTGGAAACTTTGGAGCGGGTTGGACAAAAATTACCTAAAAATCAATTGTATTACCTAAAAATCGGAAACGCATTTTGGCGGATTATGATATAATATAATCAGGGATGATGCGGACGGCTCACAGGATCCCTGCGGACGTGTGCCGGCGGGGAATGGGGGACCGGTTGTCCTGACGGAATCATCAAACGTTAAGGAGGTAAGAGAAATGAAGTACGAGATTTTGGGCGGTAATCTTCCCGTGGCGGTGTGCCATCTGGAGGACGGCGAGGCGATGTTCAATGAGGGCGGCTCCATGAGCTGGATGAGCCCCAACATGAAGA
>CANPYE010000141.1 GCA_947588005.1 uncultured Lachnospiraceae bacterium | reverse complement strand
TCGATGGCGCGGTTGCGGTAGAGGAGCATATGGGCGGGATCCTGGGCGTTGTCGCATTTCTGGATATAGTAGCCGCTTAAGCGGTAGGCAGTCTCGGGCGGAACGCCGCCTTCGATGGCCGCCCGGGAACAGAGAGTGATGCCGACGATGGCAAGGTTGCGGTGGTGCGCCGCGGTCTGCTGCGCCAGACGGCCGCTGTCCCGGTCCATGCTTTCCGCCAGCCGGACGGCTTCCTGCGTCCGGCCTTCCCGGATCGCCTGCATCAGCAGCTGCTCTTCATGGTAGCTGTGGCGGTAGGAGGATTCGTCGTTTTCTTCTTCCTCCTTCAGTAAAAACCGCGTCTGCTCCTGCTTTTCGTGCATTTCGCTGTGGCTGACGATGCGGTTGAGCTGCAGCAGGTCTTCATTTTCAAGGTTCGCGTTGCCCAGAACCGTGTTGGTCAGCAGGATCATGTCGCGGATCTCGGGCAGTGTGAAGACCGGAAGCACCTTGAGACCGTCGGATTCAATGCCGTAAGCGCGGTACATCTGCCGCCGCCGCACGGCGCTTAAGCGCTCATGGGGCATCGGGCCCATGTAAAGGTATCCGCCTTCGGCCCGCAGGCCCGCGAAATAGCAGTCGTAGCTGCTGCGGCGCAGGAACGGCTCCGTCTGGCCGGAGGTGCCCTTCCGCATAATGTCCCGCAGCCGTTCCGACCGCATCAGAGGACTCTCGGCGATGGTGTCGAAAAATGGGATCAGGGAGCCGTCCGGGCTTTCGTAGACCAGATCGACTTTGATTACACTGCCCAAGATTCGGATACTGCTTTCGCGCATGGCGGGGGACCTCCTTCCGATTCTATGGCGCATTTTCACGATTGCTGTGCGGGAAAATGCTGCGGCGCAGGCTGTGTTTTGGTGCAGAAAATTTCGCTGCATATCTGCGCAATCGAAAAAATGATGATAATGCTGCCTTCGAATATCATATCACAATTTTTGTTTGAATGGAACAAAATAAGAATAAAATTGTTAAAATAAGGACAGACCTGCCGCTTGGACGTCATTTATAATGATCTCAGACAGAAGGAACCGCGCAGGTTGCCGCGATGAAGGAACTGCGGCGGGAATCCTGCAGCAGGAATTCTGCAGAAGTAATACGGCGGCAAAGCGAAATGAAACATAAAAAGGAGGCAGTTATGGACAAGACACCGATTCTGGATATCAAGATCGAGGCCAACGGGCCGGCGGTACATATGCAGGGCGAGAACGCCGAGGTGCTGATGGTTCCCTTCAAGGGTTCCGTCGACTGTGACATTTTTCGCGGGATCGTGGAGCCCTGCGGGGTGGACACGCAGATCGTCAACGCCGCGGGGGTGCGTCATATGTCCGCCCGGTACCTGATGACCGGTACCGACGCGGAGGGACAGCCCTGCCACATCTATGTGGAGAATAACGGATGGTTCGACGACGCGGCGAAGAGCATGCCGTTCCATACGGTACCGACCTTCTATACGGACAGCAGGGCGCTGGCGCCTTACCTGCACCGAAACCAGTTTGTGGGAGAAGGACATGATATGGCGGACGGGCTGCATATTCTTTTCTTCGAGATTGGAGAAAATAAGCAGTCAGGCGGGGAGGCGCAGGCATGAACGCGCGGTTCTACGGCGTAGGCGAGCCGCTGATCCAGCGTCAGCGGGACCAGGGTATTGACGCCGCGGCGTATCTGGATCTGGTGGCCGGGCTGGGCTGCCGGGCCTACCGTTCGTGGATGCATTTGACGGAACTGCTTGTGGATCCGGTCACGCCGAATCAGAAAGAGGCGGAGATGCACCGCCGCCTGCTTGAGAGGGCAAAGGAGCTGGATATCGAGGTCACGGCCATGAGTCATGAGTGGTTCCTGCCGGTCGGCTGTAAGCAGCGGTCGGGCCATGCGATGCCGCCGCGGGATCTGACGCCGGGCAGTCTTTACATGCAGGCCCTGGAAATGCTGGAGCAGTCCTGGTACACGATGGTTTCCATTTTCCCGCAGGTGGATATCTGGGAGGTGGGAAATGAGTGGAACCTGAACGCGTTCCTGCATCCGGACGGATTCCTGGACGGCGACATGAGCCATCCGTTCACCGCGGATGAGAAAGCGGACATCGCCGTGGATATGATGTATTTCGCGGCCCGCGGCATCCGCCTGGCCAACCCGAAGGCAAAGGTGGCCAGCTTCTCGCCGGCGCTGTCCACGCCGGGACTGGGCGGGGATATGCCGGATTTCCTGCCGGTAATGTACGGCGTGGCCTGGACGCTGGATAAGATCTACCGGCGCATTAGGAGCGGGAATTTCTGGTCTGACAGCACGGATGATTATTTCGACCTGGTGGCCTGGCACCCGTATGTATTTACCAACCGGGAGGTAAAAAGCGACGCGGACCTGTTCTTAAATGTACAGGAGCCGGATGAGCTCTGGCGCAGCTTTAGCGACGCGGCCTACAAGGTGATGAAGAAATATGGCGACGGCCATAAGCAGGTGCTTCTGACGGAGACCGGCTTCACCGACTGCGGAGACGCCGAGCTGGAGGAGCGCTATGCGGGCTATAACCGAAAGCTTCTGCAGATCGCCTCGGAGCTGCCTTACGTGCGGACGCTGCACAATTTCCGTCTCCTCAACGAGAACGCGATGCTTCGGCGGGCGGGAATCGAGGACAATCAGATCGGCGGGCTGACGGAGGTCTATTTCGGACTCTTTACCGATCCGGAGGACGGCTGCCGGCCGAGAAAGAGGGCGCTGGCGATTCAGAAGATGACCGGAAGCGGCGCGGATCTGGAAACGATCGGGCGGCGGCTGAGCCTGAACCAAGGATAGAAAGAATATGGACGATAACCCTTCGTGCAGAAATTCGAGTTAGGTTATTTGAAAAATTAGGTTATAGCGGGCATGATGTTCGCAGAGGCAGGACAGACTGCGAGGCAGGCCGTTATAAGTTATAATATTGAAGAATCACAAAATTAAGCAGAATCTCAGTAATACAAGCAAGATTATAAGCCAGAACGTAATAAGAAGGAGGGAACACACATGACAGAACACATTGTCACCACCACATCCGGCGCCGTCCGAGGCTATGAGCGGGACGGCCGCATCGACTACCTGGGCATTCCCTATGCGGAGCCGCCCATCGGACCGCTGCGCTTCAAGCGCTCGGTGCCGAAGACCCCGTGGGAAGGCGTCTTTGACGCCAAAGATTACGGCCCGGCCCCGATCCAGTACAACAACGGCAAGGTCATGGGCGACGAGGACTGCCTGACCGTGAACGTCCAGCGGCCGCTGACCGGAGAGAAGCTGCCGGTCTTCATCTGGATCTACGGCGGCGGCTACAACACCGGTTATTCTTCCGATGAAATGTACCGGGGCGAGGCATTTGTGCGGGACGGCATCCTGTTCTTCTCCTTCAATTACCGCACCAATCTGTTGGGCTTCTACGATTTCGGCACCTACGAGGGCTGCGAGGATTTTGACTCGAACCGGGGCCTGTCTGACCAGATTCTGGCGCTCAACTGGATCCGCCAGAATGTGGAAGCGTTCGGAGGCGACCCGGAGCGCATCACCATCGGCGGCGAGTCGGCCGGCGGCGCGTCCGTGGTCAACATGTTGGTCTGCCCCGGCGTGAAAGGCTGCTTTAATCAGGCGATCGTGGAGAGCGGACTGCCCAACTGCGTGATGACCCGCCAGATGGCCCGCGAAAATATCGACCTGTTTCTGGAAGGCATGGGCTGGACGGCGAAGGATCTGCAGCGCCTTCGCACCGAGGACATTCATCTGTTCCTGATCGGCCACGAGTATGTGCAGGCGAAGCACCAGTACAAGAATCCGGGAATGTTTCTGCCGGGACCGGTCATTGACGACCTGCTTCCCATGCGTCCGATCGACGCGCTGCGAGCCGGGGCAGCCGAGGGCGTCAGGCTGATTATCGGCACCAATATGCACGAGGGCACCATGTTCGTTCACCCGGAGAACACGGGCTTTCCCAACAACTGGACCATGGTGGCGGAAATGCTGGAGAAGAACGGCAATGTGGACGCGCTGCCCAAGATCATGGGATTCTATCACCAGAAGGGGCGGGATTATTTCACATTGTTCAAGGACGCGGCGGTGAGCATGGCGTCGTCGCTTCCGCCAGTGTCCGGCGACATCCGCCAGATCGGCGGCGACGCGTTTATCCGCTACGCCACGGACTACGCCTTTGAAATGCCTTCGGTGAAGGTGGCAATGGCGCAGCGCCGTTATACCGGCGACGTGTGGATGTACCGCTACGAGCTGGTGACCAAATCCGGTCTCGCTACCGGCTGGAAGGCCAGCCACGCCTATGAGCTTCCGGCGGTCTTTGAAAAGCCCGATCACGAGTTCAGCCGTTTTGAGTTTGACGGCGAGGCACCGGAGGTCTATGAGAATATCGTGAAGGATATACACGGCGACTGGGTGCGTTTCATCGCCACCGGCGAGCCCAATCCGGACTGGCAGCGCTTCGAGGGCGCCAAGTCCCCGGTACGCATCTACGACCGCCAGACCCGCACTGAGATATTGGACCGAAGCCATCTGATGGAAATCTGGGGAGATATGCGGTTCTACGAAGCTTGATAGCGGCGCAGTGTGTCTGAACTGCAGAGAGAATTGAGTTGCATGGCAGAGCAGGATCCGCGTAGGTTGGACGCATATCTGCAGCGGCCGACAGTCTTTCATGCGACAGCGAGAATATCAGAGCAATAAAAGAACAAAAAAGACAAAATAAAAATATAATCTTCAACCCGATCCGAGTATAGTTAGTGATAAGAAACAGGAAATAAAACCCCGAAGGAGGAAATCTTATGGTCAGTTTAGCTACGAAAAGCAACGATCCCGACACCAGCTTAGGCTGGGGCGAACGCCTCGGTTACGGCGCAGGCGCCTGCGGCTGGAACATGATCAACGGTATCATCGGAACATTTATGACGGTCTACTTTACCAATGTAGCCCTTCTTGACGCGGCGATCATTTCCACATTGATCGCCCTGTCCAAGGTCTTCGACGGCGTGTCCGACCTGATTGTCGGCAACATCGTGGACCGCACCAAGTCCAAGATGGGTAAGGCCCGCGTATGGCTGCTTCGGATGTGCGTTCCCTTCGCCATCTGCATGCTGCTGCTCTTTTGGGTGCCCAGCGGATTCCCGCAGGCCCTCAAGTATGTGTATGTATTTATCATGTACAACCTGGTCAACACCGTGTGCCTGACCTTTATCCAGGTACCGTACTACTCGCTGATCTCCCTCAGCACCCGCAACGGGCAGGAGCGAGGCATGCTGGGCAATATCCAGCAGATCTTCCAGACATTGGGAAATATCATCATCAACAGCGTGTTCGTAACCCTGCTTGCAACCTTCTCCAGCAGCATGGAGACCGAGAATACCCAGGCCGGTTATACCGGCGCCCTGCTGGTCGTCTGCGCCGTGATGGTCGTGCTGGTTTTGATCACCGTCTTCTCCACGAAGGAGCGTGTCAATGACAGTCCGGCGGAGACAGCGAAGGCCAAGAACGACGAGGTGAAGCCCCTGGTGGCCGTCAAGTCCCTTCTGCAGAACAAATACTGGGTCACCATGTTCTTCGCCATGCTGTGCATTTTCTTCGTGATCATTTTCTACTCCATCGGCGGCGTGTACTATGCGCTGTACATATTTAACGACATGAACCAGGTCAGCTGGATGAACAACGCGATCTCTGTCGCCCAGTTCGCGATCATGTTCGCGACCCCGTTCTTCATGAAGAAGTTCGGCAAGCGCTGGATCTACACAGCGGGCATGGCGGTCCTGACCATCGGATTTTTGGGCTTCGGTCTCTTCGGAACCAGCAAGCCGATCATGATCGTCTGCAATGTCCTTAAGGGCTGCGGCCTGGGCATGTCCGGCGGTATGGCCATGGGTCTTGTGGCCGACGCCATCACCTACGGCCAGCTGAAGACCGGCGTCAACGCGGTCGGTATGGGCAACGCCGGAACTTCCGCGGCGCAGAAGCTTGGCCTTGGTCTCGGAACGGCTGTGTTCGGATGGGTGATGTCCGGCGCCGGCTTTGACGGCGCGCTGGATCTGCAGGGTCTGCCCCAGCCGGCCAGCGTGATCACTGCGATCCGCTTCATGTACAACTGGGTGCCGATGATCATGTGCGCGATCATCTGCATCGTCATGGCGGTGTCCTTCAACCTTGACAAGGATCTGGAGAAGCTTCGCAAGGAAAAAGGTCTGGCGTAATGTGAGGATAGTGCCGTGAAGTGTGGTCGAAGCAAGACCGCAGGGTGCGGCTAAAATGAGACTGAGAAATGCGGCTGAATGAATGAAATCCGTACGGAATCTGTGGGGATGTGCTTACGGCGCATCCCCGCGTTGCTAAACATAGCAGTTACTGGCGATAGTTTTATACGAGGGGATTTCGCAGAACAAGCATTATCGGTGTTCGCAGCCGGCTTCATTTATATGATATAAGCAGATCAGCAGCAAACAGTCAGCATAGCCTGTGGTTCACTGCCTGCCATTTGCCGCAGGAATAAAACATATACGGAGAGTTTCAAAAAAATAAAGTTGTCATCCGAAAAATTATCTGTACAATAGAAGTAAGGCAAATAAAGGTAAGGCAAATAAAAATAAGGCAGAAACGACAATCAGGAGGAGATCACCATGACAAGACAGTACCCCCATCTGAGCGCCCCCATCACACTGGGGCGCACCACCTTCCGCAACCGGATGTTCTCCGCCCCCATGGGCGGCACCGACATCGCCAACGACGGCTGCATCGGCCCGAAGTCGACCGCTTTCTACGAGCTGCGCGCCAAGGGCGGCGCTGCGGCGGTCACCGTCAGCGAGTGCATGGTTCATCCGGCCACCGACGGTTCCCACGCCTACCACCTGGATGAAAGCATCCTGAATTCCCTGGCCTGCGCCACTTACACTGCGGACGCCATCCGCAGGCATGGCGCCATTCCAAGCCTTGAGCTGTCCCATTCCGGAATGTTCGCGGGTACCTATATGACTGACAAGACCAAGCAGAAATCCATGAACCAGTGGGGACCCAGCGACACGGTCCGCGCCGACGGCGTGCCGGTGCGGGCTCTGACGAAGGAAATGATCGGCGAGATCGTCGCGGCCTACGGCCA
>CANPYE010000140.1 GCA_947588005.1 uncultured Lachnospiraceae bacterium | reverse complement strand
ATGTTGGTGGAAAAACGCATCGATGATTTTGGGGCGCTACTTGATAAGGAATGGAAATTAAAGAGAGAAATCAATGGGAAGGTATCAAACTCTGTTATTGATGGCTACTATGAAAAAGCCATTGCAGCAGGAGCTCTTGGTGGAAAACTTTTGGGTGCAGGAGGTGGAGGGTTTTTGTTATTTTATGCCCCTAAAGAAAAGCGCGGATTCGTGCGAGAAGCCCTATATGGTTTGACGGAGATTCCGTTTCGTTTTGAGAATGGTGGAACTAGGGTTCTGTATTTCGTACCCGAGGTTTATGATCCTGACAAGCGGCGAATTATGGAAGCATAAGGACAATTTATAAGCAATGCACACAACGGAGGAAAAGCATGGAAAGAGCGTTAATTACCGGAATTACGGGTATGGTGGGGTCCCACCTCGCAGATTTTTTACTTGAGAACATCGATTGGGATATCATTGGCGTATGTCGCTGGAGAAGTCCGATGGACAATGTAGAGCATCTGGTCGAGCGCGTAAACGCTGGGGATCGGGTGTTTTTTGATTATGCGGATCTAAACGACCAAATCTCACTGATTTCCATGGTAAGAAAATACAGGCCGGATTATATCTTTCATCTGGCGGCACAGAGCTATCCGCTTACCAGTTTTACGATACCGATCGATACATTGAATACGAATATCCTGGGAACATGCCGGTTGCTGGAAGCAGTTCACCTCGAGATGGAAAGTGACAAGACGTATCATCCGATTATCCATGTCTGCGCCTCATCAGAGGTGTTCGGTAAAATTCCTGCGGAGAAGAAGCCGGATACCGGGATACATGAGGAATGTCCCTTCCATCCGGCATCCCCGTATGCAATTTCAAAGGTTGGGACGGATCTTCTGGGGCGATATTACGCAGAAGCATATGGAATGACAGTTATGACCACCAGGATGTTCACACATACCGGGCCGCGGCGCGGGGATGTGTTCCATGAATCCACGTTTGCAAAGCAGATAGCGATGATCGAAAAAGGGCTGATCCCGCCGGTAGTACATGTGGGAAACCTGGATTCCCTGAGAACATATGCAGATGTGCGTGATGCAGTAAGGGCTTACTATATGCTTGTGACAGTGAATCCGATTGCGGGCGAATACTATAATATTGGAGGAAGTTATACCTGTACGGTGGGTGATACATTACATACATTGATTAATATGTCGCCGTTGAAGGACCAGATCACATATGAGGTTGACCCGGAAAGGCTGCGTCCGATCGATGCGGATCTGCAGGTGCCGGATTGCTCGAAGTTCAAGGCGCATACAGGGTGGGAGCCAGAGATTCCGTATGAGAGGACGATGGGGGATCTTTTGGATTATTGGAGAATGCGCTTGCAGCATGGAGAGTTATTCTTAGATAGATAAAGCTCGGAACAAGAACTTAGAACAGAATTTAAGAATTACAGATATATGACTTGAACCAGTGCAGAAATTGCCTTTCGCTTATGGATTTGTTAATGATTTTTAGAACTATGTACTTTTCACAAAATTCCAATGGCTGCGAAGGAAGTGAAGAAAGTGAAAAAACATATAAAAACAGTTTTTCAAACTCCTGATATCTGGATATTCCTGTTTACTCTGATATCCGTGATTTCTGCCATGTTGTCTCCATTCCTGTATGAATCATTCTGGGGAAATGAGGGCCGCTATTCTGGCGCTTTTCTGACTATTCTGTACGCGGCAGTCTATTTTTGTATGTCTAGGTATTACCACCCAAGGCAGCTGCATCTGGAGGCGTTTCTGGCCGCCGGGCTGCTTATGTGTCTGCATGGAATTACGGATTTTTTCGGAATGGATATCTTACATTTCAAGGCGCAGATGGAGCCGGGGCAGCGGTACATATTTACTTCAACGATAGGAAATATCAACACCTACACAGCCTGTGTTGCTTTGGTTATGGCAGTTGCGGGAATATTATTCGCAGCCGATACCAACACTCTTGCGAATATATGGCATGGAATCTGCGTGACGGTGTCGTTTGCCGCGCTGGTAATGGGAGCCAGCGACAATGCGTATTTATCATTGATGGCATTCTTCGGATTCCTTCCGATGTATCTTTTCCGAAGTAAGAAGGGGATCCGGAAATATTTTCTTCTTCTGACGCTGCTTCTCTCATCCGTGCGTTGGATCGGATATGTGACAGAGCGGTATGATGTTCATTATGTGAATCTTGGGACGATTTATGAGCATCTGCTTCATTTCCTGCAGGCGTATCCGGTTCTTTGGATTCTTTGGCTGGTTGTCCTGTGCATGTATGGAATTGAGGCTGTGCTTTGGTTGGGGAGAAAATGTGGCGGTGAGAAGTTTAAGAGCTTCCAACTGCCGAAACCGTCACCATGGCTGGCGCGTTCCTGGTGGATCGTGATTGTGCTGGTTGCAGGCGCAGTGGTATTTGCGTTATATGACGTAAATATAGCCGGTCATACGGAGCGGTATGGCGGACTGTTGGAATATCTGCAGTTCAGTGACCGCTGGGGATCAGGCCGCGGCTATGCGTGGCGTATTGCAATCGAAGATTATAAACAGTTTCCACTTGTGCAGAAGATATTTGGCTATGGCCCGGATACGTTCGGGATCGTGACCCGCATCAATAACTTAGAAGATATGGTCAGCACGCAGGGCGTGCGGTTCGACAATGCGCATAACGAATATCTGCAGTATTTTGTGACGGTCGGGCCATTCGGACTGCTGGCATATCTGGGGATATTCTTCAGCACTGTGTGGACAGTGGTGAAGCGGAAACTGGATAATCCGCTGGCGATAGCGGCGTTATTTGCGGTGATATGCTACCATGCGCAGGCGATAGTGAACATCAATGAGCCGATTTCCACGCCGCTGATGTGGGTGCTGTTATGTATCTGCACGGCGAGAGGCGGGGAGAAGGAATAAGCCTGATGGATATTTTGCACTTGACCTTTTCCCGAAACAGATTCATAATAGAAAGTATGAACGGAAAGTCATATGGGAAAGGGGACAAATATGCGAAGGAAAATAATATGCAGCGCCGCCGCGGCTGTTTTGGCCGCCGCGATGACCATGAATGCGGGGGCGTCGGCCGGCACGCCGTTATCGGCGCCGCAGACAGTCGGCCGGCTGGAAAAAGGCCCGGCTGGAATTATTTATGAGCCGTCCTTTGAGGTTGAGAAGTTCAAGCTTCCGGAGGAAGCGGCCGCTTTTGTGGTCGTCGAGGGGACCTTCGGGGCGGAATGCTATGTTCATGCGTTTGAGAAGGGGGAAAACGGCTGGGAGAAGAAGCTGCAGACGAACGGATGGTTCGGCCATAATGGTCTGAGCTGGAACCGGACGATGGGCGATAATACGACGCCGGTCGGCGTATTCCAGATGAATACGCCGTTTGGCCAGTCGAAGGCGCTGGAAGGTTTCCCTGCGAATTACATCCAGGTGGATTCGAGTTACGTGTGGGCGGATGATAGGAACGCTCTGTGCCGGGATCTGACAAAGAGCGGCGAGCGGGTGGGAGTCCGCGGCTACTGGCCGATGTACGAGTATGTGATCGATATGGGCTATAACCGGAATGCGGTGCCCAATAAGGGCTCGGCGCTGTTCATTCACTGCAAGGAGGAGAATGAAGACGGAACCGCCGGCTGCGTGGCCATTGACAGGGACAGCATGATCGCGATTATGCGCCTTTACGGCAAGTACGGCGACGGCAGGTGCTATATCGCGCTTGCGCCGTTCGGGACGTTTGATAAGGTTTATGAGACGTATGGGACGAATAACGGCCTGTCCCCGGTAGTGGAGACGGAGAAGGCTCCTGAACAGGCGGCGCAGGTGCCGCTCGGCCCGCTGGGACCTCTGGGCGCGATCGGGCAGCAGTAATATAATATTGTTTTGATGAGAGAGGCGCACCGGATGGTGCGTCTTTTTGCGTTTCCATGCAAGCAGGGCGCCAGTGACGCCCTGCTTGTATTAATTATTCCGCTTCCGGCATATAATGAACAAAAATCCATGGAAATGCGTATGGAAATCTATGTGGTCCGGCCGGGCGACACGGTCGATACGATCGCCCGGGACACGGGAGCGGATCTTTCTTCTCTGATCTATGCGAATCAGCTGGTTTATCCTTACAGGCTCGCGGTCGGGCAGGCGCTTTTGCTGCCTTCGGGAACGGGAAACTGGGAGAGTGCTTCCGCGCGGGGGAGCGCAGCGGACGATTTTTACAAAGTGAAATCCGCGCTGGCGGGCGGTTACGCTTACCCGTTTATTTCCAGGTGGGTGCTTACGGAGACGCTTCCGTATATGACGGAGCTGTATGTATTTTCCTATGGCTTTACGGTAAGCGGCGAGCTGATCCCGCCGGCGCTGGATGATGGGTGGATGGTGCAGGCGGCCCTCGCGAGGGGCGTCCGTCCTATACTGACGCTCACGCCGCTGGGGGCGGACGGGCGTTTTAACAATAATCTGGTGAGCGTTCTCGTAAATGACCGGGATGTGCAGCTTGCGCTTTTGCGCAGGCTGGTCGGCGTTCTGGCGGAGAAGGGATACGCGGGCGTCAACATCGATTTCGAATATGTGCTGGCGTCGGACCGGGACGCGTTCACGGCTTTTGTGGCGCGGACGGCCGTGCTGCTGAACGAGTTTGAATATGAGGTGAGCGTGGCGCTGGTGCCCAAGACTTCGGCTGGGCAGCCGGGGCTTCTTTACGAGGGGATGGACTATGCAGGTCTCGGAGCGGCGGCTGACTGGGTGCTTCTGATGACTTATGAATGGGGGTATACTTACGGCCCGCCCATGGCCGTGGCGCCCATCAATCAGGTCCGCCGGGTGTTAGAGTATGCTTTAAGCTGCATTCCGGCGGAACGGATCAGTCTTGGCGTGCCGAATTACGGGTATGACTGGGCGCTGCCGTTTGTCAGCGGGACGACGAAGGCTGAGACCCTCGGCAACGTGGAGGCGGTTCAGGAAGCGATCCTCCACGGCGTGGAGATTCAGTACGATGACCTGGCGCAGTCGCCGTATTTCTACTACTGGCAGTACGGCGTGCAGCATGAGGTGTGGTTCGAGGACGTGAGAAGCTTCGCGGAGAAATTCCGGCTGGTCAGGGAGCGGGGGCTGCGGGGGATCGGCGTGTGGCAGATCATGCAGCTTTACCGGGCGGGCTGGGAGCTATTTAAAGGGAAATTCCGGTGAGGACGCGGAATTTGGGAGCGCCGTGTCCGGGTGTGGCGCCTGCCCGGCAAAATTTATCTTCATACTTGCAAAATCCCACGGAAACGATTATGATAGAAATACTTCTTTTTGTGGCGGCACGAGCCGGATGGGCCGGCGGGCCGCCATATTATCTGAGACGACAGGAGGAATGTGATTTTGAAAAGCAATCTTACAAGGCAGCAGGCTTATGAGCTGCTGCGGAAATACAATCAGGAGCCGTTCCATATCCAGCATGCGCTGACGGTGGAAGCCGTCATGCGCTGGTTTGCGGACGATCTGGGCTATGGGGACGACGAGGAGTTCTGGGGACAGGTAGGACTGCTGCATGACATCGATTTTGAGCTGTATCCGGAGCAGCACTGTGTCAAGGCGCCGGAGCTCCTGCGCGACGGCGGAGCCGGCGAGGACATGATCCACGCGATTGTGAGCCACGGCTACGGGATTTGCTGCGATGTGGAGCCGGTACATCAGATGGAGAAGGTGCTGTTCGCGGCGGATGAACTGACCGGACTGATCGGCGCGGCGGTGAAGATGCGCCCGTCCGGAAGCGCTTCGGATCTGGAGGTTTCGAGCCTTAAGAAGAAGTTTAAGGACAAGCGGTTCGCGGCCGGCTGTTCCCGCGACGTGATCCGGACCGGGGCGGACAGGCTTGGCTGGACGCTGGAGGAACTGATGGAGAAGACGATCCTTGCCATGCGGGCGTGCGAGGCGCAGATCCGCGAGGAGATGGAGAAACTGTAATATTGGGACAGCGTTTGGAATCTTATAGACAGCGTTTGGGATCCGGCCGGAACAGTCTTGACAGAAAGCCGCTGCTGGGGTATTATTTTCAGGGCAAATATGCCTGACTGCGATCGAGAAAAGAGGAAGACAAGGATCATGAAGAAGGTTGTGAAATTCGGCGGCAGCTCCCTTGCCAGCGCGAAACAGTTTAAGAAGGCGGCGGACATTGTCAAGGCGGAGAAGTCGAGAAGATACGTGGTTCCGTCTGCCCCGGGCAAGCGGAAAGACGGCGACGAGAAGGTGACGGATCTTCTCTATCAGTGCTATGATATCGCGTCGGAGGGCGGCGCTTATAATAAGGTTTTTGCTAAGATCAAGGACCGGTTCGCGGAGATCATCGACGGGCTGGAGCTGAATCTGAATCTGGCTTATGAGTTCGACCGGATCGAGGAGAATTTCTTAAAGAAGGCGGGGCGGGATTACGCCGCTTCCCGCGGGGAATACTTAAACGGCCTGATCATGGCGGCCTATCTGGGATATGAGTTCATCGACGCGGCGGAGGTGGTTTCCTTCGACGAGAGAGGCGTCTTCGACGCGGAGAGAACCAATAAAGAGCTGGGCGAGCGGCTGGAGCACATGGAGAGGGCGGTTATTCCCGGTTTCTACGGTTCCATGCCGGACGGACGCGTGAAGACATTTTCAAGGGGCGGCTCCGATGTCACCGGTTCGATCGTGGCGCGGGCGGTGCAGGCGGATCTCTACGAGAACTGGACGGACGTGTCGGGCTTTCTGGTGGCGGATCCCCACATCGTGCCGAATCCGGAGGTGATCGACGCCATTACCTACAGCGAGCTGCGTGAGCTGTCCTATATGGGAGCCAGCGTTCTCCACGAGGACGCCATCTTTCCGGTAAGGAGAGAGGGGATCCCGATTCATATCCGCAATACGAACCGTCCCAAGGACAAAGGCACGCTGATCGTGGAGAGCACCTGCCGCAAGCCGCGGTATGTGATCACCGGCATCGCGGGCAAGCGCGGCTTCTGCTCCGTTACGGTTGAGAAGGCGATGATGAACGCGGAGGTGGGCTTCTGCCGGAAGGTGCTGTCTGTCTTTGAGAAATATGGCATTTCCATCGAGCATATGCCGTCCGGTATCGATACGATGACGATCTTCGTCCATCAGTCGGAATTTGAGGAGCACGAGCAGTCGGTCATCGCCGGGATCCATCGGGAGGTGGAACCGGATTTCGTGGAAATGGAGT
>CANPYE010000139.1 GCA_947588005.1 uncultured Lachnospiraceae bacterium | reverse complement strand
GCGACGCGGCGCAGCTTCTGGGCATTCATCTGGAGGGACCGTTCCTGGCGAAAGAGTATAAAGGAGCCATGCCGGAGCATCTGCTTAAGAAGCCGGACGCGGCGTTGGTGCTCGACTACCAGAACCGGGCGAAAGGCAATATCCGTTACATGACCATCTCGCCGGAGGTGGAGCGTGCGGTGGAACTGATCCCGGAGCTGACGGCGCAGGGGATCGTGACGGCCATCGGCCATTCCGGTGCGGATTACGCGACAGCCATGGCGGCCATTCAGGCCGGCGCCGCCTGCAGCACCCACACCTTTAACGCGATGCGGCTTCTGCACCAGCATGAGCCGGCCATTCTGGGAGCGGCGCTGGAGAGCGATATCTACTGTGAGATGATCTGCGACGGCTTCCATCTGCATCCGGGGATCGTAAGGCTTCTCTGGAAGGTGAAGGGGCCCCGCAGGCTGATCGCCATTACGGACTCCATCATGGCGGCCGGGCTGCCCGACGGGTTCTACCATCTTGGCGTCAATGAGGTCGTCGTCAAGGATAGCGACGCGAAGCTGGTCAGCGACGGAACCCGGGCCGGCAGTACGCTGAACCAGAACCGGGCGCTTAAGAATATCCTGAAATTTACAGGGAGGCCCCTGGAGGAGGTTCTGCCGGTATTCACTGAGAATCCGGCCCGGCTCATCGGAGTGTGGGACCGGAAGGGTTCCATTTCGGACGGAAAGGACGCGGATCTTGTGATGCTGGATGAGGAAATGAACGTGGCGGGAGTTTTCCTGCGCGGAAAGAGGTTCGAAGCCTGAGAAAATGCCTGTTTCTGCTGGACTTTGGCGGGGACAGGCATTTTTGCGCGATTCGCGTTTCCGGATTGACTTTAAAGGGGAGGAAAGCTATAATTGGAGAATACTGGGTTATTGTGAGGTGATGGCATGTTTGCGAAGATCTGGAAGAAGTTCGTCAACCGGGAATCTGTAACCTATATTATATTCGGCGTACTGACAACTGCGGTTGATTGGGTTACCTATACGATACTGTGGAAGATGGGAACGGATTACCGGGTCTCCACGGCGCTCAGCTGGGCGGCGGCTGTTCTGTTCGCGTTTATCACCAATAAGCTTTTCGTGTTCCGAAGCTTCGGCATGCGGCCCGGACTTCTGTGGAAGGAATTTTCCGGCTTCGTGGCGGCGCGCGCGGCTACGGGGGTATTTACGATGGTGGCCATGATCGTTATGGTGGACGGGTTAAGGTGGAATGAGTTTCTGGGGAAATTGGTGGTATCGGCGATTTCCCTGGTGTTGAACTATATATTCAGCAAGTGGTTTATTTTTAAGAAAACGGACAGGAAGAACATAAACAGCGGGAAAGCCGACGAATAGGAAAAGAACGTAAACGGCGGAAAAACCGGCGTGGAGAAGAACGTGGGCGCAGGAGAATCCGGCGGGGAGAAAAACACGGCGCAGGAGAATCCGGCGGGGAGACTGATGGGGAGCGTGCCCGGAGGGCATGATAAAAGAAGATGGAATCGGATGAGATCAGGAAAACATCGGAGGAACTGGAGAAATTGCTGAAGGAATATGAGGAAGGCGCCTTAAAAGAATATTACGATCTGGATCAGGTGAGCGCTTCGGACGAGGATTATGAAGCCGACGAGACTTCGGAGCCGGAGGCAGACGGCGCGGATAGGCGCAGCGGTTCGGAAGCTGGCCGGGGATCGAAAAAATTTGAGAAGTACCATGCTTTTGAGGAAGAATTCGAATTGGAAGAATACGAGGCGGAAGATGATTTTGATCCGGAAGCGGAATACGACCCAGAGACGGATCGCGACGCGGAGGATATGTATGATTTGGAAGCTGCGTCAGATACAGACGGATCAAAAGCGGTTAAGGAAGAGGGCTTTAAGGAATCAGGCAGTATTCCGGCATCCCGCAGCAAAGAGGCCCGTAAAGTGCGCAGAAAGGCCGAACAGACCGGCGATGGTCTTCTGAATCTGTCCGGCGGCATGGGACTGGCGGCGGCGTTTCTGATGCCGGTGCTGGTCATGATACTCGTTTTTGTTCAGAGGGGGATATTTCCTTTCGGGGATAAGTCTTTTCTGCGCACCGATATGTATCACCAGTACGCTCCGTTTTTCTCGGAGTTCCAGTACAAGCTGACGCACGGCGGCAGCCTGCTCTACAGCTGGGACGTTGGCCTCGGCGTGAATTTCTCGGCACTTTTCGCCTACTATCTGGCCAGCCCCTTAAACTGGCTGCTGGTTCTGTGTCCGAAGCAGTATGTGATCGAGTTCATGACCTATATGATCGTTTTGAAGATCGGGCTTTCCGGGCTGTCCTTTACGTATTACCTTCACCGCCGCAGCGGGCGCAGCGATTTCGGCGCGGCGTTTTTCGGTATTTTCTACGCGCTGTCCGGCTATATGGCAGCCTACAGCTGGAATATCATGTGGCTGGACTGCATCCTGCTGTTCCCGCTGGTCATGCTGGGACTGGAGAACCTTGTAAAGAAACGCCGCGGCATACTTTACTGTGTGTGCCTGGGGCTGTGCATCCTGTCCAACTACTATATCTCGATTATGATCTGCATCTTTATGGTGATCTATTTTGCGGCTCTTCTGATCCTGGAGCACAGGAGGGGCAAGGGCCTCAGAGACTATGCTGTGAATATCGTCCAGTTTGGCGGCTGCTCCCTGGCGGCCGGCGGTCTGGCGGCCGTAGTGCTGCTGCCGGAGATCTATGCCCTACAGGCGACGGCTTCCAGTGATTTTAATTTCCCGAAGACATTTACGTCTTATTTTTCCATCTTTGATATGTTCGCCCGCCATATCGGCAATGTCGAAGTGGAGATCGGACTGGATCACTGGCCCAATATCTACTGCGGCGTGGCGGTGCTGATGTTTTTCCTGCTGTATCTGGGCTGTAAGCAGATACCGGTGAAGCATAAGGCGGTGTATGTGGGCATGATGCTTTTCTTCTTCGCCAGCTTTTCCATGAATACGCTGAATTTTATATGGCATGGGTTCCATTATCCCAACAGCCTTCCCTGCCGTCAGTCCTTCATCTATATCTTTCTGATGCTGTACGTCTGTTATGAGGCCTACAGTCATCTTCATGAGACCGATGAAGGGCAGATCGGACGGGCCTTCTTCGGTTCCGTGGTCTTTGTGATCCTGGCGGAGAAGCTGGTGGAGCAGGAGCATTTTAAATTCTATGTATTCTATCTGGCGATCATTTTGCTGGCAGTCTATGCAGGACTGGTCTGGCTGTATAAGCAGGGGAAGATGGATCTTAGTCTTCTGCTTCTGCTGGCGCTGACTGTGGTGACGGAGGAAGCGGCGACCAATACGATGTTTACCAGCGTGACCACCACCAGCCGTTCCGCTTATATCCGCGATAACGAGGATGTGCGGACGCTGGTGGAGCAGATCCCTTCGGACGAAGGCTTTTACCGGATCGAGAAGGTGACCAGGAAGACGAAGAATGACGGCGCATGGATGAATTTCCCGACGGTGTCCCTGTTCTCTTCCACAGCCAATGCGGATCTGACGGCGTTTGTGAAGACCATGGGCTGCGAGGGGAGCGTTAACGCCTACAGCATCACCGGCAGCACGCCGCTTGTTGACTCACTGCTGGACGTCCGCTACGGCCTGTATTCGGAGGAGCAGGATACGTCCGGCGATATGCTGCAGCTCGTGGGCCAGTCCGGCGATACCTGGCTCTATAAGCGGTATTTCACGCTGCCGCTGGGCTATATGTTCCCGGACTATTTTGACAGCGAATGGGTTCGCGATCAGAATAACCCGGCGCTGGTGCAGAATGCCTTCTGCGAGGGAGTCGGAGCCGAACATGCGCTTGTGGATGTGGGCGGCGAGAATATGGGAGACAATTTCCGCTTTACGGCGGATAGGGACGGAGACTATTACGTCTACATTTCCAATAAAAAGGCAGAAAAGGTTGAGGTCAGCCGCTCCGGCGACAGCCAGACCTTCGATAATGTGAACCGCGGCTATCTGCTGGAAATCGGCTGGTGCAGAGCCGGGGAAGTGGTTACGGTCAATAATGAGGAAGGCGGCGTGGATCTGGACGCATACGCCTACCGTTTCTCGGACGAGGCGCTGAAGCAGGTGTATAATACGCTGATCCGCTACCCCTTTGAGGTGACCGGCTGGACGGATACGACGGTGGACGGCGTGGTTAATACGGAGAAGGACGGCGTGCTGTTCACCAGCATTCCTTATGATAAGGGCTGGACGGTTCTGCTGGACGGCGCGGAGGTTGAGACGGAGAAGATGTTTGGAGCGTTCTTAAGCTTCCGGGTGCCGTCCGGGACGCATACCGTCAGTATGCGCTATGTGCCCCAGGGCCTTATGACCGGCGCGGCGGTAAGCGGCGTGAGCGCGGCTGTGGTGGCTGCGGCGGCGCTCATCGGGTATGTGTTGAGACGGAGAAAGAAACGTTTGTGTGGCGGAGAGGACGCGGATGAGGAGTAGGACTGCGTCGGAAAGGTTACGGATGAGGAGCGGGACCGCCGCGGAGAGGACGCGGATGAGGAGCAGGAGCGCCGTGGAGAGGATGCGGGTCAGGAGCAGAGGCATCGAGAAGAATCATCGCGGGTATATAGCCGGCAAAGGAAGGACGGAGAGGAGAATCAAACCATGAAATTATGGGGCGGACGTTTTACAAAGGAAGAGGATCAGGCGGTACATGAATTCAACGAATCCCTGTCATTTGACCGGAGGCTTTACCGCCATGATATCATGGGAAGCATTGCCCATGTGAAAATGCTGACGAAGCAGGGGATCGTCTCAGAGGAAGACCGGGACGCGATCATCGCCGGACTGGAAGGGATCCTTAAGGATATCGAGGAAGGAAAGCTGGAGTTTACGAAGGAGCACGAGGATATCCATTCCTTTGTGGAGGCGAATCTGACGGAGCGGATCGGCGAAGCCGGAAAGCGTCTCCATACGGGACGCAGCCGCAACGACCAGGTGGCGCTGGATATGAAGCTCTACTGCCGGGACGAGGCGGAGACGCTCGGCGGGCTGGTAAAGGATCTGCAGCAGGTGCTTCTTGGAATCATGGAGGAGAATCTGGAGACTTATATGCCGGGCTTTACCCATCTGCAGAAGGCGCAGCCGGTGACGCTGGCCCATCATATGGGGGCGTATTTTGAAATGTTTGAGCGCGACCGCGGGCGGCTTGCCGACCTGCGGAAACGGATGAACCAGTGTCCCCTGGGCGCCGGCGCCCTGGCCGGAACCACGTATCCGCTTGACCGGGAATATACGGCGCAGCTTTTAGGCTTTGACGGTCCCACATATAACAGCATGGATTCAGTGGCGGACCGGGATTATCTGATCGAGCTTCTGAGCGCGCTTTCGGTCATTGCCATGCATTTAAGCCGTTTTTCGGAGGAGATCATCCTCTGGAACAGCAATGAGTACCGGTTTGTGGAGATCGACGACGCCTACAGCACCGGCAGCAGTATTATGCCGCAGAAGAAGAATCCGGATATCGCGGAGCTGGTCCGCGGCAAGACGGGACGCGTCTACGGGGCGCTTATGTCCCTGCTCACTACGATGAAAGGGATCCCGCTGGCTTACAATAAAGACATGCAGGAGGACAAGGAGGCGGCCTTCGACGCCATTGACACGGTGAAGGGGTGCCTGCGGCTGTTTACCGGTATGCTCTCCACGATGACCTTCCATAAGGAGGTAATGGCCGCCAGCGCGAAGAACGGCTTTACCAACGCCACGGACGCGGCGGATTATCTGGTGAATAAGGGAGTTCCGTTCCGCGACGCGCACGGCATCGTGGGGCAGCTGGTTTTATACTGTATCGGCAAAGGGATCGCGCTGGACGATATGCGTCTGGATGAGTATAAGGCGATCAGCCCGGTGTTTGAAGAAGATATTTACGAGGCGATCTCGCTTAAAACCTGTGTGGAGAAGCGAACTGTCATTGGCGCGCCGGGGCCGGAAGCTATGAAAAAGGTGATTGAAGCCTGCCGGAAACGGCTCTCCGAAGAAGAATAGAAGGACTGCGGCTATATGTCCTGCTGATCTTCCCTGCCGCCGGCTTTGTCCGGACGGTTTGCCGGTATTTTGTCGGCGTTATCTGATAAATTTTTTGAAGGCCCGGATGAAAATCTCCGGGCTTTCGTATTTCCATGCGAGAGAGCGCCAGTGACGCTCTCCTCGTATTTTCATGCAGGCAAGGCGCCAGTGACGCCTTGCTTGTATCCCAGCGTTTCTCTGATCTGATTCACGCTCATATCCGCGGATGAATGTCAGGCTTGCAAATGAGCCGCCGCCCATGTAAAATAAAAGAAAAGAAGAAGGAAACCGTGTATGAACCGGATTGCGGAGACGACAAAAGGAAGGATCAGGGGAGTGCTGCGGGACGGCGGGGGCGGTTTCTACGGGAAGGAATTCTATGGAGAGCCGGAATATCAGATGCCCAGCAGCGAGGACTGCCTGTATCTGAATATCTGGACGCCGCAGGAGCGCGGCGAAGGAAAGCTTCCGGTCGCTTTCTGATCCATGGCGGGGCTTTTGCCAATGGTTACGGGAGCGAGATGGAGTTTGACGCAGCGGGGCCGGCGGGTGTATAGCATCTGCCGGTATGGAATAACGCATTATGCAGAAACCCCTGCAGAAGCCCCTTTTATATCGAAAAATGGAGGAGATTAGAAGAATGGAGAGGAAGAAACATACACCGTTTTGGGACGCGTCATTACCGATCGAGAAGCGTCTGGACTGGCTTCTTGCCGAGATGACGATTGAGGAGAAATTAAGCTGTCTGGCGTCCAGCGTTCCGGATCTGGAGAGGCTTGGGATCCCTGGCATGAATGTGGGAGGCGAGGCCGCCCACGGCGTGGAGGCGAGAAATGACCAGAATGACTTAAAGATCCCGGAGCCGACCACGTCTTTCGTCCAGCCCATCGGCATGAGCGCAACCTGGGATCCGGAGATAATCAAAAAGGCTGGCGAGGTTACCGGAATTGAGGCGCGGGTGATCTATCACCGCCATCCGGACCGCGGCTTAAGCCGCTGGGCCCCGACCATTGATCTGGAGCGGGATCCCCGCTGGGGCCGGAATGAGGAAGGTTACGGCGAAGACCCGGTTCTGACCGGGGCGATGGCGTCCGCCTATATTCAGGGCATGCAGGGCGACGATCCGAAGTATCTGCGCATCGCGTCTACGCTTA
>CANPYE010000138.1 GCA_947588005.1 uncultured Lachnospiraceae bacterium | reverse complement strand
GGACGCCTCGATCTGCTTTAAGGCTTCCTCCTTGATCTTCTCTAACTTCTCTTTCATGTGTGCTCCTTTCCGTGGGATATAAAATAAATTCAGGGATGTTTTCCTGCGGCAGGCGGCTCCGGCCTTTTGTTCCCGGCGCTGGCACTGTAACAATTTGCCTGCACGAAAAATCCCTCCATCACATAACATGATGAAGGGACGAAATCTCCGCGGTACCACCCTGATTCCTGCAATCCATCTCATGCAGGCGCTCTCATGCGTAACGTGCATTCTACGTCGCGGACTACATCTCATGGATTCATCCGCGCGGCTCATGCGTGAAATTCGGGTACTTCAGGGAACTGAAAGGAACTTGCAGCCGGTGATTCCTTCTCTCTGCCAGGATCTGAAGCCTCTACTGTGCGCCGTCATCGCCTTTTCGTGTAAATCTTTTATGATTTTAGCATATGAATTTGAAATGTCAAGCGAAAAATTTCCACGGCGATGATTTGCTGCGATATACCCAACATTTCGAATCTGGATTACTGTTTTGACTCAAGATTTAAAATTCTGAAGAATAATCCTGTCACGAGTTTCGATAAAGCAACCTCCATGAACATAGTATATCATAATAAAACATGAACCAATATAGCCAAAACAAAAATAATGAGAATATTAAATATCCATGTCCATTTATTTCCAAGATTCATAGTATAGCCAAAGCCACTTCGCGGCCGTTTAATAATAATCCTTTTATCCTCTTTATTGAAATAGATTCTCCCAAATGTCCAGCCATTCTTATTGCAAGATTCCACACTTGTTTTTCCTGATTCTTCCATAATACCATCTCCACAAATCCATATTTGATCAAGCAGAAAAGACTTTGAGCTTAGCATAAAACTTAGCCTTTCCGCGCTTACTTCCGCTTTCTCGCTGATAGCATTATACCCTTACCATCAGGAAAAGTATAGCTGGATGTTGTAAAGTACGCGTTTCACATTCTATTTTCTAAAATACGATATACCGCGGTTCCGACTGCGTATTGGACTATAAAAAGCAAAAATACCATTCCGATTATCCATGCCTCCACACGAAGCAGAGCAAGTACAAACGCTAACAGGATCAGGGAAACGGTCATAATCTGGTAAGTTACATGTCCCGCTTTCATCCGCATATATTGTTTCCGTTCATCCATATAGTTAATGTGCGTTCTGTCGTTTCGGATTCTGCCAGTAAATGATACGGACTGTATTGACAATCGAACTAAAAGCAAGACCACACCCCATCGCAAAAAGCATAGATGAGTAATAATCAATCTGTAATATCAGTCCGACGCCGATCAGAATAACACCAATTACAAACTCGATCATAAAAGCTTTCTTCTCTTTCATTTTGTGTCCTCCTCATAAATAAATATTTCTTCAATACTCATTCCAAAGTATTTTGCAATTTTGAACGCCAACAGAATTGAGGGGTTATATCTCCCATTTTCCAAAGACCCGATCGTCTGTCGTGACACTTCCAGCGCAGCAGCTAATTCCTCCTGCCTGATACCTCGCTCTTTTCGTAATTCCTCTAAGCGATTTTTCATAAAGGCCTCCTTTCTATATGGAAAGTTTGCTTTCCATATTTACATTATAACATAATGCAAGAAAATGTCAAGTATGCTTTCCATTCTTTTTATATAAATCAGATCTTGTCGGATAAGAACAGCTTGCCGGCCCGGTTCTTCATTCTCCATCAGCATGGTTCTTTTCAAAAAAGGATAATGCAAAAAACGTGTCACTGGCGCGTTTTTTGCATACTGACATAAAGCAACAGCGTCCGAGCCTTTACACCCGAACGCTGTAATTTATGTCCTATGCCGTTTGCAGTTCTTATCCTTCCGTTTTAATCTGAATCGTATCATCCAGAAATACCAGTTCTCCTGATTCAGCCAGCTCATCCTGCATAGAAACCCGCTTTTCGACAATAAGAGAGTCCTTTTGCATATTGAAAACATAATCATAATTACCACGGTCCGAAAGTTCGTAACTCGCGCCGCCGGCATAATCGTAAATCAGAATCCGGTTATCGATTATTCCTGAACCAAAGCTTATCGTTGAACATAGCTCCGGATTTCCGTCGCCGGTCAGGTCATAGAAATAAACGCTCCATATTGGCATTCCGGTATAAAGCGCAGCTGTTTCTTCCTCAGTCACAGCTTCCAGACACTCGTAATAACACCGAAAGGTAACGCCCGGAAATGCGTCCAGATGATATTCCCTGACGTCGTCCGTAACAATTTCATCTCCGTGAAGGCAGTCAAACCATTTGATTACACTGTCAGTGTTTGAGGGTTCACTGTTCTCAGATACAGGTGCTTTCTTACAACCTGCCAATGCCATTGAAAGCGCGAAACAAATCATGACGGCGATTATCTTTCTCACAAGATCTCCTTTCAGGTTCCCTCAATCAAACTTCGCATACTCCGCCAGCTCGTACGCCCGCTCCCTGGTCAGTTCCGCCGCCTTGCTGTTCATCACCATACTCTGCATGGAACCGCCTTCGTATTCAGCGCCGGCTTCCTTAATCGCGGCTTCCTTCTCCGTGATCCAGGTCCGTTCCTCTATCGTCAGCTGGTCCATAAACTCCGGATTCAGATTCGTCTTCATGATCCCCCAGATCACATTCAGCGTATCGTCCCAGAGCTGATAGAGTTCTCCGGATATCTCGTTCATATCCGCCTGTGACGCCGCTTTCTGAAGCTCGGCTTCCAGATCAGCCGCCTGCTCCTCCGTCGCGGCGATCTCCGCGGCGATCCGGTCATACACCGACGCGTATTCCGCATAAAGATAGCTGGAGAATCCCTCGCCCATGGCCTCATTATAAAGGCCGTAAAAGCCCAGGGTATCGCCCTGAATATCCCAGTGAACCCAGTTTACGTAATCCTCCGGCAGATCGGCGACCTGCGATTCCGGCAGATACAGATAAAGATCCTTTGCGCCGTCCAGGCCATAGGCCTCTGTATAAATGTAATGCATCTGCTCTTCGGTGTTGATCTCCTCTCCGATTCCGTAAGGATACTCGATCGACTCGATCTGAAATACATACGTGGTCTCATTCACCTTCTCCGGCGCTGTAAACTTTCCGGAAAAGTCGCAGTAATACAACGTTCCGTTGGGATACCCTTCCCCCGTATCCCCCATATCCGCGTCCTGATAATGGCCGTCGAAGGTTCCGTCCGCGTGGATGTCCATCGCCGTGTACCAGGCCCCCGCGCCGCTGCTGAAATAGAACTCCCGGCCCGCCAGATCCGCAAATGGAAATGCATCCACAGCAGACGGCTGGCTGTCCGTTCCATCGCTGTCTGCTGCAGGCAGCTCTGCCGCATCCGCATCCGACGGCTGACTGTCAGACTGTCCGCCTTCCTGCGTCACAGAACTTTCAGCCGGAATATCCTCAGGAGATATCTGAACATCACTTTTCTCCGCCGCAGACGTACTTTCCGGCGTTCCTGCCTGCTGCCGCGTCTCTGCTTTTGTCCGTCCGGAAGACATCTCGATCCGTTCATACGTATTGCCGCACCCGGCAAGACTCCCAAGGAGCAAAACACCGGCGATCACTAATACTATTTTTCTCATAATCCTCTCCATTCCGCCCAGACATCGCTCAGACTGTCAATCTCTTACTGCATCCGAACAGTCCTCACTTTGCAGGAAAAATGCCTGTCAGGCAAACCGCAGCTCTCTCTGAGAAATATCATAGCACATCGCCGGTAGAAATTTTTTTCTTTTTCCTTAAATTTTTTCAAAACCTTACGGCTTACGTCGCCGCAAACTGACTGTTGTATAACTGCGCATAAAACCCATCCCGGGCCAGCAGCTCTTCGTGCTTCCCCTGTTCGACGATATGACCGTCCCGCATGACCAGGATCACGTCCGCCTCCCGGATCGTGGACAGACGGTGGGCGACGATGAAGCTGGTGCGCCCCTCCATCATCTTGGCAAATGCCTTCTGGATCCGGATCTCGGTCCGCGTATCGATGGAGGATGTGGCTTCATCCAAAATCAGCATCGGCGGCAGGCACAGCATCACGCGGGCGATGCACAGAAGCTGCTTCTGCCCCTGGGACAGATTGCCGCCGTCCTCGGAGATCACCGTGTCGTAGCCCTGCGGCATACGGCGTATAAAGGAATGGGCGTGGGCCTCCTTCGCCGCGCGGATTACCTCTTCTTCCGTGGCGTCCGGCTTCCCATAAGCGATATTTTCCCGGATTGTACCGGATTTGAGCCAGGTCTCCTGCAGCACCATACCGTAATTGGCCCGAAGGCTCCTTCTGGTCATCTGCCGGATGTCGTGGCCGTCCACCCGCACCGCGCCGGAATCTACATCGTAGAAACGCATCAACAGGTTGATGACCGTGCTCTTGCCGCAGCCGGTGGGGCCGACAATGGCAATCCGCTGACCCGGCTTCACGTCCAGATTGAAATTCTCGATCAGCTTCACATCGCTCCGGTAGGAGAAATACACATGATCCATAGCCACGTTTCCATCCGCCTTCTGAAGATCCGCCGCGTCCGCAGGCTCCGGCGTAAGCGGCTCCTCGTCGATCAGTTCAAAGACCCGCGCGGCAGAGGCGAGCGCGTTCTGCAGCTCGGTCACCACGCCGGAGATCTCATTGAACGGCTTCGTATACTGATTGGCATAACTCAGGAAAATGGACAGCTGTCCCACGGACAAAAATCCCCGCACCGCCGCCAGCGCCCCCACGACGCCGACGCTGGCGTAGACCAGATTGTTGACAAAGCGCGTACACGGATTGGTGATCGACGAGAAAAAGGTGGCGCGGAGACTGTAGTCCTGAAGCCGCCCATTGATCTCCTCAAACCGCGCCTGCGCCTCGTCCTCATGGCCGAAAGCCTGGACGACCTTCTGATTGCCCAGCATCTCGTCCACGAGAGACGTAAGCTCCCCTCTTGTCTCCGACTGCCTGCGGAACATGTCGTAAGTCCGTTTGGCAATACCGCTGGCCACTACAAGGGAAACCGGCGTCACAAAGACTACCACAATCGCGATGCGGTAATTGATGACGAACATGAACCCCAGCGTTCCCAGAATCGTGATCACGCCGGTGAACAGCTGCGTAAAGCCCATCAGAAGCCCTTCGGAGAACTGGTCGATATCCGCGATAATGCGGCTGATCACATCCCCCGACGGATGGGAATCGATATAGCGCAGAGGCAGCGCCTCCAGATGATTAAATGCTCTCGTGCGGATATCCTTCACCACCTGATAGGTGATCCGGTTATTGATATGGTTCATCAGCCACTGGGCGGCGCCGGTCGCGGCGATGACCGCCGCCATCCGGTACAGGATGGACCTGATACCGGCAAAATCCACATTACCCGGCGCGATGATGAGATCCACCGCGTTTCCCACCAGGATCGGCGCGTAGAGCGTGGCGGCCACCGTGACGCCCGCCAGCAGGAGCGACACCAGCACCCACCATTTATAATTGCCGATATAGGCAAGGACACGTTTAATCGTAGAGTTGTGCCGGAGCAGCTGGGCGGACGCCCTGCTTTTAGCCGGCTTTTGTGACTTTTCTGCGTCTGTCTTATTCATATTCGGCTTCTGCGCTTCGGCCGCGTCGGTTTCCTTCGCAGCCGACGTGTGCGTTTCGCCCGCGTCTATTCCTTTCTTAGACAACTTTTGCGTCTTGACCGCATCTGCTTCTTTCGCAGCCGGCTTCTGTAATCGGTCGTTCTTCTCAGCCATGCGCCCTTACCTCCTTCTCCGACAGCTGGGACAGGCAGATTTCCCGGTAGACCTCGCAGGTATTGAAAAGTTCCTCGTGGGTTCCCTGCCCCACCAGCTGCCCGTCGTCCAGTACCAGGATCTTATCCGCGTTCCGGATCGTAGACGCCCGCTGCGATACCAGAAACACCGTCATTCCCTTTGTGTTCCCGCGGATCGCCTTCCGAAGCGCCGCGTCCGTCGCGAAATCCAGAGCCGACGCACTGTCGTCCAGAATCAGAATCTCCGGCTGCCGCACCAGCGCGCGGGCAATAGTCAGACGCTGCCGCTGGCCGCCGGACAGGTTCCGGCCGCCCTGCTCGACGGGCATATCAAGCCCCTGCTCCTTGGAATCCACGAACTCCCGCGCCTGAGCCGTATCCAGCGCACGGTAGATTTCCTCGTCCGTGGCGTCCGCCTTGCCCCAGAGCATATTTTCACGGAGCGTTCCTTTGAAAAGCACCGCTTTCTGCGGCACCACGCCGATCTTATCACGGAGCTGCCCGACCGGGTAATCCCGCACATCCGTGCCGTCGATCCGCACAGCTCCTTCCGTCACGTCATAGAAGCGCGGGATCAGATTGACCAGCGTCGATTTGCCGGCGCCGGTGCCGCCGATGACGCCGATGGTCTGACCGCTCATGGCGGTAAAGCTGATATCGGACAGGGACGCCTCCTTCGCGCCGGCGTAGCAGAAATCCATGCTGGTAAATTCTACCTTCGGAATCGCGGCCGGTACTCCAACGGCCTTCCCGGACTCTGCCGAAGTCCTATCTGCCTCTTCCATTCGTCCCTCAGCCTCTGCATGGGAAATGTCCGCACTTGCGCGCGGCTTCTCCGCCTCCGTCACGATCCTTCCATGCTTCCGCTCCCTGATACTCCCCTCCACGTCAAACACCGCGCTGATGCGGTTGGCGCAGGCCAGAGACTTGGAAATAGTAATGATCAGGTTCGCCAGTTTGACCAGCTCCACCAGGATCTGCGACATATAATTGACAAGAGCGACCACCTCGCCCTGGGTGATGATCCCCTCGTCCACCTGCCATGCGCCGGTCCAGACCAGCACGATCGTCGCGGCGTTTACAATAATATACGTCGCCGGATTCATAAGCGCCGATACCTTTCCCACAAAGACCTGGGAGCGGACCAGCAGATCATTTTCCTCGTCAAATTTCGAGATCTCGTCCGGCTGCCGGTTGAAGGCGCGCACGACTCTCGCGCCCAGAAGGTTTTCGCGGGTCGTCAGAAGCACCCGGTCCAGCTGCCGCTGCACCTTCTTATAAAGCGGCATACTCACGAGCAGCACGCCGAAGACCACCACCGACAAAAGCGGGATCGCCACGACGAAGATCAGCGCCGCACGAACATTGACCGTGAAGGCCATCACCATGGCGCCGAACACGATAAACGGCGACCGCAGGAAAAGCCGCAGCACCAGATTCACGCCGGACTGCACCTGATT
>CANPYE010000137.1 GCA_947588005.1 uncultured Lachnospiraceae bacterium | reverse complement strand
CTGACCGAATGGATGCCGGACATGGGCTTTGAACTGGCTGAGGGGCCGGAACTGGCCGTCTACCAGTGGATGCCCCGTGAGACGCGGAAGATTCAGATCTGGATGCCGATACGGAAGATAGGGCGCTGAACTTATCGGCGCGTTCGCCTGTGATAGGATTTCATATACTTACATGATGCAAAAGTCTGCCGCCGGCAGATTTTTTGTATATTGAGCAAAAAATATCAAAAACATTCGCAAAAGCGCAAAAAACAGTTGACAAATCTCCATATTCAAGAGATAATATCTTTGCTCGGTTATCACTTTACTATGGTAAAGAGATAAAGTAATAAAGTAAGTTACTGCGCTGTGGAACCGACCGTTCACGGCCCGCCCGCAAACCATGAGGAGGATATGATTTATGAAAAGATCTGTGAAAATGAAAGCGATCGCGCTGGCCCTTGCAGCAGCCACCGCGCTTACCGCCTGCGGCGGACAGGGCACTTCCGTCGGAACGGGAACTTCCGCCGCCGCGTCCAACCGTCTGGAGGAGATCCTTCAGCGGGGTTATCTGGAAGTCGCCACGGAGCCGTATTTCGCGCCCCAGGAATTTATCGATTCGTCCAAGGAGGGCGACGAACAGTATGTAGGGTGCGATATTGAACTGGCCAAATATATAGCCGACAAGCTGGGCGTGGAGCTGCGCATCGTACCGCTGGAATTCGCGGCGGTGTTAAGCAGCGTCACGGAAGGCAAGTACGATATGGCCATTTCCGCGCTGGCCTACACCCCGGAGCGGGCGGAAGCCATGAATCTGTCCGACGGATATCATTTTGAAAGCGAAGTTTACGGCCTTCTGGTCCGTGAGGAAGACATTGACAAATATCCGGATCCCGAATCCCTGGCGGACGCCGTGGTCGTGGCCCAGAGCGGCTCTTTGCAGGAGAATCTGGTGAACGAACAGGTCCCTGCCTACAAGGAACTCAAGCGGGTCTCCGCTACCACTGACGGCTTTTTGATGGTCCAGGAAAATAAGGCCGACGCGGCCGCCACCGAGATCGCTACGGCGGAGCTCTACGCCGCGGCCAACCCGGGTCTGGCCATCGCCAATAATTTCCGTTTTGTGATCGATCCCAGCACCAGCGGCACCCGCATCGGCATGCCCAAGGGCGAGGATGAACTGACGGCGAAGATCAATGAGATCATCGCGGAAGTCATCGAGCAGGGACTGTACGAGAAATGGTACGCGGAATATACGGAGTACGCGTCAAGCCTTGGAATCGACTAAAACAATGCGCTGCGGGCCGGCCGCGCTGTCCCGCCGGGGACACATACCGACTGGCGGGCAGTCCAGTCGTAACAGAAAGGAATTAACCGCACCATGTTTCTGGAAAATATGATCAAAATCTGGCAGCGATACGACTACGTATTCATAAACGGCCTGTTCGGAACGCTCTGGCTGGCCCTGATCACCGTGGTCGTCGGCACCATTTTAGGCACCTTCGTGGCGCTGATGCGGCTGTCGCGCTCCAAACTCCTATACGGCGTTACCGGCGTCTACATCGAGGTGCTGCGCGGCACGCCGATCCTTCTGCAGCTGTATTTCTTCTGGCTCCTGCTGCCGAAGATCGTGCCCATCACGATGTCGGACACGGCCTGCATCATTGTGGCCCTGATCGTCAACAGCAGCGCCTATGTGGCTGAAGTGATCCGTGCCGGGATCCAAGCGGTAGACAAGGGCCAGACCGAAGCCGCCAAAAGTCTCGGCATGTCCGACCGGAACATGATGCAGCACATCATTCTCCCCCAGGCCGTCAAGAACATCCTTCCGGCCCTGGGCAATGAATTTATCGTCATGGTCAAGGAAACCTCCCTCGCCTCCGTTTTCTTCGTAGGCGAGCTGATGACGGCTTACAAGACGGTGCAGTCGACCACATTTCTGGCGCTGCCGTCCCTGACCATCGCCGGACTCATTTATCTCATCGTAACCTTCGTGCTGACCAAACTCTTAAGGCTGCTGGAAAGGAGGCTTAAGGCCAGTGACTAGACAGGTACAGGACCAGGTCCTCATCCGGGTAGAAGGACTGTCCAAAAGCTTCGGAAAACTGCATGTACTCAAGCAGATCGACCAGCATGTCAACCTGGGCGAGGTTGTTTCCATCATCGGCCCCAGCGGCAGCGGCAAGAGCACGTTTCTGCGATGCCTGAATCTTCTGGAGACGCCGGAGGAAGGCCACATCTGGTTCGACGGCGTAGACATCACGGGTCGGGACGGAGCGAATGCGCGCCGCAGGCGTCTTTTTGCAAAGACAGGCGGAATCGACATCGATAAGCACCGGCAGAAGATCGGCATGGTCTTCCAGCATTTCAACGTATTTCCCAATCTGACGGTTCTGGAAAATATCACGATCGCGCCGACCCTTGAGAAGAAAATACCGAAAGCCCAGGCAGTCGCCCAGGCGGAAGCACTGCTTGACAAAGTGGGGCTTCTGGACAAGCGGGACGAATATCCCCGCAAGCTGTCCGGCGGTCAAAAGCAGCGTCTGGCCATCGTCCGGGCCTTAGCCATGGAGCCGGAGGTGATCCTTTTCGACGAACCCACGAGCGCCCTTGACCCGGAAATGGTGAAGGACGTCCTGACCGTCATTCGCGATCTGGCGGAAAGCGGCATGACTACCGTTATCGTGACCCACGAGATGGGCTTCGCCCGGGAGGTCAGCGACCGTGTTCTGTTCATGGAGGACGGCCGAATCGCCGAGGAAGGCACGCCGGAGGAGATTTTCGGGAACCCGAAGAATCCGCGGACGGCAGAATTCCTAAGTAAGGTACTGTGATGTATTTCTGCAGGGATTCCTGTCCCACAGGATACATTTCCAGGAAATTAAGATATAAGTAAACGTACGGCGTTTGCCGCTTCCAATGCCAGACAGCAGAGCGGCAGCGCCATTTTCCGTTAAAAACCGCCGGATATGAATAACGGCAAATAACTGCCGGCAACAAATCGGCGCTCAGAAAGGAGCAATCCAGTTATGACCGATCTGGAATTCATCGAACAGTCCGTCGCACGCCGTGAGGCCATGATCCTCGACGCCAACGACAAGATCTGGAGTTACGCGGAGCTTCCCTATGAGGAATACAAATCCTCCGCTCTCCTCTGCGACATACTGGAAAAGGAAGGCTTTGCCGTAGAAAAAGGCGTGGCCCATATCCCCACTGCTTTCACAGCCAGATACAGCCGCGGCGCCGGCCGTCCCGTCATGGGCATCCTGGGCGAATTCGACGCGCTGGCGGCCTTAAGCCAGCAGGCGGCTGCGTCTTTCAAATCGCCGGTTATCTCCGGCGCTCCCGGCCACGGCTGCGGCCACAGCTGTCTGGGTACCGGCGCGTTGGCGGCTGCCCTGGCAGTCAAAGATTATCTGGACGCCTATGAAAAGGACGGAACCATCATCTACTACGGCTGCGCCGCGGAGGAAGGCGCAGGCGCCAAGCAGTTCATGGCAAGGGACGGCCTGTTCGACGGCGTGGATTTCGTCTACACCTGGCATCCGGCTTCCCGCAATGAAGCCCAGCAGCACTGCAGCGTAGCGATCATGGGCGCCAATTTCGAGTTCTTCGGCCGTTCCGCCCACGCTGGCGGAAGTCCCCATCTGGGACGCAGCGCGCTGGACGCAGCAGAACTGATGAGCGTAGGCGTCAATTACCTGCGCGAGCACATAATCGATCAGGCACGCATCCATTACGCCTATGTGGACGCGGGAAGCACCTCTCCCAACGTGGTGCAGGATCATTCTCTGATCAAATACGAGGTCCGCGCCCCCAAGGTCCATCAGATGAAGGAACTGTTCGAGCGCGTCGTCAAAGTGGCCCGCGGGGCGGCCATGATGACGGAGACAGAGATGAAATACGAGATTACCATGGCATTTTCCGACTATGTTTCCAACGATGTACTGGGCCGCTTCGCCACAAAATGTATGATGGAGGTAGGCGCTCCCCGGTGGGACGACAATGACTACGCGCTGGCGAAAGCATTTCTGGAATCCTACGATCCGGTGACGCTTAACGCCATTAAGGCAGAGATTGCCTCCAAATACGGCGCCGGGCGGCTGGACGCACTCCTGGCGAAACCGCTGGACGCGGAGATCCATCCCTACAAGGACGGCCCGCACCCTTACGAATCCGGCTCCACCGACGTGGGCGACGTGGGATATGCGGTTCCGACCTTGAACCTGAACGTTGCCACCTGCTGCCTGGGCAATGTAGGCCATACCTGGCAGATGACCGCCCAGTCCTGCAGTTCATTGGGCCACAAGGGGCTTCTGACCGCGGCAAAGATGCTGGCTCTCTGTACCGTCCGCACCATGCAGTCGCCGGAGACGATCGCCGCCGCGTGGGAGGAATTCCGGGCAAAGACAGGCGGCGTCTACCACTGCCCGCTGCCGGACGACGTGATGCCGCCGGTAGGGAGATATTAATATAAGAATACAAGCGCGTCACTGGCGATCTGATCTGTTCGCATGGAATACAAGCAGGGCGTCACTGGCGCGTTTTTTGCATACTGACGTAATACGAAAAGAATGTCACTGGCGCATTTTCATATAGAAATATCAGGCAGTAGTCATGCTGAAATCTGTCACCAGCTATGATTACTGCCTGATCGAATTCTATATCGTCTACAAGTTCTGCCCTGGCGTTCCCTGCGGAATTCCACCGCCATTCTGCGGCGGCATCGCGGGAGCTGTTCCAGCCGTGCCGTTCCGCATCGGACCTCCTGTCGCTCCATTCTGCGGCGGCATCCCTATCGACGTCTCGGTCATCGCGCCTGCCTGCGGCCCCCGCGCCATATCAACCGCACCGGCCGAACCGGCGGCATCCGCTGTTCCAACCGTTCCGCCCGCCGCGTTCGCCGTCCGCTTCGCCTGGATCCGGTGCAGGATATCCATAAACTCTTTGCCGGTAATGGTCTCTCTCTGGATCAGGAACTCTGCGATCTCATCCATGGCGTCCCGGTTCTCGGAAAGAAGCTTCTTCGCTTCCGCGTAAGCTTCCTTCAGCATCCGCATGACCTCCTGGTCGATCTCCGCCGCCGTGGCCTCGCCGCAGTTCAGCACCATACGCCCGCTCAGATACTGGTCTTCCTGCGTCGCCAGTCCGATCAGACCGAACTTTTCTGACATGCCGAACTGGGTCACCATGGCCCGGGCGATCTTCGTCGCCTTCTCGATATCATTGGCCGCGCCCGTGGTCACCGTGTCGAACACCAACTCCTCGGAAGCGCGTCCGGCCAGGCTGACCACTAGCATAGCTCTTAATTCTTTCTCCGAATTCAGATATTTTTCTTCCTCCGGCACCTGCATCACATATCCCAGCGCGCCCATCGTGCGGGGAACAATCGTGATCTTCTGCACCGGCTCCGCGTCCTTCTGCAGAGCGCTGACCAGCGCGTGGCCCACCTCGTGGTAGGAAACGATGCGCCGCTCCTCCTTGCTGAGGACACGGTCTTTCTTCTCCTTGCCCACCAGAACCACTTCCACGGCCTCGAACAGATCCTTCTGGCTCACTGCCTGCCGGCCGTTCTTCACCGCCAGGATCGCGGCCTCATTGATCATATTCGCCAGATCGGAGCCCACTGCGCCGGAGGTTGCCAGCGCGATCGCGTCCAGATCCACCGTCTCATCCAGCGCTACGTTCTTCGCATGCACCTTCAGGATATCCACACGGCCCTTCAGATCCGGCTTGTCCACGATGATCCGCCGGTCGAACCGTCCCGGACGCAAGAGCGCCGGATCCAGGATCTCCGGACGGTTGGTAGCCGCCAGCACCAGAAGTCCCTTCGAAGAATCGAAACCATCCATCTCGGAAAGCAGCTGGTTCAGCGTCTGTTCCCGCTCGTCGTTGCCGCCGCCGAAGCGGGAATCACGGCTCTTGCCGATGGCGTCCACCTCGTCGATGAAAATGATGCAGGGAGCGTTGTCCTGCGCCTGCTTGAACAGGTCGCGCACGCGGGACGCGCCCACGCCCACGAACATCTCCACAAAGTCCGATCCGGACAGGGAATAGAACGGCACATGCGCCTCTCCGGCTACTGCCCTCGCCAGAAGCGTCTTGCCGGTACCGGGCGGGCCCACCAGAAGCGCGCCCTTGGGAAGCTTCGCGCCGATGTGGGTGTAGCGCCCGGGATTGTGAAGGAAATCCACGATCTCCACCAGGGACTCCTTCGCCTCGTCCTGCCCCGCCACATCGGAAAATGTAACGCCGGTCTCCTTCTGCATGTACATCTTGGCCGTGCTCTTGCCCACGCCCATGACGCCGCCGCCCATGCGCCGCATCATCATGTTCATCAGGAAGATAAGCGCGCCAAACATCAGCACTGTGCTTAGAATGCTCCACAGGGCCGTATTCTGTTCGATCTGCTCATAGGTTACCCCGGCCGCTTCCAGCCGAAGCGTCAGCTGGTCGCCGCTCTCCATACGAACGGTGGAAAGCGTAAGCGTCATGCCCGGAATCGGCCGCTCGCTTTTCAGCGTGAAATAAATGTCGTTCCCTTCCACCGTGACGGACTCTACCTGGTTCGCCTCCAGATAATCCAGGAACTCATTGTAAGGAACCGTCGTCTGACGGTTCATGAAATTGCTCATCATCATGACGACGATCAGCGTGATCAGCCCCGCCGTCAGGATGATTCCGAATATCTGATTATAATTCGGATTCTTTCCGTTCTGGTTGTTCGGATTCCTGTCATTCATCGATTCCGTTCTCCTACTCTTTCTCCTACTCGAAATGTATACCTGCGGCCCCGCTCCGCCATGCAGTCAGTCCTCCGGCTGGCCTGCCGCATATCCAGCCTATCATCCTGCCGCATATCCTGCCGCTAAGCGAACGCCAGCCGGCATCTCGTCCGCTCCGGCGCGGGGTTAGTCTATATGTCTCTGCTGTGTCACCATTCTCCACGTCTCAATTCTGCTAAAAACATATCATTTCTATTATACCGACAGTTTCTCCATAAATCAAGAACAGACCCGCTAAAAATCCGGGAAAAAACTAAAAAAAATGTAAAAAAGTACTGGATTTTCCTACCCGGCCTGTTGTATAATGTTTAAGTTGTTTGTTTTATTCAGCCCCTCTGCGGGCGCGTCAGATTCCATGCGGAGAAGCCGCGTATTCCGGCCTTCCCGCCGGTACAATTTCATACGAAAGAACAGGCTGCTTGCCCGAACGAAGACGCTTCGCAGAGAGAGCATTCGCAAGGGAGGTCCATTCCATGCCAGTCAAATACGTATTCGTAACAGGAGGCGTCGTC
>CANPYE010000136.1 GCA_947588005.1 uncultured Lachnospiraceae bacterium | reverse complement strand
CAAGGTCCGTGTGCTGCTGACTACCGCCGCAACTTCCCTAGGATAACACATCCATCCGGCTTTGTCAACAACTTTTTAAAACTTTTCACCGCACCGGTTCTCAGGCGGTTGAACTATACTATATCATTTTTTCCGCGGAAATGTCAAGGGATTTGTTCTATTTTTTTGAACAATTTTTCGGCCTTTTTGAAGCACCACAAGATATACGTATTTTCTAGATTTTTCGCTATATTTTGTGTTCCAAAAGCAAATGCGGCAAAGGTAATTTTCATCCCTTTGCCGCAAATTGTATCAATTTTACGCACTATACACACAACCATATTTTCTAAAATCAGGAAATGATTCCTCTGACGATTCCCAGCGCCAGGCGCGAGACAAGATTATAATGGTAGAGGAATGACAGCCAGGGGCTGGCCTCGATCTGATCAAGAATCGCGGAAGCCCAGGAAGCCGCGGCAAAGGCCGTAACCAGCAGGGATGCCAGCCACAGGAAAAACAGTCCCTGCAGGCCCCCCAGAAGCGCGCCGGCCAACTGATTCATGCCGGACAGGATCGGAAGCTTCGCGACCAGATCAAGCGCGCCGGCCAGCAGCTTTAACCCCACATAGATCACAAGGAACAAAACCACAAAACCGACGAAATTGATGACCACGTTCGCCAAATAATTACCGACGTACCCGGCGAAAGCGTCCACTCCCAGCAGGTCGTAAACTTCATTTTTATTATTCTCAATCAGAAGTTCTTTCAGATCGTCCGGCAGACGCATCTCCTCAATGAACCGGCGCTGTTCCTCGGGCATCCGGACATCCGGAAGCGTTTCCTCATCGCCGAGGCCGAACGCGCCGCTGACGCTGTCCATAATCCAGCCGTAAACAGGCGTCTTATCCCGAATAAATGTTCCGACATACGGCATTGCAAAATGAACGGCCACAAGCGTAACCGCCAGCGCCGCCATAGAAACCGCCAGACGGATGAGCCCCCGGTAATGCCCGTAGAGCACCATACCCAGCAGGTAGGCGCCGACCGTTATCTGCAGCCAGTTATCCATAAAATATTCCATATCTGCTCCAACTCCCCGTCAGTCTGACAGGATCAGTTTCTCGATTGCGCAGGCCACACCGGCGTCATTGTTGCTTCCGGTTACATAATCCGCAGCGGCCTTGAGGGCTTCTTCTCCATTCTCCATGGCAATTCCGATCCCGGCCGCCTCGATCATGGTATAATCATTTCCGCCGTCTCCAAACGCTGCCGTTTCCCGTACATCGATTCCCAGAAACGCCGCCAGACGCTTAAGCGCCGGGCCTTTGGACGCTCCCGCGTCGTTGATCTCCAGATTATTCACCACGGAGGAAGTGACCAGAATACCCGGAATTGACTTCAGCTGTTCCCTCAGAAGTTCTTTCTTCCGCATATCCGCAAAGTACATATTGATTTTATTCACTTCCGTCTGCGGCCGGCAGATATATTCCAGCATATCCGGAACCTTCGTGCGGGTCTGCCGGATCATCCGCACGATCCGGTCTGATATACCGAACTGTTCCAGATGATCGTAATACCTCGGTTCGGAGATCCCTCTGCCGTCCGCATAAACGTCGCACATAATATCCGAATGCCGCATCGCAAGCCGCATAACGGCCAGCGCTGTCTCTTTATCCAGCAGCTGCCGGTCCAGCGTGCGCCCCTGCTGCAGATCTTCAATGGTGCTTCCGTTGATCGTAATAGCGTAGCGAACGCCAAGGTCCAGAACTTCCTTCGGAATCCCGGCGGCTACCCTCCCGGTGCACGGAACGATCCAGATCCCCCGCCCCGCACACGCCGTCAGCGCCCGGCGATTGGCTTCCGGCACATGCTTTTCATCATCCAGCACCGTGCCGTCCAGATCGAACGCTACCAGTCGAATCTTCATAATCTGTCAGTCCGTTTATATAAAATGCTCTTCGCGCAGGATCAGAAGTCCTTCTTTATTATATTTGGCGGAGAATACGCCGGTGATCAGACGGCCCAGGGAAGGCTTCTCCGCCTTGTCTGCAGCCTCCTCGATCATCGCCTCGGCATTCTCCTTTGTCAGCGGAACGCCGTCCTCCTCCATCAGCTCCACGCGCTCATAGAGAGCCAGCATGCTCTTGCCGGTAATGCTGCAGTCGATACTAGCCGCATAATCGCACGCATACTGGGCAAAGGAATCCACGTCCATCTCCTGTCGGTAATCGTCGCCCCGCTGTTCCGGCGGCGCCGCTTCCCCAGCCGCGTCCGTTTCCGCTGTTTCCGCAGTCTCGGCCGCATCGGTTCCTTCTGTTTCCGCAGTCTCGGCCGCATCGGTTCCTTCTGCTTCCGCAGTCTCATCTGCATCGGCTCCTTCTGCTTCCGCGGCCGCGTTCTGTTCCGCCTCGGAAGCTTCCGCAGCATTTTCTGCGTCTTCCTCCTCGCGGGCCTGCCGTTCTTCTTCCTCTATCTGCTCCATGACGGCGCTGCCGATGGAAACCTCCTCAGGAACCCATTCGCCGTCGATGCGGGTAAATTTATCCATCTGTTCCGGATATTTCTGGTACAACTCCTCCATCTGACGCGGATTATCAAGAAGCACCACGGCCATATGGTCACGGTTATTGTCTTCCGTCATCAGTTCTATCAGCTTCTCCAGTTCATCGCCGACCAGATCACCCGCCTCGTCCACGATCAGATCCCTGCCGAACAACTGTTCTGAAATGGCGTCTACACCCCGGCTGCTCAGCTTGCTTCCAGTAATCCTGACCGTCTGGTTATGGCTGTCATTCTGCGTGTGGTACGCTTTCAGCTTCTCGATGGCTTTCTCCATTCCCTTCTCAGGAGTCTTCGTCTCAATGGCCATATATTCAGGTACCGGTTCTTCTTCGGCCGCTGCATGGACTTCGGCGGTTTCGGGTGCATCCGCCGTTTCGCCGCCCACCGGCTCCGCGCTCATTTCCTGCGCGCCGCTTTCTTCGTCCGCAGCCTCTGCCGCGGCCGTTTCGTTCCCTTCCTCTATATCCGGATACTCCCCGAATCCTTCCTGCCCCCCGTCCATATCGGAGTCCGGTTCTTCTTCGCTGCGCAGCGCGGGCGGAAGGGCCCTGTGAATATCATATAATTTCTTGGTCTGCTCATTTAAAATATCTTCGTCCGCTATGCCGTCCCGGGTCAGGCGGGACATCTCCCTGGCAAGCTGTTCCTCGGCTGCCGCCTGATGAAGATTTGCCACCAATTCCTCATCGAGCGTCACGCGCCCCGACATCCGCAGCGGATCCTCCGACGCCTCCTCCATGGGTTCTTCAGCCACTACTTCATCGCCGGACTCCTCATACGGCATATCCCCGTCTTCAGGTCCGTAGCCTTCCTGCCCGTCATAGCCCTGATCATACTCTCCGTCATAATACGGCTCATCCGTGTTCTGACCGTATTCACTGTCCCCCTCATAATCATGATCCGGGAACAGCATCTCACCGGAGAAATTCTCCTCCGGATCCTGCTCATTCTCTCCAAACACGTCCAGAGCGCCGTTTTCAAATTCCTGCTCTACCGCCTTGTACTGGGCCTCGTATTTATCCGGATTCTGAACCAGATCCTGCTGATAATCGGACAGCGCCGCAAACTGCGCTTTCAAGGTCAGCGCCTTATCCACATATTTTCCGAACGCGAACATCAGCGTGATCTTATCGCACATCTGCACGCACAGATTCCTCTCGCCGATCGCGGCATACAGCTCTGCCAGTTCGTACATCCAGCGCTCATCCAGCTCTGTGGCGACATATTTCTCCAAAGCGGCTGCCAGCTGTCTGCTGGATGCACCCTTCGCCTTCAGAATCAGATAACGCAGCAGATTCTGCCTGGGATCGCCCGGCGCCGCTTCATTAAACTCCCGGTAATATTCCTCCGCTTCCCGGACATTTCCCTCCCGAAGGGCAAGCTCCGCCAGTTTAAACAAAAGCCTCTTGCCGACAGGCGCGCGCTCATAAGCCTGCATCAGGATCTCTTTGGCTTCCTGATACTCTCCGTTCTTCTCGTAGACCTGGGAAATCATTGCCAGCAGATTCGCGTTGCGCACGCGCCGCCAGTCGATGGTGTCCGCGATCTTCATGGAAGTGGTGAAATCCCCCTTCGTCACCAGTTTCTTGATCTGTTCAACTTTAATGTTAAACTCGTATTTGTCCATGGTATCCCTTCCTGCTTTCCTGCGCAGACCCAGCACCGGAGCTGTCCCTCTGTATTCTGACGCAATGTATTCGCCGCTGTTCGGACTTCCCCCGCGGCCGGAGACTTACTCAAAACCATGCCGCTCAACCGGCGGCGCCTGTCGGCGGATGCTACAGTTCAATTCGTCCTTCCAGCGCGCGGAGCAAAGTCACCTCGTCGATGTTCTCCAGATCTCCGCCCACCGGAACGCCGCTGGCTATGCGGCTGACTTTAATTCCCGTAGGTTTTATCAGCTTGCTGATATACATCGCCGTCGTCTCGCCCTCCAGGCTGGAATTGGTGGCGATGATCACCTCGTTCACATCTCCCTGAAGCCGCTGCATTAGTTCCTTCAGCTTAATATCCCCCGGGCCGATCCCCAGCATCGGGGAAATGGCTCCGTGAAGCACATGATAGACTCCGTCGTACCTCCCGGTCTTCTCATAAGCCACATAATCTCTGGGAGTCTCTACCACCATAATGGTCTTGTGGTCGCGGCCGGCGCTTCTGCAGACCGGGCACAGCTCCTGGTCCGTAAGCGTACAGCATTCTTTGCAATAACGTATATTCCTGCGTGCCTCCGTCATGGACGAGGCAAGGCGGTCCACCTGCTCCTCCGGCATACTGATAATATGAAACGCGAGCCGCTGCGCCGATTTGGCTCCAATGCCGGGAAGCCTGGACAATTCCTCGATCAGCTTTGTGATCTGCCCACTGTAATATTCCATAACTTAGAACGGGAAACCCCCGCCCATCCCGGAAAGGCCACCGCCCAGGCCGCCGGTAAATTTAGACATGGCGCTCGCGGAATCCTCCTCCATCTGGCGGAAAGCCTCATTGACCGCGGCTGTGATCATATCCTCCAGCATCTCCACATCGTCCGGATCAACGGCCTCCGGGGAAATCTTTACGGCGGTAACTTCTTTCTTCCCGGATACGGTGACGCTGACCGCGCCGCCGCCCGCCGACGCCGTATATTCCTTATTCTCCAGTTCTTTCGTCGTTTCTTCCATCTGACGCTGCATGCGCTGGGCCTGCTTCATCAGATTGCTCATATTTCCCGGCATACCGCCCGGGAAGCCGCCGCGTTTCGCCATGGTCTCCAATCCTCCTGATTCTCTTATCTATATTCCGAACCGGATATCCCAGTCATCTGTCTGCCAATTCCGCCAAGCGACAGGCGGGAACCGGCTAATCTTCTTCAACCGTAATATCCATATGAATATGCTCTTTTAAGTCCTCGGCAGTCACATAAACCGTGTCTGTGCGCTCGCCGTTCCCCAGAAGCCTGGCTTTGAAATAAATATCCTTGCCGTAATTGGCCCGGACATATTCCTCTAACTGCCCCATAACCGTAGGTCTTCTGCCGAACTCAAAGCTGTTTATGCCGGAAAATACGACGGTCAGACAACTGTCGCCGCCCGGCTCCACAATGGTGTCCCGAAAGCTGGGACGTACGGCGCCTCCCAGACCGCGCACGATCTTCCCCCAGTCGTTGCGGATCAGTTCCAGGTCTTCAAGCTGCGCCTTCGGCAATGTGACCTCCCGAGGCGGTGTAAACGTCTGCGCGGGCTGCGCGGCTGCGCCGGGAACGCCGCCCGGCATCATAGCCGGATTCACAACCGCAGTTCCCGCAGGCATACCGACTCCTGAACCGCCCGCAGGTATGCCATTTCCCGAACCGCCTGCAAACACCCTCGCCCCGTCAGCGCCTGCCCCTGCCGCAGAGCCGCCGGAGCCGTATCCTGCCGCCCCGGCTGCGCCGCCTGCAAAGACAGCTCCGCCACCAGGCGCCGAAACGCCGTACCCGGGCATCCCCGCTCCGGCTGCATTTACCGGGACGCCTTCCTCCAGCGTTTCTTCGATTTTATTCAGCCGCTCAATAACGGAGTCATAATTATGCTCCATCTGCGGCTTCGTCAGCCTGATAAACGCCAGCTCCACCAGCACCCGTTTCTGAGAGGCGTAGCGAATCTGGTTGGACAGCTCGGAAAACACGCGAATGTAGCGCATCAGCGTCTCTCCGTCCGTCAATCCCGCGTCTTCTTCCAGAAGCCGCAGGTTTTCCGAGGACATATCCACAATGCCCTCCGCGCCCTCCGCCGTCTGCGCCAGCAGGAGATTACGCATATACCAGATAAAATCTGTTACAAACTGGGACAGCTCCCGCCCCTGGATCACCAGCTCCTCCAGCTGGCGGATACAGTCCGCCGTTCGGTTCCCGGCCACAGCCCGAAACATCCGGCTGAAAATAGCCGTGTCCACTGCCCCGAGCACGTCCAGCACGTGATCGTAGGTCAGCCGTTCCCCGTAATGGAAGGCGACGCACTGATCCAGAAGGCTTAACGCGTCGCGCATGGAGCCGTCGGCTGCCCTGGCAATATAGGAAAGCGCCTTCTCCTCCACGTTGAGCTTCTCCGCCGCGGACAGTTCCTTTAAGCGGTCCGTGATCGTCGCGATGGAGATGCGTTTGAAATCATATCGCTGGCAGCGGGAGAGCACCGTGATCGGGATCCGGTTCACCTCCGTGGTCGCCAGAATAAAAATCACATAGGAAGGCGGCTCCTCCAATGTCTTAAGCAGGGCATTGAAGGCGCCCGTCGAAAGCATATGAACCTCATCGATGATATAGACCCGGTAGCGCCCCTCCGTCGGAGGATACTGCACCTGCTCACGGATCTCGCGGATATTATCCACGCCGTTGTTGGATGCGGCGTCGATCTCCACAACATTCAGCGACGCGCCCGCCGCGATATTCCTGCAGGTCCGGCACTCTCCGCAGGGGCTTCCGTCCACCGGATGCTCGCAGTTGACCACCTTTGCGAATATCTTGGCGATCGTGGTCTTGCCGGTGCCGCGGGTGCCGCAGAACAGATACGCATGTCCGATGCGCTGGGACAGTATTTGATTTTTCAAAGTCGTCACAATATGGTCCTGGCCCTTCACATCATCGAAAGAAGCCGGACGCCATTTGCGGTACAGTGCCATGTAGGACATGAATCCGGGTCTCCTGTCATCAGACATCCGTGCAGGCTGCTCCGCCGTGAGCGACACACGCACGGACATCCGTTATTCTGTAAGATAATCCCTACTTCATCTTTTCATCGCCGAAGCAGATGCCAATCATCTTCGCCTCGCGGATGATGGAGCTCTTGGGATCGACGACTTTCAGTTTCCCGGCCACGTCCTTAAGCGGAATCTTGTCAATGTCGTTGTTCTTCACGCAGACCATGTAGCCGTATTCCTTCTGCTTGATCAGGTAAGCCGCCTCAGCGCCCAGCCT
>CANPYE010000135.1 GCA_947588005.1 uncultured Lachnospiraceae bacterium | reverse complement strand
TGTGCTCCTTGTCAAGCAGCACATCCCGGCTGACCAGGGCCGAATATATGGCGGCGCCCAGCCGGGATGTGCTGCTTGACAAGGAGCTGGATACGATCGCGGACATTTTCAACGGAAGGATCGTCGTAGTAGACCGAAATTTCCGCATTGTCAAGGACACGTTCAAGCTGTCCGTGGGAAGGATCAATGTGTCGGAGCCGGTGCTTCGGTGCTTCAAGGGAGAGAACAGCATCCTGCGGGAGGACGAGAAGCAGTATTTCGCGGTGACCGCGCCGATCTATGACAATACGGAGAAGCGGAACATTATCGGCGTTCTTCTGACGATCGCGTCGACGGAGAATATTCTGTCCAATGTAAACAGCGTGGAGGAGACATCCCGGCTTTTCGTTGTCGTGGCGGCTATGGTGCAGGTGCTGGCGGGGGTATTGCTTACGATGCTTTTCGTCAGGCCGTTTGAGCGGTTGCAGGTATCCCTGGACCGGATGGCGGACGGCAGTCTGGACGAGGCGGTTTCGGAGAATACATACCGGGAGACGAAGCGGATCTCCGAGGCGATCCAGAAGACCAAGACAAAGCTGCAGACGATGGACCGCTCCAGGGAGGATTTCGTGGCCAACGTGTCCCACGAGCTGAAAACGCCGATCACGTCGATCCGGGTGCTGGCGGATTCGCTGATGAGTATGGAGGACGCGCCGGTGGAGCTATATCGGGAGTTCATGTCGGATATTTCCGATGAGATCGATCGGGAGAGCAAGATCGTGGACGATCTTCTGTCGCTTGTCAAGATGGACAAATCGGTGGCGGAGCTGAATGTGGCGCAGGTGGACATCAACGTGCTGGTGCAGCAGATACTGAAACGTCTGCAGCCCATCGCGGAAAAGCGCGGAATCGAGCTGATCTACGAGAGCATCCGCGAGGTGACGGCCGACGTGGATGAGACGAAGCTGTCCCTGGCCATCAGCAATCTGGTAGAGAACGCCATCAAGTACAATATAGACGGCGGCTGGGTGCGGGTGACGCTGGACGCGGACCACAAGTATTTTTATGTGAAAGTGGCGGATTCAGGCATCGGGATCCCGGAGGACGCGCAGGAAAGCGTCTTCGAGCGCTTTTACCGGGTGGATAAGGCGCGGTCCCGCGAGACCGGCGGAACCGGTCTGGGACTGTCGATCACGAAAAATGTAGTGCTCATGCATTATGGGGCCATCCGCCTGCTGAGCAAAGAAGGCGAAGGATCCACATTTACGATGCGGATCCCGTTAACCTACATATACTAGAGGAGGCAAGGTTATGAGATACAGGTTATTGACCGCCGCCTGGCTTCTTCTTACAGTCGGGCTGACTGCCTGCCGGGCGGGAGAGAACGGACAGGCAGAGTACGCCGCCACGTATCGGATCTATTATCTGAACAGCAGTATGACGGCGCTTTCGCCTCAGGAGTACGGAACCAATACGGTGATCGGCGATCAGGTGATTGAAGAACTGATGCGTCAGTTTCTGACGGCGCCCAATGACGCTGAGAATCAGGTGGCGCTTTCCAGCTCGGTGAATTATCTGGGCTTTGAGCAGGAGAACCGGGTTCTGAAGCTGTATTTTGACGCCGGGTACGGCAGTCACACGGTCATGGAGCCGACCAGGGAGATCCTGTGCAGGGCGGCGCTGACGAAGACGATGACGCAGATCGACGGGATCGATTACATTTCCATCTATTCGGGCGATCAGCCGCTTCTGAACGGGGACGGCAATCCGGTAGGGCTTCTGGCGGATACAGATTTCATCGAGAGCATCAGCGATGTGAATACCTTTGAGAAAAGCCGGCTGAAGCTGTTTTTCGCCGACGAGACGGGGAGCCGGCTGGTGGCGGAGGAGCGGGAGGTGGTTCACTCCGTTAGCACGTCTCTTGAGAGACTGGTGGTTGAGGAAGTGCTTAAAGGGCCGCAGCTGGAGGGGAGATACGCTGTGGCGCCGCCGGATGTGAAGCTTCTGAATCTGTCGGTCAATGAGAATGTGTGCTATATTAACTTTGACACATCGTTTCTGAACAGTCTGGCGGAGGTGAAGGAGTACATACCGATCTACGCCATCGTAAATTCCCTGTGCCAGCTGCCTACGGTGTCGCGGGTGCAGTTCACGGTAAACGGTTCGTCGGATGTGATGTTTCGGGATGTGATCTCGCTGGACACCCAATTTGAGAAGAATATGGAGATCGGGGAGGAAAATGAATAATTGAAACGACCACTGGTATACGCAGCAGGGGGATTCGTACTTGGAGAGGTATGGCTGTTGCTGCCCGTGGAGATAAAGGCGGTGACTTTGGCTGTTGTGGCGGCCGGGGTCTTCTGTCTGTGGAAAAAACGACGAGAACGCGGTTATGCGGATACGGGCAGGGCGTCACTGGCGTCTTGCCCGCATGGAAATGCAAGCGGCAGGAGCCTGATAGGTTGGTTTCTGCCGCTTTTCTGTTTTATGCTCTTGGGCGGGGGGAGGCTCTGGGCGGACGAGAAGCTTTCCGCGCGCTGCGGGGAACAGATCGCAGCGCTGGAAGGAACTGTACTTAAGGCGGAAGGAACCTTGGACGATGTGGGAGCCGGAAAGGAAGGCAGCTACGCGGCGGTTCTGACGCTGTCGGACGTGGTGCTTTATGTGCGCGGAGAGGCCCGGGAGTTTGGCGGGGATGTGCTGGTGTATCTGGATGAAGCGCCGTGGGACGACGTGCGTGCGGGTGCGGCAGGCGCCGTGGACGGTGGAGTGAATGCTGCGGGGGACGCCGGGGGCGGCGAGACGAAAGATGTAGCAGAGGCCGGGAGCGGCAGGATGAAAGCCGGGACAGGGTCCGGCGGCAAAAACGTGCGTGAAGGCGCGGAAGGCGCCGTGGGCGATGAAATGAATGCTGCGGCGGGACGCAGCAGCTTTCGGATCAGCATGCGGGTGTCCGTGTGGGGAGAACTGGAGCCTATGGGACGCGCCACCAATCCGGGACAGTTTGATTTCGGAAAATATTACCACGCGTTGGGGATCGAGGGACGGATGTTCGGCGAAAACCTGCAGGCGGCCGGGGATGAATATTCGCCTTATCTGGACGGAATCTTCCGGCTGAAGAAGTGGGCGGGGGAGATACTTATTCGCCTGTGCGGCGCGGACAGCGGCGACAGGGGAGTCTTTACGGCTGTGGTGCTGGGGGATAAGACCGCGCTGGCGTCCGATGTAAAGGAGCTTTACCAGAGAAATGGGATCGCCCATCTGCTGGCGGTCAGCGGGCTTCATATTTCTCTGATCGGAATGGGCTTCTACCGGTTTTTAAGACGACGCCTGGGACTGAGCTTTGAAATGTCCGGCGTGCTGGCGGCGGCTGTAACGGTCAGCTACGGGATACTGACCGGCGGTTCAGCCAGCGTGGTGCGCGCTGCGGTCATGGTGTGCCTGCAGATTCTGGCGGATAAGCTGGGGCGGACCTATGATCTGCTTTCGGCAATGGCGCTGGCCGCGGTTCTGCTTCTTGCAGAGTCGCCGTCGCTGCTTTTCCAGGCCGCCTTTCAGCTGTCGTTTGGGGCTGTGCTGGCGATCGGCGCAGTTTATCCGGTGCTGGAGGCGTGGACAGGCGTTGGGGGCGGCGATGTGCAGGGCGGCCACGGTGCAGCGGAAGAAATGCCCCGCGCGGCGGGTGGCGGCCGCGCTGCAGCGGAGGAAATGCCCCGCGCGGCGGGTGACAGCTGCGATGTGGCAGATGGCAAGCGCTGCGTGGAGATTGGCAAGCGCGACGCGTCCAGGGGCGGTTCCGGCGGGAGCAGGTTCGGACAGACGCTTCTTCTGGGAATCGTGATCCAGGTGGTGACGCTGCCGGTGACGGCCTACCATTTCTATGAGTATCCGGTTTACGGGATCGTACTGAATCTTCTGGTGATTCCGCTTATGGGGTATGTGCTGGTGTCGGGGCTTGCGGGAATCGCGCTTGGGGCCGTATGGCTTCCGGCTGGGCGGTTCGCTGTCGGGACCGGGCATTATATCCTGCGGCTTTATGAATGGCTCTGCCGTGTATTCGAGGAACTGCCGGGGGCGGTGCAGATCGTGGGGCGGCCCCGGATGGGACAGCTTGCCGTGTACGCGGCGGGATGGTGCGCCCTGCTTTGGTGGGCGAACCGGAGTGCGGAAAAAGAAAAACGGCGTTCGCGGCGTCCGGTTGTGCTGGCAGCCTGCGCCTGCGCAGGGTATCTGCTCCTGCAGCCGCTGCCTGTGAGCGGGCTTCGTGCTGTATTTCTGGATGTGGGACAGGGCGACGGGATCTGTCTCGAAAGCAGAGAAATGACGATCCTTGTGGATGGTGGAAGTACATCGGAGAAGAACCTGGGAGATCAGGTGCTGGAGCCGTATCTGAAAAGCCGTGGGATCAGACGAATCGATTACGCGGTAGTGAGCCACGGAGATGAGGATCATATATCCGGGCTCCGGTATCTGCTGGAGTCGGACTGCGGGATCGCTGTCGGCACACTGGTGCTGCCGCGCCTGGCGAAAGGCGATGAGAAATACAGGAAGCTTGAGGAACTGGCGGAGGCGGAGGGAACTGACGTGGTATGGATGGAAGCCGGAGACCGGATCAGTACATCCGATTACAACCTGCAGGTTACATGCCTGTATGCAGGAGATCCAGGTTGCAAGGAAGATACCAATGACCATTCGCTGCTTCTGGAGGTTTCCTACGACAAAGCAGGGATCCTGCTGACCGGAGATATGAGCGCGGAAGGAGAGAGACGCTGGCTGCAGGGTTTGCGGGAGACCGGCGAGAACGCCGGTTTTGGAGATGCTGGGACAGCAAAAGCGCTGAGCCGGCTTTTGGGAGTCTCCGGAACAGCGGAGCAGCTGACGGGGGTCTCCGGAACAGCGGAACAGCTGGCGGGAGTCCCCGGAACGGCAGAGCCGCTGGCGGGAGTCTCCGGCGCTGCCGCAGGTCTCACCGGCCCGGTACAGCTTCTTAAGGCGGCCCATCACGGATCCAGCTATTCCAGCAGCAGGGAGTTCCTCGAATATGTGGATCCGGATTGGGCGGTCATTTCCTGCGGGGCGAATAACCGGTACGGACATCCGGGAGAGGATACGATGGAAAGACTGAGGGTCTGCGGGATACGGACATTTCTCACGATGGACGGCGGTGCGGTGACTGTGACTGCGGATGGAGAGAAAATGACGGTCCAAACATTTTCGGGGCAATGATGAATGCGGATTTTCAGAATATGGATTTTATAAAGAATTTCCTTGCATTTTCACGGGTTATCCTATATACTGTATAGCGGCTGTGCCGGCGGCAGGAAGATGTGCTTTTATGGCCGCGGGCAAAGAATCAGAATCCAGGTATTATGCAAGGAGGAAGTACAGATGGTAAGAGCAATCGTAGGAGCCAACTGGGGCGATGAGGGAAAAGGCAAGATCACGGATATGCTGGCCAGGGAATCTGATATTATTATCCGGTTCCAGGGAGGCAGCAACGCCGGCCATACCATTATCAATGAATACGGCAAGTTCGCTCTGCACCTGCTTCCGTCCGGCGTATTTTACAGCCATACCACCAGCATCATCGGCAACGGCGTGGCGCTTAATATTCCGTATCTGATGGATGAGATCCAGTCCCTGGTAGACCGCGGCGTACCGAGACCCCGGATCCTGGTCTCCGACAGGGCGCAGATCCTGATGCCGTACCATGTGCTTTTCGACACATATGAGGAAGCGCGTTTGGCCGGGAAGTCATTCGGTTCCACCAAGTCCGGCATCGCGCCTTTCTATTCAGACAAATACGCGAAGATCGGCTTCCAGGTCAGCGAGCTGTTCGACGAGGAAACGCTTAAGGAGAAAGCGGCGAGAGTCTGCGAGCTGAAGAATGTGATGCTGGAGCATCTGTACCATCAGCCGAAGATCGATCCCGCGGAGCTTCTGAACACGCTCCATGAGTACCGCGACAGGATCGCGCCTTATGTCTGCGACGTGAGCGCGTATCTGGCGGAGGCAATGAAGGAAGGAAAGAATATCCTTCTGGAGGGGCAGCTTGGCTCTCTGAAGGATCCGGATCACGGTATCTATCCGATGGTGACGTCTTCTTCGACGCTGGCGGCCTTTGGCGCCATCGGCGCGGGGATTCCGCCCTATGAGATCAAAAATATCACGGCGGTGGTGAAGGCGTATTCCAGCGCGGTAGGCGCGGGCGCATTTGTCAGTGAGATATTCGGCGACGAGGCCGACGAGCTGCGGCGGCGCGGCGGCGACGGCGGTGAGTTCGGAGCGACCACGGGGCGTCCGCGGCGTATGGGGTGGTTTGACGCGGTGGCGACCCGCTACGGCTGCCGGATTCAGGGCGCGACGGAGGCGGTCCTGACGGTCCTTGATGTGCTGGGCTATCTGGATGAGCTGCCTGTCTGCGTGGGTTATGAGATCGACGGCGTGGTGACGAAGGACTTCCCGACGACGGTGAAGCTTGAGAAGGCGAAACCGGTCTATGTGAAGCTTCCGGGCTGGAAATGCGAGATCCGCGGCATTAAGAATTATGAGGATCTGCCGGAGAACTGCCGGAATTACATCGAATTTATCGAGAAGGAGATCGAAACGCCCATCACGATGGTGTCCAACGGACCGGGGCGGGACGAGATCATTTACCGGAAGCGGTAGGGGATGAGTAGATAATAGATGGTCTGGAAGGATTGTGAATTGAAAACAGAATAGATGTTATGTGTAAAGGGCTGCCGCGTCGAATGATGTGACGGCCTTTTTCAGGCAGGGGAAGACTCCGGGGATTTTCGCCGTGTTGGAAGAACAGAGACTGTACGGTGATAAATTCCGTCTTCCAATGTTTGATGGGATAGTATACTTAAATGAAAGAAATGGGGGGATCGCTATGAGGATTTATCCGGATAATTGCTGCTTTAACAGACCATTTGATGATCAGTCGCAGATGAGAATATCTCTTGAGGCACAGGCAAAGCTATATGTGCACTCGAGAATACGAGAAGGAATTTATGATTATAGAAGAACTTCAAATTGTTAATCCGATTATTTTTGTCAATGAAATGGAGGCATGACCATGAAAACAGATACAATCGTAAAGCAGGAAGGCATGAAAGCGCTGATAAATCATCTTGGCTATGTAGATGCAGAGAGATTTATCATATTGATTACGAAAGAACCTTTTGATTATACGGAATGGAGAAGACAAAAATTTGGAAAATGATCTGTCTGTTCGTGAACTCAGTGATAAGGCTATGGCATTTTCAAAATCACGTTAATATGCAAAATTCTGCCGTTTGGCAGAATTTTTGTATATTTGATGCGGTTTTGCGGACTGAATAATTGCTGTTACTTATTTATCTTTTGTATCTTTTGGCTCCTTTCCGTCTCTGCTGATCTGTCTGGTGATCACAAGAAAGCCATAGATCACCGCCGGAACCACGATCGTGCAGAACAGGGCCGCCATAAGACAGCTTTTGGCAAATGGACTGTCGATCAGGGCGAAGACGATGGTGGCCGCGTACAGGCACGCGATCAGTACCAGGGC
>CANPYE010000134.1 GCA_947588005.1 uncultured Lachnospiraceae bacterium | reverse complement strand
GGTGTGGGCGAGGATGGTCCGACCCATGAGCCGGTCGAGCAGCTGGCGATGCTGCGGGCGCTGCCCAATTTCCATGTGTTCCGTCCCTGCGACGCGGTGGAAACAGCGGCGGCCTGGTACAGCGCCATGACCTCCACGAAGACGCCGACGGCTCTGGTGCTGACCCGCCAGAATCTGGCTCCGATGCCCGGCAGCAGCAGGGAGGCGCTGAAGGGCGGCTACATCACCGACGACTGCGAGGGCACGCCGGACGTGATCCTGATCGCCAGCGGCTCCGAAGTGGAGCTGGCCGTGAAGGCGAAGGCGGTGCTGGCGGAAGAAGGCATGAAGGTCCGCGTGGTCTCCATGCCCTGCATGGACATTTTCGAGGAGCAGAGCGACGAGTACAAGGAGTCCGTACTTCCGAAGAATGTGCGTAAGCGCGTGGCGATCGAGGCGCTGAGCGATTTCGGCTGGGGCAAATACGTAGGCCTGGACGGCGCGTATGTGACCATGCACGGATTCGGCGCCAGCGGCCCGTATTCGAAGCTGTTCGAGCATTTCGGGTTTACGGTGGAGAATGTGGTCGCGGCGGTGAAGTCGCTGTAGGTATCCGTATCCAATGGAATTACAGAAAATAAATATTATTGCATGGAAGGAGTGTATCAGCTATGAAATTTTTTATCGACACAGCCAATGTAGATGAGATCCGCGAGGCCAACGAGATGGGCATTATCTGCGGAGTGACCACCAATCCGTCCCTGATCGCCAAGGAAGGCCGGGACTTCAATCAGGTGATCAAAGAGATCGCATCCATCGTGGACGGTCCGATCAGCGGCGAGGTAAAGGCCACGACGACCGACGCGGCCGGCATGATCAAGGAAGGCCGTGAGATCGCGGCGATCCATCCGAATATGGTCGTGAAGATCCCGATGACCGCCGAGGGCCTGAAGGCCGTCAAGGTTCTGTCCGCCGAGGGCATCAAGACCAATGTGACGCTGATCTTTACTACGGCGCAGGCGCTTCTGGCCGCCCGCGCGGGCGCGACCTTCGTGTCTCCGTTTGTAGGGCGTCTGGACGACATCTCCATGCCGGGCGTGGAGCTGATCGAGGACATCGCGGACGTATTTATGACCCATGATATCAAGACCGAGATCATCGCCGCCAGCATCCGCCATGCGATCCATGTGATCGACTGCGCGAGGGCCGGCGCGGACATCGCCACGGTGCCGTATAAGGTGCTGATGCAGATGACCAAGCATCCGCTGACGGATCAGGGCATCGAGAAGTTTAAGAAGGACTATATCGCTGTATTTGGCGAATAATGTGAAATGAAAGGCTGCCGCGGGACGGAAGCCGGCTCCTGACGGACTGACCGCCGGGGCCGGGCCGGTTCTGCGGCTGTTTCTTTTACGTCAGTATGCAAAAAACGCGCGCCAGTGATGCGTTTTTTGTATTTCCATGCAAGCAAGGCGCCAGTGACGCCTTGCTTGTATTTGCAGGAAAGAGAAGACGGCGCCAGCTGACCGGGACGCCGCGGGAGAGAGAAGGCAGCGCCGGAAAAGCAGACTGTGGGCAGACATTCGGCGGATTTAGAAGCTGATTTTGAAAATGGGAGAACGGGAACGATGGAGGATACAAGAAAAGAATGGCTTGCGGCGCTTCTTACGATCACCGGGCCGGTGTTTGACGCACTTGAGAACGGAGAGCTGAAGCAGCGTCTTCCGCTCGATTTTCATGCGGGCCGGGCGCAGTACGCGCCGCTTGAGGCGTTCGGCCGAAGTATGCTGGGCCTTGCGCCGTGGCTTGCGCTGGATGCGGGGACGCTTTCGGCGGAGGAGAGAAAACTGCAGAGTGAAATGCGCCGGAAAGCCGTTCGCTGTCTTGCGATGGCTTCCGATCCGGATTCTCCTGATTTTATGAATTTCACGGACGGCGGGCAGCCTCTGGTGGACGCAGCCTTCCTGGCCCATGCGCTGGTGCGTGCCAAAAAGACGCCTGCCGGGAGAGATATTGCCGCGGCCGGCGTGGATGAATGCTGTCCGGAGATGACCCGCCGTCACCTGGCCGACGCCCTGCGCGCGACGCGGCGGATCGCCGCGGTCAACACCAACTGGCTGTTTTTCTCCGCCATGGTGGAGGCAGGGCTTTATGTTCTGGGAGAGCCGTGGGACATCATGCGCGTTCTTGGGGCGCTTCGGACATTTCAGGAGTGGTATGCGGGAGACGGCGCCTATGGTGACGGCCCCAGGTTTCACTGGGATTATTATAACAGCTTCGTGATCCAGCCGATGTATGTGGATCTTGTGGATCTGTTCGCGGATCAGTCGGATGAGATCGCCCGGATGCGTCCCGCGGTCATTGCGCGCGCTTCCCGGTACGCCTCGGTGCTTGAGAGGATGATCGGTCCGGACGGCTCGTACCCGGTGGTCGGCCGTTCGATCTGTTACCGCTTCGGCGCGTTCCAGATGCTTGCGCAGGCGGCTCTGCAGCACCGGCTGGAAGGGGATCTTTCTCCGGCCGCGGTTCGCTGCGCTTTGACCGCCGTGATCCGCCGGGTCATGTCCGCGCCGGATATGTTTGATGAAAAGGGCTGGCTGCGGCCGGGCGTTTTCGGATATCAGCCGGAGCTGGCGGAGGAATATATCAATACCGGGAGCCTCTATCTGTGCAGCGCTGTTTTTCTGCCGCTGGGACTGCCGCCTGCGGATCCGTTCTGGAGTCTGCCGGATGAGGAGTGGTCCGCAAGAAAGGTCTGGTCCGGCGGACATATTTCCATCGACCACGCGATCGACTGAACGGCTTGTGCAGACTGGAATCGGGCTTCTTCGGCGGCGAGGGCCTGTGCAACACCGTGGTTACCGGTCCGGGCCATGTGTGGCTGCAGACCATGCCGATCTCCTCGGCGGCGGCCCGGATCATTCGTTTCATACCGCCTGAGAGGCAGACGACTATTTATTTTCGAACAGCTTCGTATAGATTTCCTCGCTCAGCGCGTCTACATATGCCTGGTCCGGCAGGTCCTGTCCGGTAACCAGCCAGTCCTGGATGATCTGGAAGCGCTTCAGGCTCAGCTCTTCTTCGGTCAGGCTGTCCTTATCCCCGATGGCGTTGTCAATATCTTCGGCTGCATATTGGTCGGTAAACCAGTCGATGGTGATCCGGGTCCGGGCCTTTTCTTCGGCGATCTGCGGCGCCAGTTTCTTCGCGGAGCGGGCAGTACGCAAAAAGACGACCAGAGAGAAAATTCCCATAGCGGTCAGTGCGCCCTGAAAGATCAGTTTGGATACCGGCGCCATGGGAATATTGATGATGCCGGCCCAGCACAGGACGGAAACGACAAGCAGCGCTCCGCCTACCAGAAGGAACGCGAAAGCCGAGGATTTCAGATCGTCGTATTTCTGGGACTTGTCCACATAGACGTGAACGGGCTCGGGCGGAAGAATGGACTGCGCCCGGCGCCGGACTTCATCTTCGAGCGCCCGCAGTTCTTCTTCCGTGGGGACGTCATCGCCGTTCGAAGCATCGTCGGCTTTACCGGCGCCGTCCGAAGCGCTGCTGATGTCATCGGAACTGCCGTCCGAAGCGCCGCCCCGGCCATCGTCTGTGCCGCCGGCCGCGTCGTTGGCGTCGTCATCCGGGCCGCCGGCCGAAGCGCCGGCGCTGGTTTCGGCTTCGTCTGTTTCGCCGGCTGTTTTTTCGCCGGTTTCCTCATCCGCGGCCATATTTTTCAGGTACTCCTCATACATGGCCTTTTCCCGGACCAGCTCGCGGGCGCGCTCTTTTGCGCGTTCTTCGGCTATGGCCGCCTTCGCGGCCGCCTCCGATTCATATAATGGGCCGCCGCAGTCTGTGCAGACGGTGATTCCCTCTACAAATTCCATATCGCATTTGGGACAGTATGGCATATGCGTATCTCCTTGTGATTTTCTGGTATGCACCGGATGGTCATTCTGACAATTCCCGCGCCGGTATCCGCATCTTTCATCATACATCAATTTCAAATATTCGTCCATAGAGAGTTGCATTTTTTACTTCCATTTCCCTGTAAAATGAGGTAGAATAAAAAAGTATCGTGCCTGCGGGTCTTCCCGCGACTGTGCTTAGATAATGGAGATTTATCCGGAGATGGAACAAAAGAGAATGAAGACCGGCGAGCTTCTGCGCCGGTTCGCGCCGTATTACCGGCCGTATATCCTGACGCTTCTGGCGGACCTGTTCTGCGCTTCGATGACGACGGTCTGCGAGCTGGTGCTGCCGATGATCCTGCGCTATATCACGAACCAGGGGACGGCGGACGCGGCCAGCCTGACGGTGCGGACGGTCTGCAGTATCGGTCTTCTGTATTTCGCGCTGCGGATCGTGGACGCGGCGGCCAACTTCTATATGGCCTACACCGGTCATATCATGGGAGCGAAGATCGAGACCGACATGCGGCAGGACGCTTTCGAGCATCTGCAGAAGCTTTCGGACAGCTATTTTAACAATACGAAGGTGGGACAGTTAATGTCCCGGATCACCAATGACCTCTTTGACGTGACTGAATTTGCCCACCACTGCCCGGAGGAATTTTTTATCGCGTTTGTGAAGGCGGTTGTGGCGTTCGTGATCCTGATTCGGATCCATGTGATGCTGACGGTGATTATTTTCATCATCGTGCCCGTCATGGTGGTGTGCTGCACGTATTTTAACCTGAAAATGCGGGCGGCGTTTAAGAAACAGCGGCATCATATCGGCGAGCTGAACGCGCAGATTGAGGATAATCTCCTGGGAAACCGGGTGGTAAGGGCATTTTCCAACCAGGACATCGAGATCGAAAAGTTCCGAAAGGGAAATCAGCAGTTTCTGGAGATCAAGAGGGAAATGTACCGCTATATGGCGTCATTCCAGGACACGGTTCGGATGTTCGACGGCGTCATGTACACGGCGGTCATCGTGGCCGGCGGTATCTTCCTGGTGAACGGGCAGATCAATCCCGGCGATCTGGTGGCCTATACGATGTACGTGTCCACGCTTCTGACCACGATCCGGCGGATCATCGAGTTCGCGGAGCAGTTCCAGCGCGGCATGACCGGTATCGAGCGGTTCGCGGAGATCATGGACGCCAAGATCGATATTTTCGACGAGCCGGGGGCGGAGCCTCTTGGAAAGGTGGAAGGGAGCATCACCTTCGACCATGTGAGCTTTGCGTATCCGGACGACCACAATCCGGTGCTGGACGATATCAACCTGACGATCCGGCCCGGCGAGAAGGTGGCTCTGGTGGGGCCGTCCGGCGGCGGCAAGACGACGCTTTGCAATCTGATCCCGCGTTTTTACGATACGACTGCGGGCCGGATTCTGGTGGACGGTCGTGATATCCGGCAGGTGACGCTTGAGAGTCTGCGGACCAATATCGGCGTCGTGCAGCAGGACGTGTACCTGTTCTCCGGAACGGTCTATGAAAATATCGCCTACGGGCGTCCGGGCGCGCCGCGGGAGGAAGTGATCGAGGCCGCGAAGATGGCCGGGGCTGACGAATTCATTTCCGCGCTGAAGAACGGATACGATACGTATGTGGGCGAGCGGGGCGTGAAGCTGTCCGGCGGGCAGAAGCAGCGGATCAGCATCGCGCGGGTGTTCCTGAAAAATCCGGCGATCCTGGTGTTAGACGAAGCGACCTCGGCCCTGGACAATGAGAGCGAGCATCTGGTGAATATTTCCCTGAACCGGCTGGCGCAGGGGCGGACGACGCTGACGATCGCCCACCGGCTCTCCACGATCCAGGGCGCGGACCGGATCCTGGTGCTGGCCGGGAACCGGATCGTAGAGGAAGGGAACCACCGTGCGCTTCTGGAGAAGAAGGGGATGTATTACGAGCTGTACCGGATGACCCAGGCGGACGCGGGAGGGGCGGAGGCTTGAAGCTGGTGATACTGCGTCGTACAGAGCGGATTCCGGGGAGGGAGCGGCGGTCAGCGGGCCGGAGCGGCGTTAGAGAGACAGAGAAGCGGTCAGCGGGGATTGGCCTGCGGCCGAGGCTTTGATAGGCCGAGATCGGCAGATTAGGCCAGCATCGTGCCGCTGTGGTATCTGAAGCAGGCGAAAATGGCGGGTATGCTTTGTGGAATATGAATATGTTACGGAGAGAATATCTGCATGCTGAAAACTGCCGGGGAACAAAAACTGCCGGCGAAGAAAAACTTCCGGAGCATCCGGTTGTTATAAATGTAAGAACGAGGAGTTACAGTTATGAAAACAGCAATCGTGACAGACAGCAACAGCGGAATTACGCAGGCGCAGGCGAAGGAGCTGGGCATTTTCGTCCTTCCGATGCCGTTTATGATCGACGGAGCCGAGTATTTCGAGGACATCAACCTGACGCAGGAGCAGTTCTATGAGAAGCTGAAAAATGACAGCGATATTTCCACGTCGCAGCCGACGCCGGAGTCGGTCATGGGGCTGTGGGACCGGATCCTTGAGGAATATGACGAGATCGTCCATATCCCTATGTCCAGCGGCTTAAGCAGTTCCTGTGAGACGGCTATGATGCTGGCGGAGGACTATGACGGTAAAGTTCAGGTCGCAGACAATCAGAGAATCTCCACAACCCAGCGCCAGTCGGCTATTGACGCGCTGACGCTGGCGAAGAAAGGCATGAGTGCGGCGCAGATCCGGGATATCCTGATGAGAACCAAATTTGATTCCACGATCTATATCATGCTGGATACGCTGAAATACCTGAAAAAGGGAGGCCGGATCACGCCGGCGGCCGCGGCGCTTGGAACGCTTCTGCGGCTGAAACCGGTGCTGACGATTCAGGGGGAGAAGCTGGACGCATTTTCCAAGGCCCGCACGATCAAACAGGCCAAGTCCACGATGATCGCGGCGATCACCCGCGACATGGCGGAGCGGTTCGGCGATACGACCGGCGAGAATACCCGTATTTGCGTGGTGCACACGGAGAACCGGGCGGCGGCGGAAGAACTGCGGGACGAAATCAAGGCGCAGTTCCCGAAGACGGGGGACATTTATATCGACTGCCTGTCCTTAAGCGTCAGCTGCCATATCGGGCCGGGCTCTCTGGCAGTCACGGCGGAGAAGATCCTGGAAGAAACGAAGTGACGGCCGGGCGGAGCCAGGCCGGGAGCTGCGGCCGGCGGTCGGCGGAAATCCTGGAAGAAACGGAGTGACGGCCGGGAGGCGCGGTCGGCGGAGATTCCGGAAGAAACGGAGTGACGGCCGGGAGGCGCGGTCGGCGGAAATCCTGGAAGAAACGGAGTGACGGCCGGGAGGCGCGGTCGGCGGAGATTCCGGAAGAAACAAAATGACGGTTGGCTGGAACCGCGGGCGAGAACTGTGTGCGGCGGCCGGACAACGGATAGATGGCTGAGAAAGTACAGAAGATCTGACGACAGAGAAGGATGAGACGGAAGGTTTTGCCTGCGGGGGGAGAGTGTAAGCGTTGGCATTACGGTTATGGAAGTTGAATTTTAAGCGGCTCGGGCGGCGGACGGTCAGCATGCGCCTGCCGTTATTTATCATGTTCCTGCTGATGGGCGTGACGCCGATGATGCTGCAGGGACTGGTCATGGGGCGCTCTTTCAGGCGGACCCAGATCGAGGCCGCATCATCGAGGTGCAGAATCAGAGCCT
>CANPYE010000133.1 GCA_947588005.1 uncultured Lachnospiraceae bacterium | reverse complement strand
GTTGATGACGGCCGTGGGGCCGCCGGACTGGCCTACGATGACATTACCATGCATAATCTTGTTAACCTCCGTAAAAAATATATTTTTTCGTGTTGCTATTGATACAATCGCCAAAAATTATACCACAATCAACGGCGAAAAAACAGTACATAATTGAAAAATATAAAAAGAAATGATGGCCGCGAGGCACTTTTTTGTAATACTGCATCAGTTTCTAAGATAATTCCGCGTTATTGTGGCCGCCGCCGAAATATTTGTCCAGAAAATAATTGATCTCCGCGCCGATAAAGAGGATGCAGATACAGATGTAGAGCCACAGCATCAGTACGACGACGGCCGTCAGGCTGCCGTACATATATGAATAATTGCTGAAATTATTGAAATAGATCGAAAACAGAGCCGAGAACACGATCCATCCCAGGGTGGAAAACAGCGCGCCGGGCATCTGGCTTTTCAGCGAATGGTGCTTTAGCGGCAGCCATTTATAAATGCCGCTGAAAATGATGATCAGAAGGAACAGCACCGCGAAGGAGCGGACGCTGTAGACCAGTCCCGCGAAGTCGGAGAGCTTCGGGAACCATTTGACCACAAAAGTATAGATCGAATTGCCAAGTACCAGCAGCAGGAGGCTGCCGACGCAGGCGACGATAAACAGCAGCGTATAACCGGAGCAGATCAGACGGCGGACCAGATAGCTGTGATCCCTCGAGCTTTCGTAGACCCGGTTCAGCCCCTGTTCGATGCCGAGCATCCCGCGGGACGCGGACCATAAGGCCGCAATGGCGGAAATGGAAATGATGGTGGCCGGCGATTTGGTGTAAAGGTCATCGATGATCCCTACGACCAGCGCGTCCAGCATATCGGGCATGATCGCGACCATCAGCTCCATCAGATCCGACTTCTGGATCGCCGGAACCAGCTGTATGAGCGTCAGCAGCAGCATGACGAACGGAAAGAATGATATGATAATGAAAAAGGATGACTGCGCGGCGTATGCAGTCACCTCGTCTTTTTTGTATTTGTCAAGAAAATCTTTCAGGAAGATCAAAGCAGCCATGATTCCCCTCCCGCGCTTAGGCCCATCTGTCCGGCGCCCTTCGCGCCCGGCCCTTTCGCTCTATTATAACGGCAATCAAAAGATTTGAAAAGTCTTATATCTTCAATTTTTCCTTTTCTTTTTTGGGAAATGTGTTATAATCTCGACAGAGATTATACCGCCCGCCATGCCATACAGAAAGGAGATCCCACCCCGCATGAATTATTATGAAGAAGCACTGAAACTCCACAGCGAACATAAAGGCAAGATCGAAGTGATCAGCAAGGTAGAGCTCAAGACCCGCGACGACTTAAGCACCGCCTACACGCCCGGCGTCGCCGAACCCTGCAAAGAGATTGCCAAAGACAGAAAGAACGTTTTCAAATACACATCCAAGAGCAACTTAGTCGGCGTCGTCAGCGACGGCACGGCGGTCCTGGGCCTGGGCAATATCGGCGCCGAGGCGGCGATTCCGGTCATGGAAGGCAAGGCGATCCTTTTTAAGACCTTCGGCGGCGTGGACGCGTTCCCCATCTGTCTGGACACGCAGGATACGGAGGAGATCATAAAGGCCGTAAAGCAGATCGCGCCTGTATTCGGCGGAATCAATCTGGAGGACATCGCATCCCCCAAATGCTTCGAGGTCGAGAGACGTCTGGAGGAGGAGCTGGATATTCCGGTCTTCCATGACGACCAGCACGGCACGGCCATCGTCGTGACGGCGGCCCTTTTAAACGCCCTGAAAGTGGTCGGCAAGAGGATCGAAGACATCCATGTGGTGTTAAACGGCCCCGGCTCCGCGGGAACCGCGATCATTAAGATGCTGCTTACCGCCGGCGTGAAGCATATCATTGCCTGCGATGAGAATGGGATTCTCTATAAGGACCGCGGCGTCGGAATCGCGGACCATAAGAAGATGCTCTGCGGGATCACGAACCTGGAAGACCGCCGGGGCGGTCTTGCGGAAGCGCTTCGCGGCGCGGACGTCTTCATCGGCGTGTCGGTAGGCGGCGCTCTAAAGCCCGCGATGATCGCGGCAATGAATCCGGATCCGATCGTATTCGCGATGGCGAACCCGGTGCCGGAGATCATGTACGACGAGGCCATGGCGGCGGGCGTGAAGGTCATGGGAACCGGCCGCTCCGATTTCCCGAATCAGATTAACAATGTGCTGGCGTTCCCGGGAATCTTCCGCGGCGCGCTGGACGCAGGGGCCCGCGATATCAATTACGATATGAAGCTTGCGGCGGCGCAGGCGATCGCCGAGCTGGTGGAGCCGGAGAAGCTGTGCGCCGAGTACATCATTCCGTCGGCGCTGGATCCGCGCGTCGCGCCCCACGTGGCGGAGCGGGTCGGAGAGGCCGCCAGAAGATCTGGGGCGGTAAGAAAGTAAAAATTGTGATACATAGAAACTGCATATACGACGAGCAGGGCGCCAGTGACGCCCTGCCTGTATTTCCATGCAAGCAAGGCGCCAGTGACGCCCTGCTTGTATTTCCATGCAAGCAAGGCGCCAGTGACGCCTTGCTTGTATTTGTCTGAAAGGTATCAAAGTGTAAAGGTATGAACATGGTCTGTTTTTTCATCGGACCAGTATTCCTTCTGCATGTGATCCAGGTGCTCCTTTGTCCAGAGCCCCGGCGCGCCGCCGGTGTGCATGAAGATCGCTCCGTCTTCCGCGCGGATTACGCCGCGTTTCAGAAGATCGACGTATCCATGGAACACTTTGCCGGTGTAGCAGGGATCCACGAAAATGGCTTCGGTGTGGGCAAGGAGTTCGATATAGCTTTCAGTGACGGCGTCTGGCTCGTTGTAGCCGACGCCGCCGTAACCGATGGGAGTAGGCCCCACAGTGCCGCCGATGACAGCCGTGACATCGGATGCGCTGAGTCCGGTGACGTTCTGATCACTGCTGTATCCGGCCGCTGGACTGTCCGTGGGAATGTTTCCAGCAGGATCAAATCCGAACTCCAGATGCAGGTCTTCCTTCCTGCAGGTAAATCCCAGTTCAAAATATGCACTTAATTCATTGATAAAATCCACTGTTTCCTCCACCGGCCGGTAGTCCGGCTCGATCGGGATACCGATCACCTCAAACGGCGCGTGATAATATTTCGCTCCGGCCCAGAGCCCGGCAAAGGTTCCGGTAGAGCCGTAGCCCACGACCAGATGCTTTGCGTGGATTCCCTGTTCCTTCATCTGCGCCATGATCTCCGGAACCGCCTGGATATAGCCGGCGGAGCCGATGACGGTCTGTCCGCCGACCGGAACGGAGAGGACTTTCTCTCCGCGCGCTTCGTATTCCGCGATGATCCGCGCGGCGCATTCGTCCACGTACCGCTGCTTTGCCGCGGCCTGTTCGGCTGCCGGAAGCGCGCCGGAGGATGAGGTGTCCACGAAATAGAGATCGGCGCCCATAAGCCGGTCCAGCAGCAGATTGCCGGAGAGATAGTCCGGCTTTTCGCCTTTCAGCACCAGGATCGGCTTTAAGCCGTAGCGGATCGCGGCGGCTGCAGTGAGACGGCCGTGGTTGGTCTGGACGCCGCCGAAGGTCATAAGGGCGGTATAGCCGTTTTCAAGGGCGTATTTGACGATATAGTTCAGCTTCCGGGCCTTGTTGCCGCCAAGGGCCAGTCCGGTCATGTCGTCGCGCTTGATGTAGAGGCCGCAGGGAGAGGCGGCGTCTGCCGCGTTCTCCCTGCAGATAGCTGCGTTTGGCTCGCAGACAGCCGTGGCGCCGCCCGCATCGATTCCGAATCCCAGCGCCGCCGCCAGCCGCGGCATTGGCTCCAGAGGCGTATTGATGTATCCGGCGGGAACGGATCCTAAAGATTCAATTTTCATGGCCTGCTCTCCTGATAAAATGTAGTTTTTATTCTGCTATTCCTTGCAATTTGGTATATTCAATATTATACTAGATTCGGAAGAATCCGGCAACGGCAATATTTGACCGGTTAAAGGACTGGCAGGAGACAGGAAAATGGAGGTAGGAAAATGATCGTACCAAGGCACTATGAAGATCTCAGCGTACTGCATGAGAACACCATGCCCAACCGGGCGTACTATATTCCCGCGTCCGCGCGGCAGAAGGATATCGTCATGGAGCGGGAAAGCTCCGACCGTTTTCAGAGCCTGAACGGCATGTGGAAATTTAAGTATTATGACAGCATTTATGATCTGCAGGAGGAATTTTACCGGGAAGGCTATGATACGTCGGATTATGACGAGATCCCGGTGCCATCCTGCTGGCAGAATTATGGCTATGACAGGCACCAGTATACGAATGTCCGCTATCCGTTCCCCATGGATCCGCCCTATGTACCGCAGGACGATCCCTGCGGCGCTTATGTACGGCATTTTTCCTATGAGAAGGACGCGGCGGCGCCGAGAGCCTATCTGAATTTCGAAGGCGTGGATTCCTGCTTTTATGTGTGGATCAACGGCGTCTATGTGGGCTACAGCCAGGTGTCCCATTCCACCAGCGAATTTGACGTGACGGACAGGCTTCGCGAAGGGGACAATGTGATCGCGGTGCTGGTGCTCAAATGGTGCGACGGCAGCTATATGGAGGATCAGGATAAATTCCGCATGAGCGGCATTTTCCGGGACGTCTATCTGCTGAAACGGCCGGAACGGGGCATTTTCGACTATTTTGTGACGACCGGGATCGATTACGGCGCGCAGGCCGGGAAAGCGATCGAAGCGGGGCCGTTAAGCGGCGGATCGGCGAAGATCCGCGTCCGTATGAATTTCTTTGGAGAAAGTGTGCCGGTGCAGGCGGTACTTTACGACGCGGATGGGAATGTGGCTGCGGAAGGAAGTTCCGCAGTGGCTGCGGGAAGTGCGCAGTGGACGGATACGGGTACTGCCGGAGCGAGACCGTCCGGTTCGCAAGCGGATGAACTTTCCTATCCCGCGGAAATCGTTCTTTCCGTGACGGATCCCATCCTTTGGAACCCGGAGGCACCGTATCTTTACCAGCTTATTCTGGAGACAGAAGGCGAGACGATCGAGGACCAGGTAGGCATCCGGGAGATCGTGATCCGCGACGCGGTGGTCTATTTGAACGGACAGAAGGTCCTGTTCCACGGCACCAACCGCCACGATTCCGATCCAGAGACCGGATTTTCCGTCACACTGGAGCAGATCCTTAAGGACCTGCGGCTGATGAAGGAGCACAATATGAACTGCATCCGCACCAGCCATTATCCCAACCGGCCCCAGTTCTATCAGCTCTGCGACCGTTATGGCTTTATGCTGATCGACGAAGCGGATAATGAGAGCCACGGTACCAATAATATTTTCATGGATACGACCGAATGGCTGGAGCGGTGCCGCCGCTGGAGCGCGCCGATCGCCAACAATCCGGCCTTTACGGACGCGACGGTGGATCGCACGCAGCGGTGCGTCCACCGGGATAAGAACCGTCCCAGCGTGGTTATCTGGTCCATGGGAAATGAGTGCGGCTTCGGCTGTACCTTCGAGGAAGCTCTGCGGTGGACGAAAGCATTTGACCCGACGAGACTGACCCATTTCGAGAGCGCCCGCTATGCGGACGGAGACCGGAAGAACGATTATTCGAACTTGGATCTGTTCAGCCGGATGTACGCCAGCATCGACGAAATGCACGCGTATTTCGCGAAGAATCCGGACAAGCCGTTCGTCCAGTGCGAATACAGCCATGCGATGGGCAACGGCCCCGGCGATCTGGAGGATTATTTCCAGGTGTTCCATCAGTACGACGGCGCCTGCGGCGGCTTTGTCTGGGAGTGGTGCGACCACGCCGTCGATATGGGGCCGTGGGAAGACGAACGGTATGCGGGCCGGATCGGCGACGCCGCTTATCTGCACCGCCGCACGAAATACGCCTACGGCGGCGACCACGGCGAGTATCCCCATGACGGCAATTTCTGCATGGACGGACTGGTCTATCCGGACCGGAAACCGCATACGGGACTTTTGGAGTATAAAAATGTGTACCGCCCGGCCCGGGTCGTAAGCTTCGATCAGGCAGGCAGAACGGCGGTGCTGCACAATTACATGGATTTTGTGGATCTGGCGGATTACGCGAAGCTGGTCTACGAGATGGACTGCGACGGGAAGATCCTGGCGGAAGGCAGCCTGCTTCTGCCGCGGATCGCTCCCCATGGGGAGAATTCGGTGACGCTGCGCCTGCTGAACGTCCCGGATAAGGGGAAATGCTATCTGCGTCTGTACTATAAGCTTCGGAAGGATACGGGGCTTTTAAAGGCCGGCGCGGAACTGGGTTTTGACGAGATCCTGCTTGAGAATGCGGATGGGCGGAACCAGACGGCTGTGAAACTGCTGGAAGGCGGTATGGGAGGAGAAACAGCTGCGTCCGGGATCGGTTCTGCAGCCGGCGCGGCTGAAGCTGCGGCGTTCGTTTCCGAAGATGACCGCTGCCTCCGCGTCTCCGGCGCGGATTTCCGTTACACCTACAATAAGCTGACCGGCGCATGGGCCGAGATGGAATATCAGGGAAAGAAACTTCTTATGCGACCGATGGAATATAATATCTGGCGCGCGCCCACCGATAACGACCGGAATATCAAGCGCAAATGGTACGAAGCCGGCTACGACAGGGCGCTGTCACGGGCTTACGGGACGGTATGCGCTATAGAAGACGGCGCTGCGGTGATCCGCACGAAGCTGTCCATTTCCGCCGTCTATATCCAGCGGATGATCAATGTGGATGCGGTGTGGACGGTCCGCCCGGACGGCCGGATCGACGTCTGCCTTCACGGCGTGCGGGATACGGAGTTTCCGATGCTGCCGCGGTTCGGCCTGCGGTTGTTTTTGCCGAAGGAAATGCGCTGGATCACCTATTACGGCCTTGGTCCCACGGAAAGCTATATCGATAAATGCCGTGCCGGCCGCCACAGCCGCTTTACGGCGGCGGTGGAGACGATGCATGAAGACTATATCCGCCCGCAGGAAAACGGCAGCCATTACGACTGCGATTATGTGCAGGCGGCCGGAGACGGAATAGAGATGACCTTCGCGGGAGAGAAGACATTTTCCTTTAACGCTTCGGTCTATACGCAGGAGGAGCTGACGGAGAAGGCGCATAATTATGAGCTGGAACCGTCCGGATGCACCGTGCTCTGCATCGATTACCGGCAGAACGGCATCGGCTCTAACAGCTGCGGCCCGGCGCTTCTTAAGCAGTACCGGCTTGACGAGCGGGAAATGAATTTCGCGTTCAGCATGATCGTGAAGCCGGGAAGGTAACGATCATCAGCTCAGGGGCCGGAAGACGCGCGTTCGCGTTTCCGACCCCAGCCGCATGGGACGTATTTGTGTTTCCGGTCCGGCTGCGGGAAGCGTATTTATGATTTTCGGCCTCTGCTGTGGGAGGCGTATTTGTGATTTCCGGCCTCTGCTGTGGGAAGCGTATTTGTGATTTCCGGCCTCTGCTGTGGAAAGTATATTTGTAATTTTCTATCCCAGCCACGGGAGACGCAGGGCTTAAAACCGGAGAAGTTACTGTTCAGAGGTCAGCTTGAATAAAGAGTTTGAATAAAGAAAACCGATGGAGTAGACTTATTTCAGTCAGGA
>CANPYE010000132.1 GCA_947588005.1 uncultured Lachnospiraceae bacterium | reverse complement strand
GTGACCGCGCAGGAAAACGCAGCCCGGGCCGACCATGCGAAGGACCATCCGAAATATGCATGGCAGCCGGAGAACTGCATTTATCAGGGAACGGATATCCTGACGCGCTACGGGATGATCTCCACCGCGGCGACGCAGGTGCTGGAGGGCCTGGGAAGGGGCAGCATCGACGCTATGGCGCAGAAGCTGGAGCAGTCCATGCGGGCTTTTGACGAGATGATGGTCCTGTTCTACCAGCACAAGGGCTTAAGCGAGGATAAGGAGGCGCCTGCCTGCAACAGGATGCCGGTAAGCCGCATCAACATCCGTTACCAGAGAATGTTCGCCGGAGCGTTCATGTATGCGGGCGGAAAGCATATCGGCATCGAGTGGCCGGAGCTGAAAGGCATGATGGGCGGCGTGCCCATGCAGGCCGGCGGCAGCGGAAGATATACGGGTACCGGGCAGTATTTCGGCTGGGGCATCGCCCATGAGATCGGCCATGAGATCAATGAAGGCGCTTACGCGGTGGCGGAGGTAACCAACAACTATTTCGCAGTGCTGGCGCAGGCGAAGGACACCAATGATTCTGTCCGCTTCCAATACGACGATGTGTTTAAGAAGGTGACGTCCGGGACGAAGGGCAAGGCGTCCAACGTCTTCGTCCAGCTTGCGATGTACTGGCAGCTGCACCTGGCCTACGACCTGGGAGGCTATAACTATAAGACCTTTGACGACAATGAAGAACAGCTGGCGAACCTGTTCTTTGCGAGGGCGGACTCCTATGTCCGCGATCCGGACAGCGCGCCGGGCGCGGAAGGCAATAAGCTGTCATTGTCCCAGGCGAATACGGACAACAAGCTGATGCGCCTTGCGGTAGCCGCCGCGGAGAAAAATATTCTGGATTTCTTCCGTCGGTGGGGACTGGAGCCGGATGCGGGCACAGTCGCCTACGCGAGCCAGTTTGAGGAGGAAACGAGGGGCATCTGGTTTGCTAACGACGAGATCCGGGCCTGGCAGCTTGCGAACGGAAGCGGTATGAATCAGGCGGACGGCGCGGCGGTCAGAGGAAATATAAGCTATACGGATGGCAGCAGCCAGGTGACGATCGAGCTGTCTTCGGACAGGGATATCTGGATGTACGAGATCTACCGCTATGAGCGCGTAAAGGACGAAATCGAACGACGGCCGGTAGGTTACGCGGAAGCGTCCGATGGCGGCGACGCTGTATTTACCGATGTGATCGGAACGATCAACAATCATGCATTTACCTATGAGGTTATAGGTTATGACCGGTGCTTGAATCCGACAAAGAGAACGGAGATCGGCTCCGTAAAGGTCTGCCACGACGGACAGCTGGATAAGTCGCTTTGGACGGTCAGCACGAATCTGGTCAATGAAAAGCTGGAGCAGCCGAATGAAGAACATCCGGATACGACCAAGCAGCCAGGCGTCGAGGCGATGATCGACGGCAGCGACAGCACCGCCTTTACCGGAAGCACAGCGGACGGCTCCGATCCGGAGATCATGATCCAGCTGAACCAGCCGGAGACGGTGACGGGCCTTAAATACCGGGCGGGCTCCGGCACGGCGATCACGGATTTCGAGATCAGCGTGAGCGAGACCGGCGAGAACTGGAAGACGGTGGTCACGACGGAGAAACGCTTCCAGGCGGATGGAAACGGCAGCTGTACGGTCTGGTTCCACGATGAAAAGAATCTCTATACGTATGACGCGTCCTATGTTCGGATCCGGGCCGTGGGGCAGGGACATACAGCCGTAACGGTGAGCGAGCTCTCGCTGATGGGACAGACCGGCGACAATATCGACCTGGCCCCGTCCGGGAGCGCCGGTATTCTGAAAGCGGACTTTAACGGAGCGAACGGCGTGCATATTCCGGCCGGTTCCCTGATTTTTACCGGTCAGTATAAAGGCAATCCGGCGTTTAACGCGGTGCTTCTGTGGGATGAGAACGGCGGTCTTGTGGGCGGAACGGACGCGGCAGGCAATGTCCGGGCCGTGCAGGTCATTTTCGCGCCGGATCCGGAGGACGGACTTCTGGGCGAGGTCAGCTCCGGTACCTGGGTCTATTACATCGAGCCGGCCTATGTCAGTACGGTAAAGGCCTCGAAGGTGCGGGCGGAGCTGTACCGGGTAGACAACGCGCTGACCAACGAGGGAGAACGGCTCGTCAGCTCCACGCTGTTTGTGGATATGCCGGCGGAATTTCCGCAGATCATGCTGAATGAAGGAGGCGGTCTGTCATGAGAGAAATGCTTAAGCGAACATATCAGTCGTTTCCGCGCGCAAGCGCCGTGCTGTTCGGCGTAATGCTTTTCCTGACGCTCCTTCTTTTCGGAATGACGGCGCGGGCGGAGACAGGTCATATCAGCGGCGCGGCATCCTGGAAGAAAGCCGCAAAGGACGGACAGGCGGAGCTGTCGGTCCAGCTGGTCCGCCAGCTGGGACTGGGGGATATCACGGCGGTCCAGGTCAATGTAGCTTTCACTACGGAAGATCTTTCCGATGTGAAATCGGTGGAATTTACCTTTGACAGCGGCTGGGATGACAGCCTGATCCGGGAAGCTGTATACGATGAGGACAGAGGTTTCCTTACGATCGTGATCGCCGGAAACGGAAAGATCATGGAGCAGGCCAATATCCGAAAGCTGGGTACGCTAAAGGCGGCGGCGGACGGAAGTCTGAGCGCGTCTGTCAACGGCGGAGAGATCGTCGCGGACGGAGAGCTGTTTACTATTACCTTTGTGCAGAACAGTACGGTGGCGCTTTGCAACTCGCAGAGTTCTTCCGGCAGCGGCTCGGGAAGCGGAGACGGTTCCGGCAGCGGCTCGGGAAGCGGCAGCGGTTCGGGCAGTGGAAGCGGTTCCGGCGGCAGCGGATCGGGCGGCAGTTCAAGCGGCAGCTGGGGCTGGGGCGGCGGCAGCAGCGGCGGCAGATCCTCCGGCGGTCCGAGCGGAACAGGCGCGGGCGGCGTTTATCAGCTTCCTTCCGTGCTTGCGGTGGAAACGCCGGGAAGCTGGGAGCAGAGCGGCAGCTTCTGGAAATTTAAACTGGCGTCCGGAGCCTATGCGAAGAATACATGGGTGTTTAAGGACAGCCGCTGGTACCATATGGGCGGCGACGGCATCATGAACACCGGATGGTACCAGGGCGGCGGGTTCTGGTATTATCTGGAGGCGGACGGCCACATGAAGAAAGGCTGGCGGGAAGTCGACAAGGTCTGGTATTATCTCGGGGGAGATAACGGACAGATGCGGGTCGGATGGCTTTACGACGGCGGTTACTGGTATTATCTGGCCGCAAACGGCGGCATGTGTACCGGCTGGCAGCAGATAGCCGGGAACTGGCATTATTTTAATACCACAGCGCCCGTCCCGCAGCCGGTCCGAAACGCGCAGACCGGCCAGATGGAAATGTCCACGGCAGGCCAGCGTCCGTTGGGAGCAATGTACGCCGGCACGAAAACGCCGGACGGCTTCGAGGTGGATTCGACCGGCGTCTGCAGGCAGGCGGGGGTGCAGGGCACGGTGCAGAGTCAGCCTGTGAGTCCGAGCGGGGGTACGGTGCAGAGTCCGTCAGTGGGTTCAGGTACTGGCACAGTGCAGGGCCCCTCGGTGAGCGGCGTGCAGCAGGGCTCGTCTGCGATCCAGGGCCCCGGTGCTGCGCAGAGTCCCTCGGTGAGCGGCATGCAGCAGGGCTCGTCAGTGGGTTCAGGTACTGGCACAGTGCAGAGCCCGTTTGGGAGCGGCGTGCAGCAGAACCGGTCAGCGGGCCAGGCGCCCGGAAGCAGCTTGGGCGGTACGCCCTCCGCTGAACCGAAAAGTCCGCTGCTTCCCTGATTCTTAACGTGATGAGCCGCGGCTTTGGAAATATTTTCCCAAGCCGCGGCCTTTTGCGTTACGTCAGTATGCAAGCAAGGCGCCAGTGACGCTTTGCTTGTATTCTGCCCGCGCGAAGCAAATTCCCGGCGCGTGCCTAGCGTTTTCCCATCCTGCGGGACAGCATCCGAAACATTTCCACCCTGCCGCGGTCCTGCGGGTTCATGTATTCCGTCAGTATCCCGGCGAGAATGTCCGTCTCCTGATCGGAAAAGACGATCCCTTTTTGCGCGGCTTCCGCCGACATCGCAAGGAAACGGCTCATCATCCGGGATTTCGGCGTTCTTTTGATCTGCTCGCTTAGATCTTCCAGAAATTCGATCTTCTTTGGATCCATTTCCTTTACTCTCGGGTCGCAGCGCCAGTCTCCGCTCATGGGAACCTCCTTTTGGAAGCGCCGCCCGCTTCCTGAAGCATCATATCCTGCTGGTACTGGCTGCCGATCCGCAGCCCTTCCATCAGATTGCAGGCCATGTCGATAAAATCCTGTTCCTGCGGGCTGGCGTACGGCTTTACGGCGTTCAGCATATCGATGGGAGAGCGGGCGCGCCCCGCGCCCAGGGACATGGCTCCCAGCTCGGCTGCTTCGGCCCGGTCAAAGAGCGCCACGGTACGGCGCAGCTCCTGGAGCTTGACAAGGATAGAGAGAAACCTCTGTCCTGACGCGTTTAGATATGGAAGGGCAGCCTTCATCATCTGCAGATGGCGGTCGCCGGTCAGAGGATCGAAGTCTGTGGGTTTGACGGTGGATTCTTCGTTCATGTCCGCCTCGCAAATTCTCTTTGTATTCATCCTATGCATGGGAACATGTCAGATATTCCGGCATATGATGAAGGTATAGAAGAAAATGCGGGAGGGAAATATGCCGGGCCGCCTGATCATAGATGGAAATTCGGTCTACGAGATCGATGAGGAATGTATGGAAAGACAGAAAGAAAGGAATATGGGCAGACAGTCCGCCGCAGCCGGAGGCTTGATGGTGCGCTGCCAGAAAACAAAAACCGCTGTAAAGACGGGACGTAAATAGAACTTCAGAAAAGAAAAACCGCCGGCAGCGCGGCCGGCGGTTTTTCAATCAGCAGCAGAAGCTGTTTCCGCTGCCGCCGCAGCAGCAAAGCAGCAGAAGGATCCAGATGATGTCATTGCCGCATCCGCATCCGCAGTTCGCGCCGCCTATGTTCGATCCGCCGTTGCCGCCGCAGCAGCAAAGCAGAAGGATCAGGAAGATGATGTTGCAGCCGTTCCCTCCTGTCGTACAGTCACACCCGCAGCCACAGTTCGTTGCCGCCAAATCGCTCATGTTTCATTCCTCCAGATATTCTGATTACACTTCATCATATGTCCGCCTGCTTGCCACTGTTTCCGGTTTTTGGGAAAATTCACGTATTTTTATCGGAAATGAAATATTTGTAACAGGCAGGTAATACGCCGGCCAAATTGTAAGACAAACATAAGAAAATTAAGTATTCCTTTTTGGAAAAAGTATGGTATACTCATGGTGAGTTTTTTACAATCATTACAGACAGGTGAATATATGAGTACAACGTATCGCACCGGCGGCGGTTCCTCCGCCGGCAGAAGCGGAGGGGGAAGCCGCGGCACAACAACATCCAGGAATACGACGGGGGGACGCGCGGGGGGCGCGGGAACGGGCCGTTCGGGAAGCGGAAGCGGGAGCCGTGCAGGCAGCGGAAACGGCAGCCGGTCGGGCAGCGGGAGCGGGAGCCGTTCGGGCAGCAGCGGCAGCCGGTCGGGCAGCAGCCGCACAGGCTACAGCTCCGCATCTTCGTACCGCAGCTACAGAAGCTATAAACGCAAACCATCCCCGGATTACCGGATCATCGCCATCGCCGGCGTGATCCTGATTCTGGTGATCGCGGCTGTGGCGTTTGCGATGACCCAGCATCCGGGCAGGTCGCCGGTCAAGGAGGAAGACAATACATCGCAGGCCGCAGCTTCGGAGACGTCGGAGCCGGAGACGGAGCTTGTCAAGGAAGTGACCGTGGACAACATCACGATCACGGGAATGTCCAGGGAGCAGGCAAAGGAAGCAATTCTTAAGAATTATCCCTGGAAGATGACGGCGGTCTATAACAGCGACGTCTATGAACTCGCGAATCTGATGTCCGGCAAGGTGGACGCCCTGCTGGAGGAGATATTTACCGGCGAGCCGAAGGAGAAATATGCGCTTGATACTTCGGGGCTCGACGACGCGGTGGCCGCTCAGGTGGAGGCGATGAAACAGCGCTGGAACAAAGAGCCGAAGAACGGTTCTATTTCCTCATATGACGCGTCAAGCGACAGCTTCGCGTTTGCGGCCGGGGAGAATGGCGTAGCCATCGACGAGACGAAGCTCACGGCCGATATTCAGGATGCTATTGAGTCCAAGGATTTTGACGCGCAGCTTACTGTGAGCGGCAGCACAGTCGAACCGGAGATCACGCAGGCAAGCGTCCAGAGCCTTTACAGGACCATCGGGACTTATACGACCAACACCACCGCCAATTCCAAGCGCAACACGAACGTGAAGCTGGCGGCCCAGAAGCTGAACGGCACCATTGTTCAGCCCGGCCAGGAGCTGTCCTTTAATGATACGGTGGGCGAACGTACGGAAGAAAAGGGCTACCAGAGCGCTGCCGCGTATAATAACGGCGAAGTGGTCCAGGAGATCGGCGGCGGTGTCTGCCAGGTGTCCACGACCCTGTACAACGCGGTGCTCCGCGCGGGTCTTGAGATCTCCATGCGCCGGTCGCATACATTTGAGCCGACTTACGTGACGCCCGGCCAGGACGCCACGGTCAGCTGGGGCGGACCGGATTTCAGATTCGTGAATACCAGCAAGGCGGCGATCGGCGTCAAGGCCAGTTATTCTAATCAGACGGTGACGGTTTCCATATACGGGATCCCGGTTCTGGAGGACGGCGTGACCTATTCTCTGGAATCCACGAAGCTTGGGGACATCGATCCGCCCGCGCCTACTTATCAGGAGGACCAGTCGGTTCCGCTGGATCAGGAAGTCACCGTGTCGTCCGGCTCGATGGGAAGCCGCTGGGAGACAAGGCTGATAATAAAGAAGGACGGCGAAGTTATAAGCCGCGAAGTGGATCATACCACAACTTACAAGGGCCATGCGCCGGTGATCAAGAGGAATACGTCCGGCGTGTACATCCCGACGGAGGGAGAGACCACGGAAGCGCCTTCTGATGCGGCGGAGTCCTCCGCGGAATCGGTGCCGGCCGGCCCGCTGGGCCCGCTGGGAGAACCGGAGACTGCCGCGGCCGTGGTTTCTCCCCCGGAGGAGACACAGCCGCAGCCGGCCGCCCCGTCTTCTGATTCGGGACAGCCGCAGGTAAGTCCGGGACCGGGAGAGGCGTCTCCTGAGCCGGGAGAGGTGCCGCCGCCTCCGACCGCCGCTTAGGCCGCCGCGCAGCTTCCTTCTGCAGGTCAGAGGAACCGTGACCGGAAACCGGAGCCGGCTGTAAGCGGGTAAACGGACGTGACCGCGGATATACAGGTCTATAAAAGCGCATCTTCGGGTGCGCTTTTCGTTACGTTGCGCGGGAAATGCGGTTTTTTTGTACGGATTTTTAAACAAAATTTGTACGTAATTTCTTTGTTTTTGTTCTTTTCAAATCAGAGAATAGTTGCTATAATGTTAGACAGGTCAGTGTGTGCGGCCGTCCGCCGCCCATTCCCAAGGCCTGTTATCCGGCCGAACCGCTATGCAGAAAGCGCGCCGGCGCCTGTGCACACAGCACTGGGTTACATTCACATTAGTAGGAGGAAAATCAAATGGCAAGAAAAATGAAAACCATGGATGGTAA
>CANPYE010000131.1 GCA_947588005.1 uncultured Lachnospiraceae bacterium | reverse complement strand
TAGTCGCAGATCGTTAAGGGGATCCGCTCCCCCACCTCGTCGATCTTGACGATAACGAACTCGCCGGGCAGACAGGATTTCGCCACTCTGGGGGCTTCTACGTCCATCAGATAGATCTTGTCCGCCAGCTTTTCAGCTTTCACGATCGGAAACATAAGACTCCTCCTCATGTTATGTATTCATTCTGCTTTGCGCATTTCCATGCAGAAAGCGTGCCGGCGGCACATTTTCTGTATTTCCATGCAAGCAAGGCGCCAGTGACGCATTGCTTGTATTTCCATACGAAAAAATGCCAGTGACGCTTTCTTCATATTTTGCTGTTCTTACTATATTAGCACTGTGGAAATAATATGGCAATCGAAAATTTGAGGAAAAATAAGTTGTAAAAATAAGTAGCGCGCATGGCACGGCTGGTGGTATACTTAAAGTAAATACCGCGGGCATCCCGAAAAACGCCGTTTTACCCGGAAGGAGCGCCCGCCGTCAGGAGGAATTTGTATGGAATACGCCGCACTCATAACTGAACTTCGCGAAAATATCGGCAAGGTCATCGTGGGCCGCGAAAATACCATTGACCTGCTCTTGACCGCCCTGCTGGCAAAGGGCCATGTTCTTTTAGAGGATGTTCCCGGCACCGGCAAGACCATGCTTGCCAAGTCGCTGGCAAAAAGCATGGACCTTAAGTTTGCCCGGATCCAGTTCACCCCGGATCTGCTTCCGTCGGATGTGACGGGCCTTAACTATTTCGACCAGCAGGAAAGCCGCTTCGTCCTGCGGAAAGGCCCTGTCTTCACCAATATTCTCCTGGCCGACGAGATCAACCGCGCCACGCCGAGGACGCAGTCCAGCCTTCTGGAATCCATGGAAGAACGCCAGGTGACCATCGACGGCGACACGATGCCGCTTGAGGAGCCGTTTCTCGTGATCGCAACGCAGAACCCGATCGAGACCGCCGGCACCTATCCGCTTCCGGAAGCCCAGATGGACCGTTTTCTGATGCAGCTTCCTATGGGATACCCGGACAAAGAGGAAGAACTGGCGATCCTTAACCGCTTCGGAAAGACCAGTCCGTTCGAAAGCCTGACCCCCGTCTGCGACGCCGGGCAGCTAGCCGAGCTGCGCAATCTGGCCGCGGAAGTCTATGTCCACCCGATCCTGATGGATTACATGATCGAGCTCATACAGGCCACCCGCAACGACAGCCAGATCTTAAGCGGCGTCAGCCCCCGCGGAAGCCTGGCCTTCTACCGCGCCGTCCGGGCGCATGCTCTCATAAAGGGCAGAGACTACGCCGTGCCGGAGGATATAAAGGCCCTTGCCGTGCCGGTGCTGGCCCATCGTCTGGTGACCGCCCGCACCTTCGGCTCCCAGACATCCGCAGCTGAGCTTATCACGCGCATCCTTTCGACGGTTCCGCTTCCGACAGAGGACTGGGGAAAACGTCTATGAAGATCGCAGTCGTTGTCGCAGCCGCATGGCTGTTCATGATGCTCCAGAGCCGTCTCTTTCAGCGCTTCTGGGACAAAGGCCTGACCGCCCGGCTCACATTCGTACAGAGAGCCGCCGTCGAGGGAGATACAGGACAGCTTAAGGAAATCATCACGAACCGCAAGTTTCTCCCCCTTCCGGTGCTGCATGTAAAATTCCAGATGGGCCGCTACCTAGTCTTTTCCGAGTCCGGCAATTTCAAGATCACGGACCAGAACTACCGGAGCGACATTTTCTCCTGCATGCCGTGGCAGGAGATCCGGCGCACGCTTGATTTCACCTGCAAAAAGCGGGGATACTATCATATCGGCAGCATCGACCTGGTAAGCTACGATCTATTTTTCTTCGGGCACTGCGTCGCCACGCTCCCGGAAGATACGTTTATGTACGTCTATCCCGGACCGGCCGATCGGATCCGCCTTGAGCTGCCGCTTAAGAACCTGATGGGACAGATCCTGGCCAGGCAGGCGCTTTTAAAAGATCCGTTCGAAACACAGTCCGTCCGGCCCTACCAGTCCTACGACCCCTATAAGACGGTCAACTGGAAAGCCACCGCCCACACAGGAGAGCTGAAGGTCAACGTCTATACGCCGGCCTCCTCCTGGAACGTGACGATCCTTTTGGATATGGAATCGGAACGTCTCTGGACCGACGAGGATCTGACCGAGGAAGCAATCCGCCTTACCGGCACCATGGCCGAATGGATGATCGAACGCGGGATTCCGGTCGCCGTCTGTTCCAACGGCTGCGACTGTCTCACCGGTCTTCCGTCCCGTCTGGACGCGGGCGCTGGAAAAGAGCATTTGAGAAGTATTATGGAACTGCTGGCCCGGATCCAGCTTTCTACCGGAACAGCCGCCGCCCACGGCGCGCGTAACGATCCTCCTTCGACTGCCCTGGACGCGCTCTACAGCGGCCGAAAAGCAGCGCCCGGAATCAGTCTGAACACCGGCGCGAAGATCGCCGGCCAGAGCCACTATATTACGATGGAAGATCTGCTGTTTCGCCTGATCGACCAGAGAAGCACCAGCTTCGGAACGGATTCGACCCTGTATATCATGATCTCACCGGGGCAGAGAGCATCTCTGGCTGAACATTTTGACGCGCTCTGCCGCCAGAGCATCGGTTCCCAGTGGATCCTGCCCCGACGGCCGGACGACGAGCTCCGTATCGCCCCGCTGCGCTTTGCAGAGCTCTATGAATGGGAGGTGCCTTATGTCCGCACGTAAGCTGATCAACTACTGGATTTCCAAAGACCGTTCCCGCTTTTACACTGCCGCGGCGGTCCTGTTTATTATCTTCTACATTCTGGGCCTGCTGTTTGGAAATTACGGCATGACTGAAATAAGCGCCAGGTTTAAGCTTGCCGGTTTTATCGGCTTCGTAGTCCTGGTGACGGTTTATTTTGTCCATAAGAATCTGAACGCTTACTATCGCTTTCTTGAGCTTTTTAAGGATACGGATCATTTGCCCATAAAGCAGATCTCCTATGTAAATTCCTTCTGCATGACGGTCTTTCTGATCGCCGCCATCATCGGCATCCTTGTGACCGCCTACGCGCTGGAACCGCTGTGGCGCGCCATCGCGGAATGGTTCGCCAACCGTCCCGTAGTCGAAATCCCGGCCGAACCGATGGAACTTAATCCGATGCCCACGCCCCCTCCCATGCCAAGTATGCAGGAGCTTGCGGGGGAAATCCAGGATCCCGGTCCGCCTCCGGCCTGGGTCGCCGTTCTCAACGCGCTGATCGAATACGGCGGAATGCTTCTGATCCTTGTCATCTGCTTTTTCGCGCTTCGGAAGGGCGCCGGCAAAATGTTGGATTTTATCACAAGGCCGCGGCATTTCGACGAAGATGAAAAGGTCTATTTAAAGCCTACGCTCGATATCCTTATGCACATCGCTCCGCCGGAAGCGGAAGAAGAACAACCCAAAAAGGGTCTCCGGTACTTTCTGTCCTATGAGGCCCGTATCCGCAGATTTTATAAGAAAAAGATCCTGACCGGCCGGAAACGCTTAAAATGCGCCGGAGCGCCCGCCGAATGGGCCTCTCCCCGCGAACTGGAGCAGAGCGCCGGCCTTGACGACGCCGCGCTGCACTGCCTTTATGAGAAGGCGCGTTACAGCCATATGGAATGTACGGAAGGCGACTGGAAGGTGCTGGAAAATGCGGCCCGCAATGCGGATGCGGCGGACCAGAGAAATGGTTCGGTCTAAAGCGAACAGCGCACCGCCGGCGTCCCTTCACGTGCCGCGTCAGTCCGTCCGCTTTCGGATCGTCTCCTCCGCGTAATTTACAGACGCCATCGCATCCTTGCAGTACCGGTCCGCGCCGATGGTTTTCGCGTACTCCTCCGTCAGGACGGCGCCGCCCACCATGATCTTCACCCAGGGCGTCTTACGTCTGAGAAGCCGGATCGTTTCCTCCATGGCAGGAACCGTGGTCGTCATCAGGGCGCTTAAGCCTACCAGCGGCACATGGTTCCCGGCCGCGGCCGCGGCTACCGTCTCCGGCGGCACGTCCTTGCCCAGATCGATCACTTCATAATCGTAATTCTCCAGAAGCACCTTCACGATGTTCTTGCCGATGTCGTGGATATCTCCCTTCACCGTCGCCAGGATGATCTTTCCTTTCTTCTCGCGCGTCTCGCCGCTGCGGCTCATATGTTCCTTAATGACCTCAAACGCCGCTTTGGCCGCTTCCGCGCTCATCAGAAGCTGCGGCAGGAATACGGTGCCATTTTCAAAGCCCTTTCCCACCTGATCAAGAGCCGGGATCATCTCCTCATTGATGATCGAAAGAGAATCGCGCTTCGCAAGAAGCTCCCGCACCGATGCCTGTGCCTGCTCTTTCAGACCGCGGAGGATGCAGCGGGACAATTCTCCGCCGGCAGCCCCGCCTTCTCCGGGCGATTTGGCATCTCGTGTTCCGCCCGCACAACCTGCCGTGCGCCCGGCTGCCGCGTCTGCCGCTCCGGCTCCTGCCGGCCTGTCCGTTCCTGTCCGGGATCCCGCGGCTCCGCTGAAAGAACCGCAGGTCATGCCCGCGGCTCCGGATGTCCCAACAGCAGACGTACCTGCAAGGACGCCGCCCACCACCGCCGCCTGATTCCCATAGACGGAAATGTATTCTCCGCACTGCGGATCCAGGCCCGCAAGCGCCTTAAAGCTGTAATACGACCGCATCATCGCTTCCGAATTCGGATTGATGATCGCCGCGTTCAGCCCGTTCTGCATCGCCATCGTGAAAAACGCGGCGTTTATGTTCTCCCGCTGCGGCAGACCGAAGGAAATATTGGACACGCCGAGAACCGTCTTTCCGTGAAGCTCATCCCGCACGCGGCGAAGCGTCTCCAGCGTCGTAAGCGCGCCTCTGCTGTCCGAACTGACCGTCAGGCACAGCGCGTCGATCAGAATATCCTTCCTGTCGATCCCGTACTCCGCCGCTGTCCGGTAAATCTTCTCCGCGATCGCGATGCGCCCGTCCGCCGTATCCGGAATGCCGGATTCATCCAGCGTCAGGGCCACCACCACGCCGCCGTATTTCTTCACCAGAGGAAAGACCGCCCGCATGGATTCTTCCTTTCCGTTCACGGAATTGATCAGCGCCTTGCCGTTATAAATACGCAGCGCGCGCTCCATCGCCGTAATATCCGATGTATCGATCTGGAGCGGCAGATCGATGACGCTCTGCAGCTCGCGAACCACTTCTTCCATCATAGACGGCTCGTTGATCTCCGGCAGGCCCACATTTACATCCAGCACATGAGCGCCGTGCTCCTGCTGGGTCACGCCTTCCCGCAGGATATATTCGATATCATGGTCCCGCAGGGCCTGTTTAAACTTCGATTTGCCAGTCGGATTGATCCGCTCGCCGATCAGCACCGGCGACTGCCCGATCTCCACCGCCTGCGCATAGGAAGAAATGACCGTACGGTTCTTATTCTCCGGCAGTACCTGCTTCTTATCCAGGCACCGCGCCGTCATTTTCGCAATATGCTCCGGCGAAGTTCCGCAGCAGCCGCCAAGCGCGTTGGCGCCCATATCGGCGATTTCTTCCATCACACAGGCAAATTCCTCCGCGTCGATATCGTAGACCGTCTTTCCGTTCTCGGTTCTCGGCAGTCCGGCGTTCGGATTGACGATCACCGGCACGGAAGCCGCCTTAAGGATCTCCTTTAAAATATCCTTCATCTGCACCGGTCCCAGGCCGCAGTTGACGCCCAGCATGGACACGCCCAGGCCCTCCAGAAGGGCTACCGTGGACTCCACATTTCCGCCGGTCAGAAGCTTTCCCTTTTTGTCAAAGATCATCGTCGCACATATGGGCAGATCGCAGTTCTCCTTTGCCGCCAGGATCGCCGCCTTAGCCTCGTAGCCGTCGCTCATGGTCTCGACCAGCACAAAATCGGCGCCTGCCTCCGCGCCGTAAATCACGACTTCCTTATAAAGCGCATAGGCATCCTCAAAGGCCAGGTCGCCGAGGGGCTTTAAGAGCTTGCCGGTCGGTCCCAGATCCAGACCGATATAGGCGCAGGGTTCCGTTCCAGCCGCGCCGTTTGTCACATCGGCAGGCATTCCATCTGCCAACACTCTCCGTTCTTCCGCGAACCGTTCCCTGGCGATCTTCGCGTTCTCCACCGCTGCCGTCACGACGCGCTTTAATGAAAAATCTCCGTCTCCGACAAATTTCAGCCCATTTGCACCGAACGTATTCGTCGTGATCTCGTCGCTTCCGGCCCGCAGATACTGCAGATGGATCTCCTGCAGCACTTCCGGATGCGCCACATTCCAGGTCTCCGGCAGCTCTCCCGGCCGCAGGCCCTTTTCGACCAGAAGGCTCCCCATGCCGCCGTCAAAAAAAAGTTTTCGCTGCCTGACTGTCTCAAGGATTCCCATAAATCAATTCCTCCGCACTTTTTGTATCCGTCTGTACTTATAGTTCTCCATTGCACGGCCGTCCATGCAATTCCTGATAACCGCGGTTCTTCTTCGATATCGTCCCGCTCATCGCAGAAGACGGTCATCTTCTAAACGTACCATCTGTCTTTCCACAGGCCTCGGCAAACCGTTCTATCTGCGAAACGCACAATCCAGCCACCCGCAGGCTTCGGCAAGCCGCCCTATCTGCGAAACGCACAGTCTGTCTTTCCGCAGGCTTCGCAGCCCTTTACTTCACACGCAAGCGGCGTACGTCCCACGCCGATCACCGCCGTCACCGACTTGGACGGCGCCATCAGAAGGCTGTCCGTCAGCGTGATTCCCACTCGCTTGCCGGCTTCCAGCGCGGCCACGATCGCCGTCTGACATTTCAGCGAAAAATCCCCGTAGCCCGGTGAAAATCTGGGCCGCAGATACCAGCCGTCCGCTTCGAAGCGCTGCCGGAGTTCTTCATTCACACGGTCGCAGTATTTCTCCAGATACGCCGCGGCGGCGGCCTGCATTACCACCGCCTTGCTCATCTGCAGCTTCTCGTACCTCTGAATCAGCAGGTCTACGCCGGCCCCCAGCGAAGCCGCAAACACCAGAATTTGTTCGCATCCCTTAAGGTTCCGGCCGAGCGCGCTGCTCCTGGTCTGAAATATCCAGGCATCGATCTCATCCCCGGCCACTGTCAGCGGATACTCACGCCAGAATGACCGCGGCGAGACCGTACGGTCAAGTTCTTCCCAGCACTGACTGACCAGCGCCAGTACCGCGGCGTCCGCCGCCTGATTCTTATATCCGAGATATCGAAGCGTTTCCCTGTAATCGATATCCATAATCAATTCCTCACTACCTCAATTATCTGCAGCTCAAAAGACCGTACCGCAGGCCCTTACAATATCTCCGACAGATTCTCCCGAATCTTCGCCGCTACATCCGGATGATTCATCGAATACACATGAATGTGATCCACCCCATTGGCGATCAGATCGATGATCTGGTCCGTCGCGTAAGCGATCCCAGCCTGCTTCATGGCCGCCGGCCGGTCGCCGAAGCGGTCCACCAGCGCCTTAAAGCGCGCCGGCAGATACGTCCCCGACATCCGGCAGATATTTGCCACCTGCTTTGCGTGGGTCACCGGCATGATCCCCGCCACCACCGGGATCGTGATTCCCCGCTCCCGGATCCGGTACAGGAAATTGTACATGATGTTATTGTCAAAAAACATCTGCGTCGTCACGAAATCGCAGCCGGCCTCCACCTTCTCCTTTAAAAATCCGATGTCCGCCGTCTTATTCACCGACTCCACATGCCCCT
>CANPYE010000130.1 GCA_947588005.1 uncultured Lachnospiraceae bacterium | reverse complement strand
ATACGGCGCTTGGCTTCGTCCGACGCCGCAAAGTTCTTGCCGTCGATATAAGCCAGAACAGACTGCGGCATACCGCCGACCAGCACATACTGACGAAAATCGTTCATCACCTTTCGGTGCAGAGCCTGGCCCAACGGTTTCTTTGCCTCAAAGCACTTTCTGATCAGCGGAACGGTTGCCTCGTCCCCCATCGCCCAGAGGAATTCCTCAAAATCCATCGGGAACAGCTCAATGTGCTCTTCCTCTGAGGGAATGATGATGTTCTCGGTGTTTTTCTTCAGACGGATCAGCGACCCGGTTTCCAGATAGTCATAGCGCCCGTCCGCAACGAGATATTTGATTAGCTGCCGCGCTCGCGGGAACTGCTGCACCTCGTCAAACACGATGAGAGACTCTCGTTTATGAAGAACTGTAGAATAGAATGCGCTGAGCTTGGCAAAGAAAAGATCCAGATCGGAGCTTTCGTTGATAAAGAGGTCAAGAATATCCTGCGGCGCGTTGCCGAAGTCAATGATGATATGGCTCTTATATTCCTGCTTTGCGAACAATTCCGCGATAAAGCTCTTGCCGACACGACGTGCGCCGTCGATCAGAAGCGCCGTCTGCCCGCCGCTTTTTTGCTTCCACGAAAGAAGCTCGTCATAGATCTTGCGTTTCAGCATCCTGCGATCCTCCGAATCGATTTGTTAAACCTATTGTACCTCACAAATCACGAAAAAGCAAGTTCGAGCAGAAAGAAATCGCACGAAAAAGCAAGTTGTTAATTGCCAAATCTGCACGAAAAAGCAAGATTGTGATCCAAAGCAAGGCCGCCCCTAAAATGTTGGAACGACCTCGCGGCTGATATTTCGCCATCCGACAGCGTAAAAACCGCGGGACAATAAACAAAGAAATGAAGCTTGTAAGCCCTCACGACGATTTTCATCGTGAGGGCTTAGTTTCGCAACAAACTATTTGATTTTCCCGCCTAAAATGACCTCGCTTAAACAAAAAGAAACAAGACTGGCGCACTGCGCAGCAAAGTTTCGGCAGATTTTTGCAGCAGACAAAAATCTGCCGAATTTCTATTGGCTATGGGATCGTAGTCGGGCATTCGACATTGGTGCTTCTGTATGACGGATGCGTTCAGCGCAAAAGTAAGAAGAGCCCCAATTTTGATAAAAAATCCAAAAATTGAGGCCCTTTCAGTTGATTATGCTACGAACATACCCTCATTCGGCCGATCAGAGTCACTCCGATCATCCTTCTCAGCAGCATATGTGGACTGCCGCGTCGAGGTACTTGCGCCACAGGCATAAATATGCAAAGCATCCGTATCTGCCGGGGTCCATGTCCATTGTGTATCCTGCGGCACGCTGTCGCTCGACATCGCTTCCAAATACTTTGATGCAAAAACTTTCATATGATATCCTCCTGTTTATTTCTTTTGGATATGGACCTTAATCCATTCCACAATAGCATCCGAAATCGGCAAAGCCGCTAATTGCTCAATCCACAACCACTGGCCCATACAATTAATCTCCAAAAAGACCCAATCCCCATTAGGCGTTACAATGAAATCGAGTGCGCCATATTCCAACTGGAGGCGGCTCATAAATCTGTCTACTTTATCTCTTATATCTTGTGGGGGTTGAATAGCAAGGTGCGGGGTTCGTGGAATATCATATCTGCGCCAATCATATTTTGCTTTTTCTGAACATTGAGAATCTATTCGACATACTAGATGATTCTTCCCAACAACAGTATATCTCACTTCAAATCCTTTTTCAATATAATTTTGTAAAACAATAGGGTTTTCGTTCGCTCCTCCAAAAGAGTTCATATCCTCTTCACTGATTCTATTAGTATAGAAGCCCAAGAATTGCTTGCCCTGAGCGTATATGTCTTGCGACATAAGTTTCAGCAATGCACCATGGTGTACCTTTACAAAATGTGATAAACGTTCTTTGTCATTAGAAACAATTGTTTCGGGCATTATGAAACCTATTTCTTGCGCTAGTTGCATCTGGTAATACTTGTTCTCACCCTTGTATGCCTTTCGCAATGGATTCAACCACGGAACGTCTTTTAAAGTGTTGTATAGTCCCAGAAGAGTTTTGTTCCATTCGTTCTTCCATATTCTGAAGTCAATGTCATCAACTTGCTGTTCCTCCAATGATAGTTCAACAAACGGTCTCCTGCACCAAACACAAGATATATCTCTGTCAAAAAAGTGGTGGCCATTTTGTTGGACGGACCACATTCCATTAGTAAAGGTGATTAATGTGCTATTCAACGAGTCTACATCCAAGTCGAAACGAAAAAAGGGAACACCATGTTTTGTTAGTTTATGGATAACAATGTCAGCATGGGAATCGAAGCGATCTGTCAATATTAATACTATAGTTGCATCCCTCCTATGATTTATTAAATATAGCACACCTATCTACGCTTTACAAGATGTTCACAAGCGAATTAACCTCTCTGTTTCTGTTTTCTATAACGGTTTTATGATAGTATGTATACTTTAAATTTTCCCGCCCAAAATGTCCCTGCTTAAACAAAAAAGAAGCAGACGAGCAGCGGGCTGATGCTGCCGTCCGTTCCAAAGTATTTTTGAGCATGAAAAATCCGTCAAAATCGACGATTTTGACGGATTTTTGGTCCGAGTGGAGGGATTTGAACCCCCGGCATCTTGGTCCCAAACAAGTACAGAAAACTTTTTTAGCTGGGAAACAGCCGTTTTTAACGCTTTTTATTCCATTCCGCGTACTCTCCGCAGCTCTTAACTCCACTGCCTCCATGTGCTCCAAACGAGGTTATGGTCGCGCTTGTGGTCAGGGGGAGATTTTGGGAGGAAAGAAAGACCGACTTCAGAGCGGGCTGCTCTCTTCCTGCGGCTGCGGTGTGCTCTGGTTTAGCGGCTAAATGTGTCAACTATAACTTGGATTTCGGACAGTCGCAAGGGTTTCTTCGAGAAAATCCCATGGCCGGATAAAATGACCGCGCTTAAAAAAAGAGACGGCTGGCACGAAATCTGAGCCTTTTTATAAGAACATATTCCACCAACTGCAAAGTAGCCGGTAAAACCGCCAAAACATTGAAAGGCTCATGTCAACATGATATAATGCTTATGTATGTAACTGAACACACGCACAGAGGCGTGACTATGGCTGTCAGCTATAAATGGCTGTTCCATCTGCTGATTGAGCGAGACATGACCACTACCCAACTTCAGCAAAAAGCTGGGTTTTCTTCCAATATCATCCCCCGGATGAAACGGAACGGTTATATTTCTCTGGATACTATCGAAAGCATCTGCCGCGCATTGAACTGTGGTGTAGATGACATTCTGGAATTTGTGCCTGATGGAGTAGAGGAGGCAGCCCCAACAGCTGATTAATTTGATAAAAATGAAATAGCTTTTTTAGATATTAACGTTCGCACATCACAGTTTCCATCGTCAACGCTGGCTGGAACCAATTTGCTCAAATCCACGAAAAATATTCCATCTCAAAAGTTAGCATTATTGCCCGTAGCAAGACCTGCAAACGCAAAATGCAATTAAAAAGCTAATTACAGGAGGACATTTATATGCCGCAATTTATGAAAAGCAAGGCAATTTCTCTCTTAGATGGAGGAGTTGAATCTTATCTTTTGGCATTATATGGTTTGTCAATACCAGCGGTCAGGCGTTCTAAACAGCAAGAAACCAAATATGCACCTATAATTGGGCTTTTAGGCGCATCAGTGGAATTGGTAATTAAGGCTTGCCTTGTGCAAGGCATGGGAATTCAAGCCATGTATAATGGTGATGATGTTGAGGCCGGCATTTATAAATACGGAACTGCGGTTCTTAGGGAGTTTAAAGATGGAATATCAAAGGAATCTCCAGCATTCGATTTCATTTGGAAAGACACGAGCGCAAATATAGAACAAAAGACAGAAATACTCTCATATGTCAATAAGTTTACAATTTTACAAACTATGCGGGCAAATGGCCTCCATGCAGGTCAGGGATGTTCCCGTGACATTGCTGTAATTACTGCCAATGATGTATATCGATTTTTTCTTGTTTTATCACAGGGGAAAAAACTTAAAGCATACCTAAGAAATATTCCTGCGCCAGAGGCTACCATCCGTGATAGAGAGGCAATCATTGAAGATTTATCGAGAAGAATTGCTACATCAAAAACTGATGAAAGTAAGCTTGGTTATCTGCGAAATATGTACCTTATTATGCCGTATATACCGAATGAGGAACCTGAATGGATTTCTTTATTAGATAAGCTGACAGTAGTTCCCCCTTCAAAGAATGATTTAAGCTATCTTGTTGAATCATTGGAGAATGCACATAGCATTTATCTACTCAAAAATCGTGGAGGCAAAGAAGGATTGGCTGTAAGAATTGCTCCCAATGATCCCAATGCGCTTCCAATTGATATTCAGAATATAAAACGTACACTACATGGCATACCGGCAGAATTTAATAATGACGTATTGTCTGCAAATACAAGGTTGGAAAAAGATAGACTTGACCTACCAATCGATGATTTCTTGATAGATTTATTCGCACTCGGAGTTGAAAAATCAGGCATACTACAAGGAAGTAAATTCCTTACGGCACAACAGGTGTGGCCCTTTGTGGCCTCAGCATTTAGTACCCAAGGAACACCTCGCCCTTGTATGGAACTGATAAAATATTGTGATGAATTAGATAAATTGCTTTCATTTTTGCGGAAAGCAGAACCAATTGGAAATGGATACCTTAAAAGAAGAATGTCATCCGTCATTAAGTGTATAGAGGCAATAAAGAACGGGAATATACCTAATCTCCGCAGAGAAAAAGAAAAGGCATTTAGTGATAGTTACTCATATATAGCACATGATAGTAAAGATTACGTTATTAATTTTTCTGTGGCATATTTAAGAAAAAATCCAATTTCCGATGATTTGGCACCGATTATCGGAAGTTATATGTCGTCAGAAATAACTCCAGGTTCTGCTATTGAGCAAGCATTAAAGTTAAAATCATTGTCAAGCAACGACAAAAAAGCAGTACGACAGTTGATGGCATGTTGCTATGATTATGGAAATCGTAATGGATTAGTTGCCGTTCTTAGAAGTGATTTAATGACTGGCTCACATTCAGAAGCTCGAAAGCGGATGTTTGCAGTTGATTTGATTTATAATTTGAATTTGAATTAGTTGCTTTTATAAGTTCTCTGCTGAAAGTCGTCAGTTTGAATCTAATTGCTTTCATAAATTTCTGTGTTTCTCTTCAAACAATCTAATCCGAAATCGTTTCAATCTGGTGATCGACGATCTCGTTGAGCAACTCAAGACGGCGGGGAGAGATCTCTATCCCCGGGTATCTGGCGAAATGGAAACCGCACAGCGCCTCCAGATCCGCCCGGATCTCCATTGTGGCATTATCAAAAAATACGCCGAAGTTCCCGTAATGCCGGTCATGGTTGAGCGTCAGGGCATCCAGAACTCACATACGCCGGAAAACGTCCCCGCTGCTCATGACTTCAAAATACGCCAGAAGCCGGGGGTCATCTGCTCTCTGTGAAAACGGCGCTGGCTTTCGCCAGCCCTGTTTTCTCATCTGTAAACAGACGGCAGTTGCTCACCAATTTCTCGTGGTACACAGTCAAATCATAACCGAGTTGTAATCAAATGGAGTGGGGTTGCCAGATGAACAGCATCCGCAACCGTGCGGAGAAAATCGTTTTGAATGAGCTTGTATATGCCTGACAAATTGCCCGTTATCGGCTTTGCACTGATAGCGGGCAATTGTTTTATCTGTTAGGATTCTTGAAAGTGTATTTTCCCTTGCCGTACCCGTCGACCGCTTCAATCAGCCCTGCTTTCTTCAGCTTGGTAATCAGCTTTCCGGCAGCAGTTACAGAATTATTTGTAATCGCTGCAATGTCAGAACGACCAAATATTCCGTCGGGTCCCATCTTCGCAAAGACAGCCTTCGCTTTCTGAATCGTGTATGGGCTTGCGGGCAGTTTCTCAATCGCAACCTCAATCGCAACCTCAATCGCAACCTCAATCGCAACCTCAATCGCAGCATGTTTAGACGTGGTCGCTTCTGCGCCTGTCTTTACCCCATAATTCAGGTTATACAGTGTGACCTGAAATGAGGCAACGTCCGAATAGAAAACCGGCTCCAACTCCGCACGGAAGTTGTGGGCGGCATGATAGGCATCTGTTATTTTCTTAAAACCGCTGCCCTGACGTTCCATATATCCCAGCCGCCCAAAAATGTCTGCCAGAATCGGATTGCGCCGGGTGGAGGAAACATTCTCTATATCCCGTTCCTGTATCCGCGTTCCGTCCGCCATGCCGCCGGGAGAATGGATGGTAAGACGGTCATCATAAATGTCAATATGAACTTCGCTGCCTAAAATCAGGTAGTCACGGTGGATCAGAGCGTTGACGAGAGCCTCAAAAACACTTCTCTCGCAGTAGTCGGGCATCTCGATCCGGGAATCAGCGGTTTTCTTCCAGCGCGTTTTCATATTCCGCTTCACAAAGCTGACGCCCTCATTCAATAGAATGATCAGGCTGCCGGAATACTCCGCACTGTCCAGAGCATCGACCATGCCGCCGCTCTTATCCAACCCATTCCATCGGGTACAGAACAAGCGTGAATGGCGTATAGGAGAGTCGTCTGCTATCAAAGCGCCCGCGTTTGTCAGCTTGCCTTGTTCATCCCGAATTTCAAAAGAGTCAAACAGTTTATCCTCCATGCTGTTTCCCGTCCAAACCTTGTATCTCTCCCTCAGCTTGGAAAAAGCATAGTCCTTGAAACTGTACTCAGTAGGCAGCGCATCATAAGTGCGGTTCATGCCCTTCAAAACCAACTGGTTCAAAACGTAATCCGGCGCGATTACACTTTCGTTGCCGATACGGATATAGGCTTCCATTACGCCGTCAGCTTTGTAATAATACGGCGTGGTTCGTCCCGCAGACACAGTCAATATCAGAACGTCTCTGCCGAACTCTCTTTCGGGCGTCAAAATAAAGTTTGGGAAAGGCGTAATCCGCTCTTTTATCAATCGGCTGATTGCCTCCGCATCGGCCTGCGCGTCAGCCAAGCCGATTATATTTCTGCCATTGTCAACACCAAAGAACAATGTTCCGCCGATCCCATTGGCAAAGGCGCTGATGCTTTTGAGCCAGCTTTTGGGTCTCCTCGTTTCCAGAGCGACCTTAAAATCACATTCTGTCGCTTCCGCTATCCATCTTTCAATCTTCATTCTGGCCTCCTCGTCAGGCCTATTCTTTGTCCGGCCCTTGCAGACGTTGCAGATCACACATTATAATGTTTTCCATATAGAAGAATGTCACGAATTTCTCTTTCCGTGGCAAAGACGGTCTACTCCAAAATCGCCTCGATTTGACGATCAACGATCGCGCTGAGCAGTTCAAGACGGCGGGGAGAGCACTCTATCTTCGGGTGCCCGGCGAAGCGGAAGCCGCGCAGCGCCTCCAGGTCTGCCCGGATCTCCTGTGTCAGCAGGCCCCTGGCGGTGACGATAAAATCCCTGCCCAGCCGGGGACGGCACTTTTGAATATACCAGTCCGGCTCCGCCAGCTGATCCTCATCCAGCTCCGGGAACAGGGAACGGTTGTTGTCAAAAACAGGGGCCATGGCCCGGATCTCCATCGTGTCATTGTCAAACAGGACGCCGAAATTCCCGTAATGCCGGTCATGGTTGAGCGTCAGGGCGTCCAGAATGCACATACGCCGGAAAGCGTCCCCGCTGCCCAAGGCTTCAAAATATTCCAGAAGCCGGGGAATCGTCTGCTCCCCG
>CANPYE010000129.1 GCA_947588005.1 uncultured Lachnospiraceae bacterium | reverse complement strand
CTTCTTCAGAGTTCCATGTACGGAACTCTGAAGAAGGGCCCCCGCTATCTGGAGATGGCGGAAGGCTATGTGACCGGTATCGCTCTGGACGAAGAAGACCAGATCATCGGATATCAGTACGTAAGCCTTGGCAAGATGACCGACTTCATCAAGAAGGGCGACGATCCGAATACCGCCTGGGAGAAGGCGAAGGGCCAGTACGGCCGCGTTGCGGACGCAGTCAAGATCATCGATCCGAGACAGGAATAAAGCATAATTTCACGCGAAGCGGGAAATTATGCGCTGCGCAAACGGAGCGAAGCGGAGTTTGCGTTTCCCGTTATCAAAAATTTAAGGAGGGAAATACATATCATGGCATTATTTGAATCATATGAGAGACGTATCAAACAGATCAATGAAGTTCTGAACAGCTATGGCATCGCTTCCATCGAGGAAGCCGAGAAGATCACCAAGGATGCCGGTCTGGATGTATATAAGATGGTAGAAGGCATTCAGCCAATCTGCTTTGAGAACGCCAAGTGGGCCTACACCGTAGGCGCCGCGATCGCGATCAAGAAGAACTGCCGCCGTGCCGCGGACGCCGCGGCCGCGATCGGCGAGGGCCTGCAGTCCTTCTGCATCCCCGGTTCCGTCGCCGACAGACGTAAGGTGGGTCTTGGCCATGGCAACCTGGGCAAGATGCTTCTGGAGGAGTCCACCGACTGCTTCTGCTTCCTGGCCGGACATGAGTCCTTCGCCGCCGCGGAAGGCGCGATCGGTATCGCCGAGAAGGCCAACAAGGTCCGCCAGAAACCGCTCCGCGTCATTCTGAACGGTCTTGGTAAGGACGCGGCGCAGATCATTTCCAGGATCAACGGCTTCACCTATGTAGAGACCGAGATGGACTACTACACCGGCGAAGTGAAGGAGCTGTGGAGAAAGTCTTACTCCAACGGTCTGCGCGCGAAGGTCAACTGCTACGGCGCCAACGACGTGACCGAGGGCGTAGCCATCATGTGGAAGGAAGGCGTTGACGTCTCCATCACCGGCAATTCCACCAACCCGACCCGTTTCCAGCATCCGGTAGCCGGCACCTATAAGAAGGAGTGCCAGGAGAAGGGCAAGAAGTATTTCTCCGTAGCTTCCGGCGGCGGCACGGGACGTACCCTGCATCCGGATAACATGGCGGCCGGCCCGGCTTCCTATGGCATGACCGATACCCTTGGCCGTATGCATTCCGACGCGCAGTTCGCAGGTTCTTCCTCCGTTCCGGCTCACGTAGAGATGATGGGTCTGATCGGCGCAGGCAACAACCCGATGGTCGGCATGACCGTTGCGGTGGCCGTATCCGTCGAGGAAGCGGCGAAGGCCGGGAAGTTCTGATATCTGCCGGGAAGTATACCCGGGAATAAACAGAATGAAAGAAATGAAGTACCGTGGTCCCCGGGGATCGCGGTACTTTTGTTTGAAAAAAGAGGTTGCGCCCCGCAGGCAAAATCGGTAAAATAAAAGCAGATAAAATATTTTCTAAGGAGGCGACAAACGATGAGCGACAGCACAAGAACAACGAAAGACGGCATCTGCCGCCTGACCCAGCCCGGCGGAGGGGAGACCCTTTCCTGGTCGGAGGCTTCAGGTCTTACGCTGATCGAACAGGACGGACTGTATTTCAAGGATCTGGAACGGACCGGCAAGCTTCTGCCGTATGAGGACTGGCGTCTGACACCGTGGGAGCGGGCGAAGGATCTGGCGGGGCGGCTTTCGATCGAGGAGATCGCGGGGCTGATGCTCTACTCGCCGCATCAGGCGGTGCCGCCTGTGGCGGGAGGACCTTTCGCGGGAACCTTCGGCGGCAGCTCCTACGAGGAGTCGGGGGCCGAGCCCTATGCCCTGAGCGACCAGCAGAAGGAGTACCTGGAGCAGGAGCATATCCGCCATATTCTGATGACTACGGTAAAGAACGCGGAGACCGCGGCCCGCTGGAATAACATGCTCCAGGCGCAGGCGGAAAAGCTGCCTCACGGCATTCCGGTGAATATTTCCACCGACCCGCGCAACAGCGCCAGAGCCAGCGGCGCCGAGTTTAAAAGCGGCGGCGGCGACGTGAGCAAATGGCCGGAGGGCCTGGGGTTTGCGGCCTGCTTCGATCCGCAGGTGGCGGCCCAGTTCGCCCACGACGCGTCTCTGGAATACCGGGCCCTTGGCATCACGACAGCCCTCGGACCGCAGATCGACCTCTGTACCGAGCCCCGCTGGATGCGGCTGGTGGATACGCTGGGCGAAGAGTGCGGCATGGCGAAGAAGCTGACGAAGGCCTACTGCGACGGGATGCAGACCACGGAAGGCGGCCGCGGCGGATGGGGCCGGGACAGCGTCAATACGATGGTCAAGCACTGGCCCGGCGGCGGCAGCGGCGAGGGCGGCCGCGACGCCCATTACGCGTACGGCAAGTTCGCGGTCTATCCGGGCGGAAATTTTGAGGAGCATTTAAAGCCTTTTACGGAAGCGGCCTTTCAGCTGGACGGCCCGACCGGCTCCGCCGCGGCGGTCATGCCGTATTACACGGTTTCCTGGGGAGCGGATACAAAGAACGGGAAGAATGTGGGCAATTCCTACAGCGAGTATCTGATCCATGACCTGCTGCGGGGCAAATATAATTACCGCGGCGTGGTCTGCACCGACTGGGGCGTCACCGGCGACGCGGACCCGAAGATCGACGTGCTGGCCAGCCACAGCTACGGCGTGGAGGATCTAAGCGAGGCGGAGCGCCATCTGCTGGCGATTGTAAACGGCGTGGACCAGTTTGGCGGAAACAGCGCTTCGGCGCCGGTCGTCGAGGCGTATCGGATCGGCTGCGAGCGTTACGGAGAACAGCCGATGCGGGAGCGGATGGAGCTGTCCGCGGCCCGGCTTCTCAAGAATATTTTCCAGTGCGGACTGTTCGAGGATCCGTATCTGGATCCGGAACATTCGGCGCAGGTCGTGGGATGTGAAGAATTCTGTTCCCACGGCTATGAGGCGCAGCTTAAGTCGGTGGTGCTTTTAAAGAACCGGAAATCCGCGGATACCGGCAGGCCGGTCCTTCCTCTGCAAAAGGGGCTGAAGGTGTACGTGCCGAACCGCAGCATCCGCGCGTCCAAATCCTTTATCCGGACGGATGTTCCCGCGTACACGGAGGATCCGCTTCCGGACGGACTGCCTGCCCGTTTCGGCGTCCGGGCAGACGACCCGGCAGAGGCGGACGCGGCGCTGGTATTCATCGAAAGCCCGGCGTGCAATCCGTACTCGAAGGAGGACGCACAAAACGGCGGGAACGGATACCTTCCGATCACGCTGCAGTACCGGCCCTATACGGCCACAGCGGCCCGGCCGGTCAGCATTGCCGGAGGCGACCACAGGGAGAATTTCACCAACCGAAGCTATCTGGGCAAGACGAATACCGCCTACAATGAGGCGGATCTGGACAATATTCTGGAATGCCGGAAGCGGATGGGAGACAAGCCTGTGATCGTCTGCGCAACGGTCAATAACCCGTTTGTGATGAGCGAGTTCGAAGCGGCTGCGGACGGCATTGTCGCAGAATTTGGGATCTCGAAGGCGGCGGTTCTGGATGTGGTATTCGGCAATTACAATCCCACCGGACGCCTGCCGGTGCAGATGCCGAAGGATATGGAGACGGTCGAGCGTCAGTGCGAGGATGTAGCCCTGGATATGGAAGCCTATACGGATTCGGAAGGAAATACGTACGATTACGGCTTCGGACTGCGATACGAGGCAAGATAACCGATTCCTGATAACCCCGCCCGGCTGCCCAAAAGCGCCGGGCGGATCTGTACATGGTTAAAGCTCGGCATGATAAACCGGTCCCTCTGCGCGGCGATCTTCTCAAAGATCAGCGGCTGGGACATGATCCCGCCCCCTAAGATCACGCAGGAAGGATTAAAGCTGTGAATGACAGACGAAAGGCCGCATAAGACCTCGTCGATCCAGGCGTCGAGGATCCGCATGACGCAGGGATCATCCAGCGCGGCGAATATCTTCCGGCCGTCGTTTAACCGGCTGTCGTACTGCATCGCGGCGTTCACAAGCGCCGTGACGGAAGCGTAGCGCTCATAACAGCCGTCCAGGAAGGAGCGGCCTGCGATCTTATCGCCGGCATGGGTCACGATGGAGCCAAATTCGGCCGCGGACCAGCCGCAGCCGTGATAAACGGTCCCATTTTCGATAATGGCCCCGCCGATACCGGTGCCGTAGGTCAGGCAGAGAAAGCTGGGAATGTCCTTCGCGGCGCCGTAAACGGCTTCGCCGACAGCCGCGGAATTGACGTCGTTTTCGACGGCGACGGGCACGCCGAAGCGCGCTTCCAGTACCCGGCGGACCGGAAAGCCGGTGTAGCCCGGTATATTTTCATTGGCGTAAAGGATAGAGCCTTCGGCGGTATTCACCTGACCGGCGGTGCTTACGCCGATGCCGTCGAAGCAAAAGCCGGCGCACAGGCTTCCGGCCGCGGCCGCGGCTCCGCCTTCTGCATCGCGTCCGCGCGCCAGGCGTCCGTCAGTGTCCGCATCGCGTTCGCGCGCCAGGCGTCCGTCAGTGTCTGCATCGCGTCTGCGCGCCAGGTGTCCGCCAGTGTCTGCATCGCGTCCGCCGTTTGACGCGTCGCTGCCGCCGCCCGCCTTTAACAGGCGGGCGTTTATGCGTTCGGCCAGATCGATCACCGTATCCATGATATGCCGGCCGCCAAGCCATGCCTGCGTCGGGACCTCCGATGCGTCCTTAATCTGTCCGTTCTCCCAGATCCCGTATTTGATGGCGGTTCCGCCGATGTCGAAGACAAGTAGTTTCATTTGATAAATTCCCCCTTAAAACAGGCTTGCTTCTGCCCGGCAGACGGCCGGGAGCGTGCGTCTATTTCTTTATTCCTGCATATCGCGGATCGCCCCGCAGAAGCGCTGGGCGATCTCAAGCGGCCGCGTGATCGCGCCGCCTACCACGACCGCGTGGGCGCCCAGACGGAGCATTTTCACGGCCTGATCGGGATAGTGGATCCGTCCCTCGGCGATGACCGGGATCGGCAGCGCTTTCACAAGTGCGGATACCAGTTCATAGTCCGGGCCGTCCGTATGGGGCGAGTAAGGCGTATAGCCGCTCAGGGTGGTCCCCACCAGATCCGCGCCGCATTCCCAGGCGGAGATGCCTTCCTTAAGGGTGGAGACGTCGGCCATCAGCGGAATGTCCGGGTATTTGCGGCGGATATCCCGCAGAAATTCACAGATCGTGGAGCCGTCCCCGCGGGCGCGGAACGTGCAGTCCAAAGCGATCACGTCCGCCCCGGCGTCGGCCAGCTCGTCTACCTCCCGCATGGTCGGCGTGATATAGGCGTCGAAGCCCTCATAGGCCCGTTTGATCAGTCCGATGCACGGAAGGCCGGTGGCTTCGCGGATGGCCGTCACATCCCGGACGCTGCTCGTGCGGATGCAGCGGCACCCGGCCTGCATGGCGGCCAGGGCCATATAGGGCATTAAGGAGCGCTTGGCGTCGTACAGCGGTTCTCCCGGAAGCGCCTGACAGGACACGATTAAACTTTTCTTCGTGGCGGCAAGGATCTCGGTAAGCGGTGTTCTCATTTTTGAATCCTTTCTTGAAAAGCCGGGGGTTTTGTGTATAATTAAATTATAATACGGATGGCGGAAAATGTCATCCGGAAACTGCAAAAGCGCCGCGGCCGCCTGCGGGACATAAAGACCGTAGTCCGGAAGCCCTGCGGCGGAAGAAAGGAATCCGACTATGAAGAACGACAGATACCAGGGCGTATTTCCGGCGTTTTACGCGTGCTACGACAAAGAAGGGAATATAAGTCCGGAAGCGGTGCGGAAGCTTGCGCGCTATCTGATCGGCAAGGGCGTCGACGGCCTCTATGTGGGCGGCTCGTCCGGCGAGTGCATCTATCAGAGCGTCAGCGAGAGGAAGCTGCTCCTTGAAAATGTAATGGCGGAGGCGGCCGGCAAGGTAACGGTCATCGCGCATGTGGCCTGCAATAACACAAGGGACAGCCGCGAGCTGGCCGCCCATGCGCAGAGTCTCGGCGTGGACGCGATCGCCGCGATCCCGCCCATTTATTTCCATCTGCCGGAGCGTGCCATCGCCGCGTACTGGAACGACATTTCCGCGGCCGCGCCGTACACGGATTTCATTATTTACAATATCCCCCAGATGGCGGGAACGGCCCTGACCGTGCCGCTTCTTAAGGAAATGAAGAAGAATCCCCGCGTGGTCGGCGTGAAGAACTCGTCGCTGCTCGTGCAGGATATCCAGATGTTCAGAAACGAGGGCGTATTTGTATTCAACGGTCCCGACGAGCAGTTTGTGTCAGGACTGGCGGCCGGGGCCGCAGGCGGGATCGGCGGGACCTACGGCGTCATGCCGGAAGTGTTTTTGCGGGTATATAAGCTGGCGCTTTCAGGAAAGCGCGAGGAGGCCATGCGGCTGCAGGACCGGATCTGCGCGGTCATTTATAAGATGTGCTCCGGGGAAGGCAATATGTACGCGGTGGCCAAGGAGATACTCCGCATACAGGGCGGACCGGACATCGGCAGCGTGCGCGCGCCGCTTATGGGCTTGTCCGGAAAGGATCGCGCGCTGGCGGCAGAATGCGCGGCGATGATCGAGGAAGCGCGTTTGCCGGCATAGAGCCGGCGCCTTGTAAACGGGAGCGTTTTGTAAGAAATGTGTTTTCGCGGCGGAATCGGATAATGGGAGAGGATGGGAAGGTTATGAGGCTGAGCGAGATCAATATCCGGGATCCGTATGTGCTTTTAGCGGACGGAATCTATTATATGTACGGGACCCGGGCGAAGCGCTGCTGGGGCGAAGACGACGGACTGGACTGCTATTGCAGCCGCGATCTGGAGGAATGGACCGGCCCCGTCGAGGTGTTCCATAAGCCGGAGGGGTTCTGGGCGGACCGGAATTACTGGGCGCCGGAATGCCATATTTACAACGGCGCGTACTATATTCTGGCGTCTTTTAAGAGCGCCGAGCGGCGGCGGGGAACGCAGATCCTGAAAGCGGACAATCCCCTGGGACCGTTTGCGGTCCATAGCGACGGCCCGGTGACGCCCGCGGACTGGGAGTGTCTGGACGGCACGCTTTATGTGGCGGCGGATGGAAAGGCTTCCATGGTGTTCTGCCATGAATGGGTGCAGACCGGCGACGGCGCTGTCTGTGCGGTACCGCTGACAGAAGATCTGCGGGCGGCCGCGGGAGAGCCGCGGGTGCTCTTTACCGCCTCGCAGGCGCCCTGGGTCGTACCGCATTGGAATCCGAATCACCGGATCGAAAAGGCGTATGTGACGGACGGGCCGTTCCTGCACCGTTTCGCGGACGGGCGGCTCTTTATGCTCTGGTCCAGCTTTGGTCCCGACGGCTACGCGGTGGGAACGGCCTGCAGCAAAAACGGGGAGATCGACGGAGAATGGCTCCAGTCTGCAGAACCGCTTTTCGGAAAAAACGGCGGTCACGGGATGCTATTTGCGGCAAAGGACGGCAGCCTTCGGCTGGCGCTCCATTCGCCGAACAAAACCCCTCTTGAACGGCCGGCCTTCTTTCCTCTGCGAGAGACAGCCGGCGGTTTGGAACTCGTTTTTAACGTATCATGAATGCAAAATGTCGGTTTTAGGCAAAAAATTATTGCAATTTCAAAACGTGTGTGTTATATTGGCTGAGTAATGACAGACAGGCCGACAGGCAAAAACAATTTCTGTCAAGAAAAGGAGAGCGTATGAAGGGAAAAAGAGTAATGGCAGCAGCGCTGACAGCGGCGCTTTCGCTCGGAAGCGCAATGGGTTCCATGGCCGCCGGTTGGGAGGCGGTTGGAACCAGTGA
>CANPYE010000128.1 GCA_947588005.1 uncultured Lachnospiraceae bacterium | reverse complement strand
CAGATGCCGAAGGTTACTCCTCATGTATGCAGACACACGTTCTGTTCCAACATGGCAAAGTCCGGAATGAGCCCTAAAACTTTACAGTATATCATGGGGCATTCGGACATCAGCGTGACGCTGAACACCTATACCCACGTGCAGTTCGATGACGTGAAGGAAGAACTGCTCCGCGTGGCGGAGGCTTGAAAGCCCATTGGTAAAGAGCTGATTTTTACCAATGATTTTACCAATATTGCAGGAGAAAACATGAGAAAATACGGGAAGATTTGAGAAGAGATTTTGGAAGCGCAGGAAAGCGAAAATAGCGAAAAATCCTGCAATATTGGGCATTTGAGAAGAAATACAGGAGTTATATGGAGATATAAAAAGATGGTAAAAATACTATTTATCTGCCACGGCAACATCTGCCGCAGCCCCATGGCTGAGTTCGTCTTCAAAGACATCATCGCCCGTCTTCACCGCTCGGACCAGTTTGAGATCGCGTCCGCGGCCACCAGCACCGAGGAGATCGGCAATCCCGTCCACCACGGAACCCGCGACCTGCTTAAGCGGAAGGGCATTTCTACCGCGGGCAAGTATGCGCGGCAGATGACGCGGCGGGATTATCAGGAGTATGATTATCTGATCGGAATGGATCAGTGGAACATCCGCAATATGCTGCGGATTGCGGGCGGCGACCCGGACGGGAAGATATTTAAGCTGCTGGATTTCACAGATCATCCGCGGGATATCGCGGATCCGTGGTATACGGGGGATTTCGAGACGACCTACGCGGACGTGCTGGAAGGGTGCCTGGCGCTGGCGGAGCGGCTGACCGGAGAGCGGCCGAGAATATAGAACAGACCTGTTTTTACGAGACTATTGGCACTGGAATGGGCGCGGCTGCCTGGTCGTTGCGGGACAAAAATGTCAATTAGTATGATTTAGGGCAGCTTTCAGTCAAGTTATGTTATATAAGGATTCCTTTAAGAATGAAATATAACAATCCATATACAAGGAGGATGCTCACAATGAAAAACAACATCATCATTTCCGGCTTTGCCGACGAGATCTGCGTGGATTTCGAAGAACAGCTGAAGACGGTAACGGCGCTGGGCATGGATCACATCTGCCTGCGGGCCGCGGACGGGCGCGGCATTGCGGAGTATACGGCGGAGGAAGCGCGGGAGAAGCTTCTCCCGAAGCTGCAGAAAGCAGGGGTTAAGGTGTCGTCCATCGGTTCTCCCATCGGCAAGGTGGATATCGGAGACGAGGAAGGATTTCAGCGGCAGCTGGCGCAGTTGGACGAGATCTGCCGGATGTGCGGGATCTTCGGCTGCCGGTATGTGCGGATCTTCAGCTTCTTTATGCCGAAGGGCGAGGATCCGGCGGCTTACCGGGACGCAGTCTTTGGGAAGATGGAGAAATTCCTGGAGATCGGACAGCGGTACGGAGTGACCCTGATCCATGAAAATGAGAAAGGCATTTACGGCGACACCGGCAGCCGATGTGTGGAGATCATGGAGCGGTTCGCGCCCGGCGGCATGCGGAGCGCGTATGATTTCGCGAATTTTGTCCAGTGCGGCGAGGATCCGGCGGTGTGCTGGAATATGCTGAAGCCTTACATTTCCTATGTCCATATAAAGGACGCGCTGTATAACAGCCATGAGAACGTGTTGTGCGGTACCGGCGACGGGCGGATCCGGGAGATTCTGGATCAGGCCGTCAATCGGGACGGATATGAGGGATTTCTGACGCTGGAACCCCATCTGGCGATTTTTTCTACATTTGCGTCCCTGGAGAAAGACGGGGGAAATGGTTCGCTGAAGAACCGGTTCCAGACCGGCGCCGAGGCGTACGGCGCCCAGTACCATGCGCTATGCGGGATCCTGAAAGAGATCGGGATCGATTGTGAAAGCCACAGATAACAGATATCCGGCACCGAGCGGCAAAGATATATTGTGATGTAAATTTATCCGGGAGGCGTATTTCCGATGAACAGAGAGATGGTTCTATATTACACGCCGGCGGACACGCCGAATGTGGCGAAGCTGAAAGGTATTCTCGTGCGTATGGGCGTGCGGATCAAAAATATTTCCCCGGAGCAGACCGTGCAGCAGATCGGGTACTTGGCCGGGCTGCCAGGGTTTGAGGAGACAAAGCAGACGGAGAGTGCAGATTCGGAAGCATCCGAAATGGAAGCGCTGCAGCCGGAGGCGGGGAGCGCAGTTCAGGTGTGCGGCCAGCGTCGGGATCTGTTTCCCCAAGGGGCAGAAATGGAAACTGCGATTTGCATTGGACAGACCGCCGTGACACAGGCTGCCGGAACGCAGACTGCCGCCCGGTCCCAGTCTGTCCCGCCCATCCCCTGCGAGGTCCTTGTTATGCATAACTTTACAAGCCGCCGCATCGACGAGCTTCTTCTGAATCTGCGCAAAGCCGGCGTTCCGCGGATTGCGCTGAAGGCGGTCGTTACGGAACATAACAGTCACTGGACGTTTTATCATTTGTATGAGGAGATTAAGAAGGAACACGAGGCCATGACTCCGCCTGCCGGAGGGATGGAGCGAGCCGGCAAGTGAGAAACCAGAGAATAGAGCCGGCGAGTGAGGAGCCGGAGAATAGATTGGCGGCAGCACGGCTGCTGCTAAAATTCCTGAAAAATCTGCCCGCGGCCGGATGAAACCCATTGACACCCATTCTAAAATATTGTAAAATACAACCTGTTCGGAGAAATGCCTTGGTAGCTCAGTTGGTAGAGCAGAGGACTGAAAATCCTCGTGTCACTGGTTCGATTCCGGTCCAAGGCAGACGCAGGTGTGGTTCAATGGTAGAACACTAGCCTTCCAAGCTGGATACGTGGGTTCGATTCCCATCACCTGCTCTTCTCTTATAAGACCAACGGGAAACCATTGATTTTATAGGTTTCCCGTTATTTTTAATTTAACCGGTCGTGCGCGGATCAATTATGGAAAGGAGACAGAAATCATGCTTAATTTCACGTATTATACGCCAACAAAGGTAGCGTTCGGAAAGGGCAGCGTGGACAGACTGGGCGAGCTTCTTAAGGAGCAGGGAGCGACGAAGGTGCTGCTGCATTACGGCGGAGGCAGCGCGGAGCGGTCCGGCCTTCTGGGCCGGGTGCGCCGGATCCTGGACGCGGAAGGGATCGCCTATGTGGAGCTGGGCGGCGTGGTGCCAAACCCACGGCTGTCTCTGGTCTATAAGGGAATCGAACTGTGTAAGGCGGAAGGCGTGGATTTCCTGCTGGCCGTGGGCGGCGGCAGCGTGATCGATTCGGCTAAGGCGATCGGCTACGGCGTCGCCAATGATTTCGATGTCTGGGATATTTATGATTTCAAGGCGAAGCCGACCGCGTGCCTGCCGGTGGGCGCGATCGTGACGATCGCGGCTGCGGGAAGCGAGATGAGCAATTCCGCGGTAATCACGAAGGATGAGGGCGGCATTAAGAGGGGCAGCAATTTCGACATTTCCAGGCCGAAGTTCGCGATCATGGACCCGGAACTGACCATGACGCTTCCGGCCTATCAGACTGCCTGCGGATGTGCGGATATTCTGATGCATACGATGGAGCGGTATCTGAACCACGGCGACAGCATGGAGCTGACGGACGCGCTGGCGGAAGGATTGATGCGGACAGTCATCCGCAACGCGCATATTCTGATGGAGCAGCCGGATAATTATGAGGCCCGCGCGGAGATCCTGTGGGCGAGCAGCCTGTCCCACAACGGCCTGACCGGCTGCGGAACCGACGGCGGCGACTGGGCCAGCCACCGGCTGGAGCACGAGATCGGCGGTATGTTTGACGTGGCCCACGGCGCGGGGCTGACGGCTGTCTGGGGAAGCTGGGCCAGATACGTCTACAGTTACAGCCCGGACCGTTTTGAGAAGCTGGCTGTCCGCGTGCTGGGCGTAGAGCCGCGCGAAAGTCAGGAAGCGACGATCCTTGCAGGCATCGAGGCGATGGAAGATTTCTATCGGTCGATCGGAATGCCGACGAATATGCACGAGCTGGGCATCGATCCGACTCCGGAGCAGATCGGGGAGCTGGCTGAGAAATGCAGTATCACCGCGAAGGACCATCTGGGTACTGTGCGGGTGCTGCAGAAAGCGGATATGGAGGCGATCTATCGCCGGGCCGCCGGGATGGAGCCGAACCGGCAATGATCTGCTTGTGCGAGTATCTGACGCGGGCCGGGGATGCGCGGGACGGATATGCACGGCGTTCAGACCGCAGGAATTCGGCAGATGGCGTACGCATCCTGGAGTGCCGCAGTCTGGACACGCTGGCAGTGCTGCCGGATGAAATAAACGGGCTTCCGGTGACGGAGCTTGCACCGTATCTGTTTTCCGTGCATGGGAACTGTGAAAATGATGCGGCGGCCGAAACATTCTGGTGGCCGGAGCCGCCAGCCGCCTCCGCCGATCAGAATTTATGGTGCGATATCCCTGCTCTCCGAGGCGGCCGCCTGGAGGAACTGCGGCTTCCGGCGTATCTTGAGAAAGTCGGCGCGTATGCGCTGTATAATTGCGAGAAATTAAAGAAGCTGGAGCTTTACAGCACGACGCTTGACTGGGGCGCGGGCGTATTCACCGGCTGCTATGGCGTGGAGCAGGTGATTTTTCATGTGGATGAGAGCCGGAAGTCCTGTATGCGGGAAGTGCTGGCGGAGCTGCGGCAGACGCTGGAGGTGCTGTATCTGCCTGAACAAGTGAGCAGAGAGGACTTGCGGCAGCGTTATGATCTGACTGGCTTGCAGCAGACCCATGTTCGCCTCATCTTTCCGGAGTTTTTCGAGGAAGCCGTGGAGAACACGCCTGCCCGGATCCTGGTGACGGAGACCCACGGCTGCGGTCAGAAGTACCGGAATGCCTTCGTCAACACCCAGTTTCAGTTTAAGGAATATGACAGCTTATTTCCCCACATTCAAGTACAGGAGCCGGAAGCGCTGACGGCCCGGCTGGCGCTGGGGAGGCTGATGGAGCCGTACCGGCTGGAGGAGCCGTACGCGGAGCGCTATCGGGAGTATCTTAAGGAGCACGCGGCGGCTGCCGCCGGATGGGCGGTGGAAAACGGCGATATGCAGGCGCTGGAATGGATATTCACCCACGTTTCCTGCGATGGGGAAATGATCGCGGGACTTCTGGATATCGCCGGAGCGTGTCAGAACGGCGCTGCGGTCAGCTTTCTGATGGACAGAAGGCGCGCTGCGGGGGCCATGGCGAGGAAGCGATTTTCGCTGTAGATAAGAGGCAGCATAAAACGGCATCTGGAATAATAAAAGCAGCCGAAACAGGAGATATTCTCATGACTGACCCGACCCGGGCGCGGCAGCTTGACGAGCTGGACACGGTGGAGCTTTGTGTCCGTATCCTTTCGTCGGCGCGCAATGAACTCTATCTGAATATGCATTTCCTGGATCTGTCTCTCAGCTGTCTCGGCTATGAGGCGAATCCGGCTATGCCTTCGATCGGAACCGACGGTTTTGTGATTCGCTATAATCCGGATCACCTGTTTGGTCTGTACCGCCGCGGAAGGGTTTATGTAAACCGTGCTTATCTTCATATGGTGTTCCACTGCCTGTTCTGCCATATGGACACCCGCGGCGAAAGGGCTGCCGATTACTGGAACCTGGCCTGCGATATCGCGATGGAGTTCATCATCGACGGATTGTACCGGAAATGCGTCCATGTCTCACCGTCGCTGTTCCGCAGGGACATTTATCTGCGTCTTAAGAAGGAGCTGCAGGTCCTGACGGCAGAGGGTATTTACCGGCAGCTGCAGCGGATGGAACTGACGGAGGCGCAGTATCGGCGCATGGCCGACGAATTTCTGGTGGACAGCCATGATCTGTGGTATGAGGAGGATACGCGGCGTCAGGCGGTTCCCCGCCAGAGCCGCTGGAACGATAACCGGGAGAAGCTGCAGACCCGGATGGAAGCCATGTCGCAGGAGGAATCCCGGTCAGAGGACGAGAGAAGCCTTCTGGAGCAGGTCCGCGCCAAGAACCGGGAACGCTGCGATTATAAGAAATTTCTGCGGAAATTTGCCGTATTGAAGGAAGAAATCCGGGTCGATGACGACTCCTTTGACTATGCTTATTATACCTACGGCATGGAACATTACGGCAATATGCCGCTGATCGAACCGCTGGAATCCAGGGAGATTTTCCGGGTGGAGGATTTTGTTATTGTCATTGATACGTCCATGTCCTGTTCCGGAGAGCTGGTACGGCGTTTCCTTGACGAGACGTACGCGGTGTTAAGCGAATCGGAAAGTTATTTTAAGAAGATCAATATTCACATTATCCAGTGTGACGATCAGGTCCGCTCCGACGAGCGGATCGCCAGCCGGGAGCAGATGGAGCGCTACATGCGCGATTTTACGATCCGGGGCAAGGGCGGCACCGATTTTCGGCCGGCCTTCGAATACGTGAACGGCCTTCGGGCCCGCGGAGAGTTTACGAAGCTTAAGGGGCTTCTGTATTTCACCGACGGGAAAGGGATCTATCCGGTGAAAATGCCGCCCTATGACACGGCGTTTATTTTCATTAAGGATCAGTTTCAGGATGAATCCGTTCCGGCCTGGGCTATGAAGCTGGTTCTGGACGCGGAGGATCTGACAGAGGAAAAGCCGGGAACGGCAGCGCGGAGGGAAACGGCTCCTGCCGTTATGCCGGTATAAATACGAGGAGAGCGTCACTGGCGCTCTCCTCGCATGGACGTAAAACAGCCGCCGCATGGAAAGGGTCTTCCGTGCGGCGGCGTATCGTATCCGTACGCAAAAGAAACGCTGCTGTACCGGCATCCGGCCGGATGAGGTCATCAGAAAGCAGTATTCTCCGTGATCTTGATAAATTCTTCCATGCATCTTGTACGCAGCCGGTTCTTCTTATAGAACATATACACGTTCCTGCGGGCAAATTCCGGCGGCAGCCGGTAGTAGATCACGTTCTTCTCCGATTGTGTGTTCCGGGCTACGCAGTCGCTGATAAATGTAGCCGCGATCCCATGGCTGGCCAGCGTCAGGGCCGTGCCCTGCTGATCGACTTTAATGACTACCTGCGGCATTATGTTGTAATGGAAGAACATCTGCTCCGATCTCTGGCGGGTGTCGTTGCCCACATGCTGGAGCACGAAGGGCAGGCCCGTAAATTCTTCAAACGGGACGAGCGGTATCTCGTCGGTTCGGTGCCGGTTCGAGAGGATATCCTGGGCGCTCAGCTGGTATGCGGCGAGCTTTTCATTGATGGACCACCGGGCGGGAACGGCCAGAAGGACGTCCTCATCGATCAGCGGAATACCGTGGTAGTCCTCGCGCGGGAGCACACGGTTATCAACCAGCAGATCCAGAAGGCTGTCCGACAGCTGTTTCTCCAGATCCTGGCTGGCGCCTTCTACCAGCCGTACCTGCACGCCGGGGTAGAGACCCGTAAATTCCGAGATTACCGGCAGCAGTACGTGACTTAAGTAGATTCCGTTGCCGCCGACGGCCAGATGGCCGGTGATCAGTTCGTCCAGCTGCTGGACATGAGAGGTAAAATGATGCTCGATGTCCATGATCTTCTCTACGGCCTCGATGTATTCGACGCCGTCTTCCGTAAGCCCGATGGGTATCGTACTGCGGTCAAAGATCTCCACGCCAATGCGGTTTTCGATTTTCCGGATCGTTGCGCTTAAAGAAGATTGGCTGATGAACAGATTTTCAGCTGCTTTTGAAAAGCTTCGGGTCTTGTAGACCTCGTACACATAACCGTAGCCATTAAATAATTTATCATTCATACTCCTACCATCCCCCTGTGCAAACGGCCACTTCCCGCGGCCATCAGGGCCGCATTTTCCGGCCAGTCAGGGCCATATTAAGCGGCCAGTTTA
>CANPYE010000127.1 GCA_947588005.1 uncultured Lachnospiraceae bacterium | reverse complement strand
GGATCGTTCAGATATTCTCCCGGCATTCCCGGCGCCATGGGCGCCACGGAGGCGGTGCAGGAGGACACGTTCATCCCAAGCTCGTCGATGGAACGGCGGAATCCGGCTACATTTTCAGGCGTCATGGGCACCTGGGAGATCTCGATGCAGTGGTAGCCGATATCCGTAAGTCTCTGCATGGACTCGAAGGCGTCGAAATGAGGCATCTTCGCGGGGGCGATGGTGCTCATCTGGACGCCGATCAGACCTTTCTCAGCCATAATATTTTCTCCTCCTCGATAAAGTCATGGCAGTCAGATACCTAACAGCCAGTTAGGACTAACCATTTCATTGCTTAAGCTTTCATAGAACCCCGATCAGCCGGTCTTCCCTCGCCGACTGAAAGATCGTCTCCATCAGCCGGATGACCATCACGGCATCCCGGACATGGACGTAATCGTCTCCGCCGGTCTCCACCGCCAGGCGGAAGCGCTCCACCATTTTCGCGTGGGATGCGCCATAGTAGAACCGCACGCCTTCGTATCTGGGAGATCGGCAGATCACCTGCCGGTCAGCGTCGGGACCGATCCGGTAAAGGGTATTGTCCTCAATGTGGAAGATCTCTTTCTCCAGCGCCGCGCGAATCTGAACCGACTCGTTGGTCCAGTTGTTATTGGTGGCGAAGAACAGACCGTGAGCGCCATTTTTAAATTCCATCCTGGCCACCACGTCGCCCTCCACCTCGATGCCGTAATCATTCAGCTGGCCTGCCATCGCGTGAATGCGCTCCACCTCGCCGCCCAGATAGTACATCAGATCCAGCGTGTGCAGGGACTGGTTGATCATGGATCCGCCGCCGGCCTCGGCCCAGGTGCCGCGCCAGGGCTTCTGGGTGTAGTATTCCGGATCCCGGTACCACGGCACGAAGCCGCGGAGACCGACGAGCCTGCCGTACTCGCCGGAATCGATGATCCGCTTCAGCTCCACCGTCGTCTCATTCATCCGGTTCTGCAGACAGATGCAGATCTTCACCTCCGGGTGGGCCGCCTCCAGGGCCGCGAACTGCTCCGCCTCGGCGATGTTTAAGGCCACCGGCTTCTCGCAGAACACGTGAACCCCCATCTCCGCCAGCTTTCGGGAAACGGGATAATGGAGATAATGGGGCAGGCATACGTGAGCCGTGTCAGGCTGCTCCCTGCGCACCATCTCACAATAATCGGTATAGAACGGTACGCCGTCCGGCGCCTGTTCCCGTCGCGCCTCGTCCGTGTCGCACACGGCCGCCAGCGTGATCTTAGGATTGGAAGCGATGGCGTCCAGATGGACGGCGGAAATCGTCCCCAGACCGATAACTGCCGCTCTTATCATGAAGCTCACCTCTTATCCGCGGACAGGGAACTTCCCTTCTTCGGCAATCCGCTTATCCAGCTCCCTGGCGTACTCCTCGGGATCGCAGGGATTGGGCACCTCCCGGCCCGTCCAGGCGGACAGCTGGGAGGAATTGGCCAGGTTTACGCCGTTAATGCCATCGGAACCGGGAGCCAGCAGAGGACTTCCCGTCAGGCAGTGAAGGGCGAAATTCTCCATGACGGTCGTGTGCTGACGGCCCCAGCCGTCCGTATTCTCGATGGTCTCCGTCTCGCAGAGGCCGCCTCCGGAATTGCTGCTGGTGAGCCGGGCTACCTGCATCATATCCATAGTAGCGTTGAGCTCATCCTCAGACACATACTTTCCGTCCTTCACGTAGCGGTACACCGCAGCAACGCTGCTGTTGTCCACCACGATCTTGCCGCCGTCCAGGTCGATCTCCAGGCGGTCGGTGCCGTTGGCGTCATGGGTGCAGGTGATAAAGGTGCCCACTGCCCCATTGGCGAACTCCACCATCATGGTCACGTCATTCTCGACCGCGATATCCCGGTGGCAGCCGTTAAGGTTCTTCGAGTAGACCTTCACCGGCACGCCGCAGATCCACTGCCACAGATCCAGCTGATGGGGTGCCTGGTTGACCAGGACGCCTCCGCCTTCTCCGCCCCAGGTGGCCCGCCACTCGCTCTGCTGATAGTAGCTGTCGGGACGCCACCAGGAATTGATGATCCACTGACTGCGGCGGATCTGGCCCATCTCGCCGGAAGCCACGATCTCCTTCACCTTCTGATAAAGCTTGTTGGTGCGTTGGTTGAACATGATGCCGAAAGCCACGTCGGGATGGGCCGCGGCGCAGGCGTTCATGGCCAGAACGTCCTTGGCGCGGACGCCAGCGGGCTTCTCCACCAGCACGTTTCTTCCGTGCTCCAGGCAGTAGATGGCGATCTCATGATGAAGGTAATGGGGCACGGTGGTGATCACCGCGTCCACGTCGTCGGAATCCACCATTTCCTTCCAGTCCCTGTAGAACGGGATCTCAGGGTATTTCTCCCGACACATCTTCTCCTTCTCCGGGTCAATGTCGCAGAGCGCGCCCAGCGCGCAGTGCGGTGGACATTCGGGCGCCGCCATGCCGGGGATCCCGGCCCTGCCGGTCAGAAAACCCGCGTAAGAGCCTCCCTGTGCGCCGATGCCAATCAGTCCGAAACGAATTTTTTTGTCCATAATCACTTCTCCTTGCAATCAATTCACCAATTTGTCAGGAACCCAGCATATACTTCATGCAGTTATGTCAGTATTATACAATATCTGTTCCTGCTTTGTCAGTATGCAATTTAACTCTTTTCGTACAAATTTCAAAAATGCAGGCAGAACGTCACCGGCGCGGGTGCAATCTCCACAAAGATTGTACCATGTCCTCCGGACATGCTCCCTCGCTTTATGCTTTTATCTCGCCTTATCGAACACCTTCCGCACCAATCCCGGGAATCCGGCGCTTCGGGAAAAATCATGCAGTTTCTTCTTCTGCGGCGTCTTTCTCCAGGAAATAGCGCCGTTCTGCGCGGCCGTGGTTCCCGCCGCAGCTCCGGCCCCGAATCCGTCCTTCCGCTCCAGCTTTCTTTTGATCACCAGATAGCAGATGAAATGAATCCCGCCGGTCAGCGCCCAGCTTACCGGATAGGAAATGTACAGCGTCTGAAGCGTTCGGTTGGCTGCGAATATTGTATAGATCCAGATCACCCGGAACGCGCATGCACCGGATATGGACACGATCATCGGCGGCACCGAATAGCCCATGCCGCGCAAACCGCCCACAAACACATCCATCATGCCGCACAGATAGTAGGTCGTGCAGATGATCCACATCCGCATCAGACCATATTGGATCACTTCCGGCTCCGAGTTGTAGATACTCAGAAGCGAAGGGCCGAACGCCAGCGCGCCCGCGCCGAGCACCGCCCCGATCACGAACACCATACCCTCACAATAGACCATGATGCGGCTGATCCGCTTATAGTTCTTCACGCCGTGGTTCTGGCTGACAAAGCTTAAAGCCGTCTGATAGAACGAGTTCATCGCCGTATAAATGAAACCCTCGATATTCGACGCCGCCGTGTTGCCGGCCATAGCAACCGAGCCGAAGGAATTCACCGACGACTGGATCAGCACGTTGGAAACGGAGAACACCGCGCCCTGCATGCCGGCCGGCAGTCCGATGCGGACGATACTGATCAGCTTATGTTTCACGATACGCAGCTTCTTCAGATCCATCCTATAATCCGCGTCCGTAAACAGAAGGCACCGCACCACCAGCACTGCCGAAATGCACTGGGAGATCGTAGTCGCCAGCGCCACGCCGGCCACGCCCATATGGCAGACGATGACAAAGAACAAATTCATCAGCGCATTGGCCACACCCGCGGTGAACAGAAAGTAAAGCGGCCGCCGGGTATCGCCCACGGCCCGCAGAACCGCGCTTCCGAAGTTATAGACCAGCATCGCGGGCATGCCCACGAAATAGATCTTCATATACAGAACCGACAGCGGCAGAACGTTGTCCGGCGTCCCCATCAGAGTCAGAAGCGGCTCCGACAGAAAGTAGCCGACCGCGATCAGAATCACGCCGCCGATCCCGGCCACCACCATGGACGTGTGGACCGTCTCCTCCAGGTCCCGTTTCTGCCGGGCGCTGAAATACCGGGCCACCAGCACATTCGTACCGATGGACAGGCCGATGAACAGATTGATCAGAAGGTTGATCAGCGCCGATGTGGAACCCACCGCCGCCAGGGATTCGCTCCCCGCGAAGCGGCCCACCACGACGATGTCTGCCGCATTGAACAGAAGCTGCAGGATGCCAGAAAGCATCAGCGGCAGCGCGTAAATCAACAGTTTTGAAAAAAGCGGGCCATTGCACATATCGATCTCATAGGACCGGGCCGTTTTTCTCTGTAATGCCATAATCTGATTACTCCTCCTCGCGCGGCATACTTCCCGCGGGTGCCGTCTGCACCGCCCGGCGGCGTATCCAAACGAGCTTTCCTGCTGCCCGGACGCCGCTCTCTCCGCGCTTCAACCGATTATAGCACTTCGGGCAAATCTTGCAATACCTTTTTAGCGGCGAATTTCTTACGAATTCCTATACGGAAATGTATCCGAAATTGAAAGAATTCACCAACCGGCCGGCAGCAAAATTACCAAAATTACCGTCAGCCTTCGTCCGGGATCAGCGCCTTCACCTTTGCCAGCGCAAAATTGAAATTGCGCAGCCCCATTTCCCGGTAATTGGAACCGGCGTGCAGATTATAGTACCATTCCATCCACGCGTTGGGTACCTCTGCACCATTCATATCCGCGCCGTCCGTCTCTGCGCTGTCCATTTCTGCTCCATTCGCCTCTGCCTCAGCTGTTTCCGCCACAGCAGATCCGGCCTCTGACTGCATCCCATGGTACCGCCGGTCCAGCTTCTCCACCTCGTCCCCGGTCAGCTGCATCGCCGCGATGGCCGGCGCCGCGTCGGCGCTCAGCTCATGGAACAGGTACCTGGCATCCTCCTCCGTCAGCTGGGCCCGGTTCAGATAGCGCACATAGTCCCAGCCCAGGATCTCCCCCGGCTTCGCCCAGACAAGACCGATATAGAAAATGGTCACCACCGCCAGGCCGAACCGGAACAGATGAAATTTCGGCCGCCAGACGATCGCCGTCACGCCGAGAAGCAGCACAGCCAGCATGGCCATAAACCACAGCGTCGTCAGCCGCAGATATGTCAGATGATACGCACGCACATACAGAAGCATGCGCAGGACCGCCGACGCCAGCATGATATAGGTACAGCCGCAGATCAGCGTCAGGATTGCATTCACAACGCGGCTGGGGCGAATGAATTTAAGGCATGCGAGTACCATGACCAGATTCAGGCACGCCACGAAAAGCAGCTGGAAAAAGCCCTGCCGGGCGTAGCTGGAATACGTGTACCCTTGCGGCAGCCGTCCTTTTCCCAGAAACAGATAAAAGATCTGGATCGCGCAGAACGCCAAATAGACAAGCGCAATGCTCCCCATGAACGCGATCGCCATGAGCGGCTCGCCTTTCCGGCGGTCAACCGTCTCCTCCTTCACCGGACGCGCCAGGCTGCAGCCGGTCAGGCAGTACATGGCGAAGAACCCGAACGCCAGCATAAAGCCGATATGCAGAAGCGTCAGCGGCTTAAGCAGACCCAGCGCCTCCCGAACAAAGCTTAAAAATACCACGTCCGCCTGCCCCAGAAGAACCACCAGAATCGCAAGCACCGGAGCCGCGATCAGGATACCGGCCCCAAACATGGCCGCCCGGCGCATCCGCCCATTTTCCTGCCGTCCCAGCCAGCTCTCCAGATGCTGAAACGGCACCGCCAGAAGTCCCATCGCATGAACCAGATACTGAAAAATGGCGCTGAAATATTTCCCCAGATTCCAGGCGTCGTCATCGTAAAACTGATGGAGCGCAAAGACGCAGCCAAGAAGAACCAGGGCCAGACCGTTGACCGCGACCAGGAACCACTCGGCGGTCCGGCAGGTGCCGATTCCCAGCGCCATGGCTGCCGCCAGCAGAAACCAGCTCCCCCGCTTCATCGGATGGCCCAGCTTCCGGCAGGCCAGCACGCCGCACAGGCAGGCTGCGGCCACAAAAAGCGGATAGGTGATGCCGCCCGGATTCTTATACAGGCAGAATGTATACGCCAGAGCGAAGAACAGGCTCAGCCCCGCAAAATACGGGAAATTTCGTTTCATCGGCTGCAGCCGTTCGTCGCGGATACGCTTCTTTTCCCGTTGTTGAAGATCGTATTGCTCGGACTCGGAGAGCGGGGCGACTCCGACCGGCTTCCCGTCTCCTTCCGTCAGTCCCACAAGCACACTTTCTTCAGAGTTTCCCATACTTTTTCCCTCCTTCACGCTTCCGCGCCTCCTTCCTCCTCATTCCAAGGTATCGGCACGCCTGCTTCGCAGACCTGCCACGTCGTCGGAAGGCATTTTAAGAATGCTGCGCATTGCCTTCCTCCTCATATCCAAGGTATCGGCACGCCTGCTTCGCAGACCTGCCACGTCGTCGGAAGGCATTTTAAGAATGCTGCGCATTGCCTTCCTCCTCATATCTTATGATATCCCCCGGCTGGCATTTAAGCGCCCTGCACAGTGCCTCCAGCGTGGAAAATCGGATCGCCTTCGCCTTATTATTTTTCAAAATAGACAGATTCGCCATCGTAATATCCACTTCCTTCGAAAGCTCCGTCAGTCCCATTTTCCGCTTCGCCATGACCACATCCAGATCGATGATAATTCGTCCCATACACGCTTCCTCCTATATGGTCAGGTCATTTTCTTCTTTGTACCGGATAGCCTTCTCAAAAACCTGACTTAATACCAGGCTGAACAGTCCGGCGATAAAGAAGACAAGAATAACGACGACCGTAGCGGGCGTAGGCGCGTAAAGCAGCCGCAGGATCGAAAATACCGCGATCGCAAAGCTGCACCACGCCATCCGCGTAAGCGATTCCACATTCTCCATAACAAACGCGTCGTCCCTAAGCACCGTCGCGAACATCCGCCGCAGCTCCAGAATGATCAGAAGGCTGGCGGCGCCGGACAGCATATAAAGCACCGTCTGCGGCAGGTAATAAGTCCGAAAATCATCCAGATAATTCCCCACCCACTGAAACAGCGCCGGCACCGCAAGCGTCACCAGGATCCCCAGATAGAACATCAGATCCAGAAGTCCTTTTGTAAACCGAACCAGCCGGTTGTCCATATCCATACACCTCATCTTTCTTTTATATTATGTTTTTGCATTTCTCGTTCTGTGTTTTGTTCTTTGCGCCTTGCTCTTTGTATCTTGCGCTTTTCGTTTCTGCGTTCACGGAGTTCCCTCTCCCTGCGGCTCATAATACATGAAAGGCGTCACCGGCGACATGCCTGCATGGAAATAAAATCACCCTGTGCCTCCGCTTCACTCTCGTCATTACGCATTATAGCACCGGGTGATTCGTATTTCAATATGTTTTTATTGTTTTTCGATAAATTAATATCGTCTTAAGATAATCGCAAGAAAATCATGGATAAATAGGGTAAATAGCATGGCTACAGTTGGGGTCAACAGCAGGTAAATTCGCGATAAACAACGCTACTCGTCCCGTATATTTCCCTTCTTTACATTCTCCTCGATCAGCCCCATCGCGAACTCGCTGATCTCCTTTGAACCCCGCGCCGTCGTCTTATGGCGGCCTTCCACCTGGGAACGGCAGACGCCGTGTTCCCGCCAGTCGGCGCCGCCGTTGGAATTGTTCAGAAGAAGCGGCTGCAGGTTGTCCATCGTATGCGCGAATCTGGCCTCCGGCGTCGCGTAAGTCTCAAATTCCTCGAACAGACCGCGAAGCTCCCCCCGCTGTTCGTCCGGCAGCAGTCCGAAGATCCGCTCTGCGGCCTTCTCCTCCCGCTCCTTCTGGGTCGCCAGCCCCTGCGCGTCATAGGCATAGGTATCCCCCGCGTCGATCTCCACGATATCATGGATCAGCGCCATCATCATGGCCTTCGCCAGATCGAACTCCTCATTGGAATATTCCCGCAAAAGCCAGATCATGACCGCCATGTGCCACGCGTGCTCCGCGTCGTTCTCCCGGCGGCCATGGCCGCTTAAATGGGTCTGGCGGAGGATATTCTTCTCCTTGTCAATCTCAAGAATAAACTGCAGCTGTTTTTCAAAACGTTCCTTATTCATAGCGCGGACCTCCGGCCGCAACCAAAATAAAATAGAGCCAAAACTCTGTTGACTGTGCTATAATGCACA
>CANPYE010000126.1 GCA_947588005.1 uncultured Lachnospiraceae bacterium | reverse complement strand
CTTGAACGGCTGGCGGCAGGCCGGATCCTGGTTAATGCGGATCAGTTCCTCATTGGTCAGGATCCGCTTCGTGGCCTCGTTCATATTGCGTACATCGCAGCCGATCATGAGCGGCGAACCGAGGAACGCCCAGATGGAGAAATGCGTCTTGTATTGGGTGTCGCTGCAGCCGGCCAGGCCTACATTTCCTCTGCCGTACATGCCGACGATCAGCATATCCATATCGTTGAAGCACCCGACGCCGTTGAACGGATGGAGACGGTCCTGCTGTTTTACCAGATCCTTCACGGACTGCCAGGTATCGAAAATATCGCCGGTGGAGCGCCACATGGACGCGCCGGTGGTTTTGATCCATTCGTGGGTCTCGTCCGAGCCCCAGGAGCAGGCGGAGAGCAGGATATCGCGGCCGCAGTTATTCAGGGCCAAGCCCATGCGGCCGTAAAGGTATTTGCCGGCGATGATCGGACTGTGGTAGCAGTAATCATATTTAAGGAAATCCACGCCCCAGGAGGCAAATGTTTCCGCGTCGATAAATTCATGCTCGAAGCTGCCGGGATAGCCGGCGCAGGTCAGATTGCCGGCGCAGGAATACATGCCGAATTTGAGGCCTTTGGAGTGGACGTAGTCGGCGACGGCCTTCATGCCGTGGGGAAATTTGACCGGGTCGGCGACGAGACGGTCAGAAGCGTCCCGCTCCCGCAGAGACCAGCAGTCGTCGATAACCAGATAATCATAGCCCTTTTCGGGAAGCCCTTCCCTTACCATAGCGTCGGCGGTCTCGAAGATCAGCTGCTCGCTGATATTATTTCCAAAGGTGTTCCATGAGTTCCAGCCCATGGGCGGCGTCATTTTTACCATAGAATGTGTTTCCTCCTGTTATGAAATTGGGGTGATTGATACCAAACAGCCAGCTAGGACGAACGGTTTGATTGATTTGTCAAAATCTGGCGGTTTCAGGTTTTCGAGGCTATTATAAATGATATTGGGGAAAATGAAAACCAGAATATTTGTTCGCTTCCGCTTGAAATGGCCGGGGGATTATGGTAAGATAGTGGAAGCAATGCTTGACAGTCAGAGAAGGACGGGAAGATTTTTGTATGATTTCCTATATCAAGGGCCCGCTTATAGAAGCGGGCGATGAAGTGATCGTGGTAGAGGCGGGAAGTATCGGATATAATATCCATGTACCCCTTTCCCTTCTGGAGACGCTGCCGCCGGCCGGGACCGAGGTGCGTATCTATACGTATCTGCGGGTGCAGGAGGATGCGATGACGCTGTACGGCTTCGGCAGCCGCCAGGATCTTAAGATCTTTAAGCAGCTTCTCGGCGTCAGCAGCGTGGGGCCGAAGGGGGCGCTTGCGATTCTTTCGGCGCTTAGTCCGGCGGATCTGCGGCTGGCGATTGTTACCGGAGACGCGAAGGCGATCGCGAAGGCGCCCGGCATCGGTCTTAAGACGGCCCAGCGGGTGATCCTGGATCTGAAAGAGAAGGTGTCCATGGAAGATGTGCTGCCGTCCCTTGCGGAGGATGCGTCCGGCGCGGCAGCCCCGGCCGGCACACGTCAGGCGGCCGGGATGAACGGGACGATGAAGGAAGCAGTCGACGCGCTGGTGGCTCTGGGTTATTCGCCTGTGGAAGCGGCGAAGGCGGTGCGGAAGGTAGAAGGCGCGGCGGAGATGGCTTCGGAGCAGATCCTGAAGGCGTCGCTTCGGTATATGCTGTAAGCCGGACCGGGGTCGGGCGGCGCCGGCGGCGGAGAGAGCCTGCGTAATTTGAATGGCGAGCTTCGATCTGCGGCAGAAGATGTTGAACAGACAGCGTACAGCGCTTAAGAAGGCGGTTTGACAGATCATTATGGAACGAAGGATCATTAATACGGAACTGACGGCGGAGGATGAGAAGATCGAATCCGGTCTTAGGCCTCAGTATCTGGGAGATTATATCGGGCAGGAACGGCTCAAGTCCATGCTGAAGGTTTATATCGACGCGGCCCGGTCCAGAGGCGACTCGCTGGATCATGTGCTGTTCTACGGCCCTCCTGGACTTGGCAAGACGACGTTAGCCGGCATCATTGCCAACGAGATGGGCGTGAACATGAAGGTCACCTCCGGTCCGGCGATTGAGAAGCCCGGCGAGATGGCGGCGATCTTAAACGGCCTGCAGGAGGGCGACGTGCTCTTTGTGGACGAGATCCACCGGCTGAACCGGCAGGTGGAGGAGCTGCTTTATCCGGCCATGGAGGATTACGCGATCGATATCATGCTGGGCAAGGATTCCACAGCCCGGTCGATGCGCCTGGAGCTGCCGCATTTTACGCTGGTGGGGGCCACCACGCGGGCGGGACTTCTGACGGCGCCGCTGCGGGACCGCTTCGGGGTGGTGCAGAAGCTGGAGTTTTATACCCCGAAGGAGTTAAAGACGATCATCCTGCGTTCGGCGAAGGTGCTGAATGTGACGATCGAGGAAGAAGGCGCTATGGAGCTTGCGAGACGTTCGAGAGGAACGCCGCGTCTGGCTAACCGCCTGTTAAGGCGGGTCCGGGATTTTGCCCAGGTGAAGTACGATGGCGTCATCACGAAGGAAGTCGCCGATTTCGCGCTGGATATGCTGGATGTGGACAAGCTTGGCCTTGACAATAACGACCGCGCGATCTTAACGACGATCATTCAGAAGTTTTCCGGCGGCCCGGTGGGACTGGATACGCTGGCCGCGGCGCTGGGAGAGGATGCGGGAACATTGGAGGATGTCTATGAGCCGTATCTGCTGATGAACGGTCTCATCAACCGGACCCCCAGGGGACGCACGGCGACGGAGAACGCGTACCGGCATCTGGGACTGGAGATGGAGTGACGGCAGTTTTTCCTGTGTTTTGCTATCTGAGAAATACGAGCAGAACGTCACTGGCGTTCTGCCCGCATGGAAATACAAGCAGAACGTCACTGGCGTCCTGCTCGCATGGAAATACAAGCCCAGCGTGGAAATGAAGGCGCGCCGGTTCGGGAAGATACGGCTGACGCGGGGATCAATCCGATAAAGAAAGGCGGGTTGCAGGATGTATCAGGCAGCAGAGAATCGTTATGAAACCATGCCGTATAACCGCTGCGGGGCAAGCGGGCTGAAGCTTCCGGCGGTATCGCTGGGACTGTGGCATAATTTCGGGGATACGGCGTCCTATGAGAATATGAGGCAGCTGTGCTTTACGGCCTTTGACAGCGGGATTACTCATTTTGACCTGGCCAATAATTACGGGCCGGCGCCCGGAAGCGCGGAGCGCAATTTCGGCCGGATCTTAAAGGAAGACCTGATGCCGTACCGGGATGAGCTGATCATCAGCACGAAGGCGGGCTACGATATGTGGCCGGGACCTTACGGCGATTTCGGAAGCCGGAAGTATCTGCTTGCGAGCCTCGATCAGAGTCTTAAGCGGATGGGACTGGAATATGTGGATATTTTCTATCATCACCGCATGGATCCGGAGACTCCGCTTGAGGAGACCATGGGAGCGCTAAATCAGGCGGTAAAGAGCGGAAAAGCGCTTTACGCGGGACTGTCCAATTACGACGGACCGGCGCTTGAACGGGCGGCGGCGATCCTTGCGGAGCTTAGGTGTCCATTTGTGATCAACCAGAACAGCTATCATATTTTTAACAGGACGATTGAGAAGAACGGCTTAAAGGAGACGTCGCGCAGGCTGGGGAAGGGCATTATCTGTTTCAGCCCTCTGGCGCAGGGGATGCTGACGGACCGGTACCTGGACGGGATTCCGGCTGACAGCCGCGTAAGGACGGATGGGCGGTTCTTAAATGAACGCGCTCTGACCGAAGAACGGCTGGCGCAGATCCGGCAGCTGAACGCGCTGGCGGCGGAGCGCGGCCAGACGCTGGCGGAGATGGCGCTGGCGTGGATCTTGCGGGACAAAGTTGTGACAAGCGTCCTGATCGGGGCGTCGAAGCCGCAGCAGATCCTTGACAATGCAGGCGCGGTACAAAATACGAAGTTTACAGAGGAAGAACTTCGCAGGATCGACGAAATCGCGCTTGCATGATCGGATTTTCAATCATGAATACAGGGAGCAGAAGCCATGAACAATAAGAATTATGCGGAAGTTCTGATCGACGGTAAGATCTATACGCTGGGAGGAGCCGAGGATCAGGAATATTTCCAGAAGGTTGCGGGATATATCACAGGCAAGATGAACGAACTGAAAAAGCAGGACCGTTTCTCCCGGCAGAGCCAGGAGTATCAGGCCGTGATGGTGGCGCTCAATATTGCCGACGATTATTTTAAGGCGATGGCGAAGGTGGAGGAGAGCAGCCGCCGCTGCGAGGAGATGGAGAAGGAGAGCTACAGCTTAAAGCACGAGCTCGTGACGACGCAGATGGACCTGGAACGCAGGGAGAAGGAACTGTCGCAGGCGCAGGCGGAGCTTAAGGAGAGCCGGGAGGAGCTTTTAAAGCTGCGGGCGATTCAGGCGACGGCGGCGCAGAACCCGAGAAATAACGGCTCCTACGGCGGCCAGAATTACAATCCGAATCATAATCGCAGATAGTACAAAAGTGTCCCGCGAGAGATCCGCTTGCGGGATGTTCTTTTAAAAACGGAGTGCGCGGATGAAGAAAAGAAGGCAGGAAAAGCAGGAGAATCGTATAGAGGCGGGGGAAAGACGGGCGCGGGCGGAGCTGCTGGCGCCGGCCGGTTCCTTTGAAAGCTTAAAGGCGGCGGTCTCGGCCGGAGCCGACGCCGTCTATATTGGAGGGAGCCGTTTCGGGGCAAGGGCGTATGCCGACAATCTGGATGAAGAAAGAATGCTTGAGGCGATCGACTATGCCCATCTGCATGGCGCGGCCCTGTATATGACGGTGAATACGCTCCTTAAGGAGAAGGAGCTTGAAGGTCTGTATGATTATCTGGCTCCTTACTATGAGCGCGGCCTGGACGCGGTTATCGTACAGGATCTGGGCGTTTTGACCGCGGTGCGGCGGTGGTTTCCCGATCTGCATATCCATGCGAGTACGCAGATGACGCTTACCGGAGCCGCCGGCGCGCGGCTCCTTAAGGAGCTGGGAGCGGTCCGGGTGGTTGCTGCCAGAGAGCTGTCCCTTGCGGAACTGCGGGATATTCATGAGAATGTGGATATCGAGATCGAGAGCTTTATCCACGGAGCGATGTGCTACTGCTATTCCGGGCAGTGCCTGTTAAGCAGCCTGATCGGCGGACGCAGCGGAAACCGCGGCCGGTGCGCCCAGCCGTGCCGCCTGCCCTACGACGTGATCGGCGGAGCAGACGCCGTGCCGGGGATGGCTTCCAGGACGGGCGCCGCGACGGGGATAGCTTCCGGAGCAGACTGTGGAGGGAAGCGAACGGAGGCGCGGAAGGGATCCGCTTGTCAGGGATCGGCTGCGGAGCCGTACTTAAACGGCAGAAACGAGCGGTATGTGATGAGTCTTAAGGATCTCTGCACACTCGACATCCTGCCGGATATTCTGGAGAGCGGCGTATTTTCCCTTAAGATCGAGGGACGGATGAAAAGTCCCGAATATACGGCCGGAGTGGTCAGCATTTACCGGAAATATCTGGATCTCTATCTGCGCGGGGGCCGCGGCACATACCGGGTGGATGACGCGGACCGGCAGATTCTTTTAAAGCTGTTCGACCGGGGCGGCCAGACGGATGGATATTACCGGAAGCATAACGGAAAGGATATGCTGGTTCTTAAGGAAAAGCCGGAATTTCGGCAGACGGATAAGGAACTGATCGATTATCTGGACAGAACGTATGTAGATGCGCCGGTTACGGAAACAATCTGCGGCAGCCTGACGGCCAAAGCGGGAGAGCCGCTTACGCTTTCGTTATGGCCGGAGGGAGCGGAAGGAGAGACCGTTACAGTCACCGGAGCGATCGTCCAGCCGGCGAAAAACCAGCCGGTGACGGCAGAGCGGATCGACAGTCAGCTTAGAAAAACCGGCGGAACGCCGTTTGAATTTGCTTCGCTTGCGATCCGGACAGACGGAGAGCTGTTCGTGCCGCTTAAGGCGCTGAACGAGCTGCGCAGAGAGGGACTTATAAAGCTTCAGGAGGCGCTTCTGCGGCCGTACCGCCGGACGCCTGATGACGCGACAGAGTGCGGGGAAAAGTACGGGAAAGAATACGGAGAAACGTGCGGGAAAGAGCGCCGGCAGGGACAGAGCGCTTTGCACGCTTCACATATTGCGGAGGAAGACGCGTTTCCGCCGGCGGCCGGACGGGAGTCCGGAAAGTCCGCGGCTGGAAGACCGATCCTTCACGCGCTTGTGTCTGACGCGGGTCAGTTCGCGGCGGCGGCAGCAGAGAAGGAGATCGCGGAGATTCAGATCGAGGCGGACGCGTTGCCGCAGGCGGAATGGCAGTCTGCGGTCCGCCGGTGCCATGACGCGGGAAAGGACTGCGTCCTTGCGATGCCCGTGATCTGCCGGACGGATGCGGCGGAATTTTTCGCCGGGTCCGCAGGCAGATTATGCGGCGCGGGTTTCGACGGCTTTCTGGTCCGTTCTCTGGAGGAACCGGACCTGCTTAAGAGACTGTATGCGGAAAATGGCGGCGGTAGGCTTCCGCCTTTGTACGCGGATCACAATCTGTATGCGTTTAACCGTCTGGCTGCTAAGACGCTGGCAGGATTGGGCTTTCAGAGACTGACCTGCCCGCTGGAGCTGAATGCGGGAGAGCTTTGGAGCCTTACGGAAATGCCGCAGACGTTTGAACTGATCGCGTACGGATATCTTCCGGTTATGACTACGGCCCAGTGCGTCCGCCGCACTGTGTCCGGCTGCGACAAAAAGCCGGGGTTCCTTGCGCTTAAGGACCGGACGGGCAAGAAGCTGCCGGTATATAATCACTGCGCGTTCTGCTATAATACGATTTATAATCCGCTGCCGCTGTCGCTTCTGGGGATGGAAGATACGGTGCGCAGCCTGCGGCCCGCGGCGCTGCGCCTTCAGTTCCTGAACGAGACGCCGCAGGAGCTCTCGGAAGTCGTCAGGGCTTATGCGGGAGCGTTACAGACGCCCGGACCGCATGGAGATATGAGCAGAGAGTTACAATTGCCTGCCCAGCGTGTGAATATGAGCAGGACGTCACAGGCGCCTGTTCCGCATGGGGATATGAGCAGAATACCACACACGCCCGGTCCACATGGAAATGAGATCTTCGCCGGACGCCCCGGCGGTTACACAAGAGGACACATGAAGCGCGGCGTGGAGTAGATACGCCGGCGGGCCGCGGAGGGGCCGGAAAGGATCGGACAGGGTGATCAATTTATCGGAATTTAATCAGAATATGATACAGAACATCCTGCACGTATACGTGTCGTGGACGCGCTATTTGCTGTTTTTTATCATGTCGGTTTACACCTTCTTAAATTTCCGGTATTTCAGCGTGGACGAACAGAGAAGGAAGAAGATCTGCGGCCGTCAGATCCGGCTGATGCTGTTTCTGCATCTGATCGGATACAGTGTGATCTTCCTCAATACGCTGGATCCGGCTGCCGCGGTCTTCTATGCGCTGCAGCTGGCGTTTTTCCTGTGTTTTATTTATGTTTACCGGGCGTTCTATCCGCAGGCGTCAAGGCTTATCGTCAGCAATATGTGTATGCTTCTTTGCGTCAGCTTCATCATGCTGGCCCGGCTTAACTATGACCGGGCGGTTCGGCAGTTTATTATTACAGCGGTATCCGCCGTTATCTGCTTTATCGTACCGGCGGTCATCGTAAGGGCCGGCTTCTTAAAGAAGCTTACCTGGCTTTACGGGGGCGTGGGGATCCTTCTTCTCGGCGTGGTCTGCGTGGCCGGAAATACCAGCTTCGGGGCCCAGCTGTCCATCGAGATCGGGGCGTTCTCCGTTCAGCCGTCGGAATTTGTGAAGCTGTTGTATGTATTTTTTATAGCCGGCAGGCTGAGCCGTTCCGTAAAGTTTAAGGATCTGGTCATAACGACCATAGCCGCGGCCCTGCATGTGCTGATCCTGGTACTTTCGAAAGACCTGGGAAGCGCGCTGATCTTCTTTCTGACGTATCTGTTCCTGCTGTATGCGGCGACCTCTGATCTTCGCTGGCTGGGAGCGGGGCTTTTAAGCGGCTGTCTCGCGGCAGCCGCGGCGTACCGGCTTTTCTCCCATGTGCAGAACCGTGTGCTCGCCTGGCGGGATCCCTGG
>CANPYE010000125.1 GCA_947588005.1 uncultured Lachnospiraceae bacterium | reverse complement strand
ACGCCGAAGGAGTTCGTGGACGGCGTGGCCGCGCAGATCAAGTCGATCTGGGATCTGATGAACACTTCCTATGACAAATTCATCCGTACCACAGACAAGGATCACGAGCTCCAGATCCAGAAGGTGTTTAAGAAAATGTACGACCAGGGGGACATTTACAAGGGCTACTATGAGGGCCTGTACTGCACGCCCTGCGAGTCCTTCTGGACCGAGTCCCAGCTGGTGGACGGCAAATGCCCCGACTGCGGCCGGGAGGTGAAGCCGGCCCGGGAGGAAGCGTATTTCTTCCGTATGAGCAAATATGCGGACAGGCTGATCCAGTATATCAACGACCATCCGGAATTTATCCAGCCGGTGTCCCGCAAGAACGAGATGATGAATAATTTCCTGCTTCCGGGCCTGCAGGATCTGTGCGTGTCCAGGACTTCGTTCACCTGGGGCATCCCGGTGACCTTCGACCCGAAGCATGTGACGTATGTGTGGCTGGACGCGCTGACCAACTATATCACCGGGCTCGGCTACGACTGCGACGGCGACAGCTCCGAGCGGTTCAAAAAATACTGGCCGGCGGATCTGCATCTGATCGGCAAGGACATTATCCGTTTCCATACGATTTACTGGCCCATTTTCTTAATGTCGCTGGGTCTGCCGCTGCCGAAGCAGGTGTTCGGGCATCCGTGGCTGATGATGAGCGGCGGCAAGATGAGCAAGTCCAAGGGTAATATCATTTACGCCGACGATCTGGTGCGTTTCTTCGGCGTAGACGCGGTGCGCTATTATGTGCTGCATGAGACGCCCTTTGACAATGACGGCAACGTGACCTGGGAGCTGATCGTGGAGCGGTTCAATTCCGATCTTGCCAATATCCTGGGGAACCTGGTGAGCCGGACCATTTCCATGACGAATAAGTACTTCGGCGGCGTCGTGAAGAAGACCGGCGCGGCGGAAGAAATGGACGCGGATCTGAAGGCGACGGTGCTGGAGGCCGTGAAGAAGGTGGACGCGAAGATGGAGGAGCTGCGGGTGGCGGACGCCATTACGGAGATCTTCGGTATTTTCCGCCGCAGTAACAAGTATATTGATGAAACGACGCCGTGGACGCTGGCGAAAGACGAGGCAAAGAAAGAGAGGCTTTCGGAGGTGCTTTATAATCTGACGGAAGCGATCACCATCGGCGCGTCGCTTCTGGAGCCGTTCATGCCGGAGACCTCGCAGAAGATTTTGGCGCAGCTGAATACGCAGAAACGCGAGCTTTCGCAGATGGATGAGTTCGGCCTGTATCCGGACGGCAATAAAGTGACGGAGAAGCCGGAGATCCTGTTCGCCAGACTGGATGTGAATGAGATTATGGAGAAGGTGAACGCCATGAACGCGGAGTGGGAAGCGGCGCAGGCGGCCGAGAGCGCGGCAGGAAGCGGAGCGGCGGGTTCTGAGGCCGGAAGCGCGGCGGAAAGAAAGGCAGGCGCGGATAAAGCGGCGGACGGACAGCCGGTGGGCGCGAAAGCCGGAACCGCAGAAGCGGCGGGCGATACAGCGGCCGCGGACGGAACAGCCGGAGGATCCGCCCCGGAGGCAGCCGTTTGGGCGAAGCCGGAGATCACGTATGACGATTTTGCGAAGCTGCAGTTTGCGGTGGGCGAGATCATTGCCTGCGAGGAAGTAAAGAAGTCGAAGAAGCTTCTCTGCAGTCAGGTGAAGATCGGCGGCGAGGTTCGCCAGATCTTAAGCGGGATCAAGTCCCATTACACGCCGGAGCAGATGGTAGGGAAGAAGGTCATGGTTCTTATGAATCTGGCGCCCCGCAAGATGGCTGGCCTGGAATCCCAGGGGATGCTTCTGTGCGCCGAGGATGCGGATGGTAATCTTGCCCTGATGACGCCGGAGAAGGATATGCCGTCGGGAGCGGAGATCTGCTGACAGACGGCCGGATCATAAACGGAAATCGCATAGCCGGCGGCATATCGGAAATGGTTGCGGTATGCCGCCGTGCTGCCGTCTGCGGCGGCAGGCGGTCTGGAAGAAAAGCGTTGGAATTTTGCGTCCGGGAAGAAGAAAGTATGTACCGGGGGTGATGGAATGGACGAAGTCTTAAATGAGATGTACCGGAAGGAAGAAACGGAGACGCGTCCGGCGAAGGAGGCACCTGCGTGGGAGCGGTTTTCGGCGGAAGCAGCGCCGGGGCCGAAGCTGATGGAGAAAGCGGCGCAGGAAGCAGCGCCGCAGGAAGCAGCGCCGGAGCCGAAGTTAACGTCGGGAGAGGCAGCATCAGAGCTGAAGCTTATGCCGGAAGCGACACAGGAAGCAGCACCAGAGTCGGTGCCCGAAACGGCACGGCCCCGTTACCAGGTGCTGAGCGGCAGCGCGCTTAAGATGATCGCGCTGATTACCATGATTATTGACCATATCGGCGCCGCGATTCTGGAAATGGGCGTTATTGAGGGATACAATACGGGGGTACTGAACATCTCCTACGAGACTGCGCTGTACTGGTGGAACGTGGACAGTGTGCTGCGGGCGATCGGCCGGATATCATTTCCGATCTACTGTTTTTTGATTACGGAAGGTTTTGTGCACACCCGCAATCCCGGAAAATACGCGCTGCGGCTGGGAATGTTCGCGCTGCTTTCAGAGATTCCGTTTGATCTGGCGTTTTTCCATTCCTGGTGCGACTTTGCTCACCAGAACGTATTTTTTACATTGCTTTTAGGACTTCTGGCGATCATGGCGATCGATTATTATGAGAAACGGATGAGCAGCCGCTGGGTCGGCCTTACGGCGGCGTTCTGTTTTGTAATGCTGGGCGATGTGCTCCATACGGATTACGGCGCGTTCGGCGTGTTTTTCATTGTGGTATTGTACGCGTTCCGGAACTGCGGATGGATCCGTACGCTGATCGGCTGTCTGCTGGTCGCCTGGGAGACCACGGCGCCGCTGGCGTTTGTGCCGATACAGATGTATAACGGCGAGCGCGGCAGGCTGCGGCTGAAATATTTCTTTTACGCGATCTATCCGGTACATCTTCTGATCCTGTATGGAATCTGCATGGCGCTGTGGCGGTAGGAACTGCCGCGGCCGGGAGATAGAGCCGGTTATTAAGAGGGAGCTTCGGAAAATATGATATTCGATACCCACGCGCATTATGATGATGACGCGTTTCAGGAAGACAGGGAAGAACTGCTGGCCGGACTTAACGCGGCCGGCGTCGGCACGGTGGTGAATATCGGAGCCAGCATCGCGTCGACAAAGACTACGCTTGAACTGGCGGAGCGGTATCCGTTCATTTATGCCGCCGTGGGCGTGCATCCCAGCGATACGGCAGAGCTTGACGAAACGCAGATGGAATGGCTGGAGGAAATGTGCGCTTGCCCGAAGACCGTCGCTGTTGGAGAGATCGGCCTGGATTATCACTGGGACGAACCGGAACGGGAAGTCCAGAAGCATTGGTTCAGAGAGCAGATCCGGCTGGCCCGCCGGGTGGGACTGCCGGTCGTCGTCCACAGCCGGGACGCCGCGAAGGATACGATGGATATTATAAAAGAGGAGAAGGCGGCGGATGTGGGCGGCGTGATCCACTGCTTTTCTTACGGCGTGGAAGTGGCCCGCGAGTATCTGAATATGGGATTCTATCTGGGCATCGGCGGGGTTCTGACCTTTAAGAACGCGAAGAAGCTCCGGGAGGTCGTGGCGTATATGCCGATGGACCGGCTTCTTCTGGAAACGGACTGCCCCTATATGGCTCCGACGCCGCACCGGGGCGAACGGAATTCGTCTTTGTATCTGCCGCTGGTGGTAAAGGCGGTCAGCGAGATCAAAGGGATCCCGGAGGAGGAAGTCGCCGCGGTGACGGAGGCGAACGCGCGGCGGATGTACCGGCTGGCGTGAGGAAGGCGTTTTTTGTGCGCTGCTAAATCAGCGGGACGCGCGGAGATGAGAAAGACCCAGACGGCTATGAGTATGCCGGCCGGCATATGGGCTTGTGCTTTGTCAGGCATCGCTGAATCAGAGAGCCGCACAGGACAGAATAGCATAGCAGCATATGACCGGCGATATGGTCAAGCCGCAGAAACCATGATAGACTTTGAAGAAAGGATCTTATAACATGCCGGTGCTTGGCAATCCGAAAAACACGATCGAGATCATTCAGAAATATAATTTCATGTTCCAGAAGAAATTCGGCCAGAATTTCCTCATTGATACCCATGTTCTGGACAAGATCATCCGGGCGGCAGAGGTGACGAAGGAAGACTGCGTGCTGGAGATCGGCCCCGGCATCGGCACTATGACCCAGTACCTGGCGGAGAGCGCCGGGCATGTCGTGGCGGTGGAGATCGATGCGAACCTGATACCGATTCTTAAGGAGACGCTGGCGGATTATGAGAATGTAACCGTGCTGAACGCGGATATCCTGAAGGTGGATATTGCGGAGATGGCGCGGAAGTACGGCGGCGGGCGGCCCATGAAGGCAGTCGCGAACCTGCCATACTATATTACCACGCCGATCATCATGAATCTTCTGGAGGGAAGCGCTCCGGTCGATAATATTACGGTCATGGTTCAGAAAGAGGTAGCCGATCGGATGCAGACCGGCCCCGGCAGTAAGGACTACGGCGCGCTCTCGCTGGCAGTTCAGTATTACGCAGAGCCGTACATCGTGGCCAATGTGCCGCCCAACTGCTTCATTCCCCGCCCGGCGGTGGGGTCGGCGGTGATTCGTCTTAAGAAGCTGCCGCGGCCTTCCGTGGAGGTAAAGGATCCGGAGCTGATGTTTAAGCTGATCCGCGCGTCCTTTAACCAGCGGCGGAAGACACTGTTAAATGGGCTTGGCAACGCGGCGGAGCTGTCATTTCCGAAGGAGAGGATCGCAGCGGCCATCGCAGCCTGCGGCCTGGAGCCCGCGGTACGCGGGGAGACGCTGAGCCTTGCGCAGTTCGCGGCGCTGGCGGATGCGTTGACGACAGCCGGCCGAATGATTGCCGGAAGGTGACGACCGGGAGACAGCTGGCCGATTGCCGGAGGATGACGGTCGGGAGCCAGCCGAACGATTGCCGGAGGATGACGGCCGGGAGGCAGCCGGATGATTGCCGGAAGGTGACGACTGAGAGCCAGCCGGACGATTGCCGGAAGATGACGGCCGGGAGCCAGCCGGATGATTGTCGGAAGGTGACGGCTGAGAGCCGGTTATTGCCGGCAGGTATGCAGGTCGGGGGGGCGGAATTTTCGGATGCCGGGAGGACTGCCGTCACATGGAAAAAGAAGCAGAAAATAAATGAGAAAATAGCAGGAGGAATCCGCTGTGTTGGGAATTATCGGAGCCATGGCCCAGGAGGTCGCGGCGCTTAAGGAGGCCATGAACAGCGCAGAAGTATGTACCGTGGCCGGGATGGATTTTTATAAAGGAAGGATCGACGGAAAGGACGTGGTGGTCGTCCGCTCCGGCATCGGCAAGGTGAACGCGGCGGTCTGCTGCCAGATCCTGGCGGATCGTTATCATGTGGATGCGGTCGTTAACACCGGCATCGCTGGTTCCCTGCGGGCGGAGATCAATATCGGAGATATTGTGCTTTCTTCCGACGCGCTGCAGCATGACATGGACGTGACTGGCTTTGGCTATCCGGTCGGGGTGATCCCGCAGATGGAGACGTCCGTCTTTTCGGGAGACGCGGCGCTGATCGAGGCTGCGCGGAAAAGCTGCGAAAAGGTGAATCCGGAGACAGGCGTTCACATCGGCCGCATACTCAGCGGCGACCAGTTTATTTCCGACAAGGCGAAGAAGAAATGGCTGACCGGAACATTTGCGGGATACTGTACCGAGATGGAGGGAGCGGCGATCGCCCAAACGGCGTATTTAAACGGGATCCCGTTTCTGATCATCCGTGCCATCTCCGACAAGGCGGACGATTCCGCGGAGATGGATTATGAAGAATTTGAGGCGAAGGCGATTGAGCACAGCGTAAAACTGGTGCTGGATATGATCCGAACACTGTAGAATATTTCTCAACCCCCTTAGAATCGTTTCCTGTCGTCATTTGACGAACGATTCTAAGGGTTCTTAACTTCCCAAATCAAAAATCACCCGCTATAATGATGGCGTTGACCGGACATGCGGCCCGTGATCCGTGAGCGCGCAGGGGATGACGGAGACCGGCATGGACGGCAGAGCAGCTCATTTATTATAGAAAGGGGAGTTTTACAATGATGCTTCAAATCCTGGAATCGGGACAGGCATTGTACGCACTGGCGGCCGTCTGTGCGCTGGGGATCCTGGCCAGACTGACGGCGCGGACTCTCTACAAGAGACTGATCAGGGAAACTGACAACATGGCACTCACGAAAAACCGCTATCTGCGGGAGTTTAAGCAGAAGGCGGAGAATACATACCGCTTAAATCAGGGGATCGCCAATACGCAGGTCTATCTGGAAAAGCAGCTTTCAACCTACCGTTTCCTGGGAATCAGCTTAAACGGCTGGTCCAATCTGTCCGGGCAGATGACGTTATTGTGTTTCCTGCTCGGAGGGGCCGGGTCGTTTCTGGCTTACTGGTACCGGTGCGATACATATTATATTGTGCTGTACGCGACGGTTGGTATTCTGACGGGACTTCTGACGATGGTTCTGGATCTGGGCGTGAACCTGTCGGAGAAACATGCGCGTCTGATCTGCGTCCTGCAGGATTATCTGGAAAATTCCCTCTGGGGCAGGCTGGCGAGGGAGACCGCGGCGACGGAGGAAGGGCCAAGGGCCGTCAGCCGCGACAGTATCCGTGACAGCAGTCTGGCGGATCGGGATGTCCGTGACCGTGACAGCAGCCGTGAAACGGCGGGAAATGGGATCCGGGGAAGCATCCGCAGTATTGCCAGGAACAGCCGGGCATCGGAAAGCAGCCGGGCAGCGGAAGGTATCCGGCTGGCAGACGACAGCCGGGCGGAGGAGAACAGCCGGAGCGGCGGCGAGAGCGGCGGCCGTGATCCCGGCGGGGATCGGGGGCCTGATTTCGGCAATGAAGCCCGCCCGTTAAACCGGAGTCTGCGGCGTAACGAGCGGGCGTCAAGAAAGAGCAGTCTGAAAGCCGTAGAGGATGAGCCCGCCGCGGAGAGCGGGCGTCCGGCGCCTGAGGAGCTGAGGCGGAGTCTGGAGCAGATCGCCGCCAGCCGTGAGAAGAACAGAATGGACGGCGAATGGCTGAAGGAGCTGTCGCCGGACGAGCTGGATCTGGTGGGAGAGATATTAAAGCAGTATCTGGAATGACGGCGCCTTCCGTCTGCCGGATCCTGAGCGGCGCCGCGTTCATTTGAAAACCCGGATAAGGCCGGGCAGCCGCAAAAGGAATCGCGAAAAAATGCATATTACATATCGCAAAAAGGGACAGACTATGTTATACTGTATCCAGAGACCGAAAGCCCCGGCAGAGCCTGAGATCCGGCCGTGTAAGCCGCGCGGACGCCAGGACGGCAGGCCGCAGTTAACAACAGGCATCACCTGACAATATGATAAAAGGAGAGTGTATGACCATGGGAAAAGAAGTAACGTTTGATTATTCGAAGACAGCCGGATTCATTTCCGCGGAGGAGATCACGAACATGAAGGCGTCCGTGATGTGCGCGAAGGATGTTCTGGTATCCAGATCCGGCGCGGGCAATGACTTCCTGGGATGGATCGATCTGCCGGTGGATTATGATAAGGAGGAATTTGCGCGGATCAAGAAGGCGGCGGCCAAGATCCAGAACGATTCCGACGTACTGCTGGTCATCGGCATCGGCGGCTCCTATCTGGGAGCGCGGGCGGCCATCGAATTTCTGAGCCACAGCTTCTACAATGTGCTTGACAAGGCGGACCGGAAGACACCGGAGATCTATTTCGTAGGCAACAGCATCAGCAGCAAGTATATCAAGGACCTGCAGGATGTACTGAAGGGGAAGGATTTCTCCATTAATATCATCTCCAAATCCGGCACCACCACCGAACCGGCCATTGCGTTCCGCGTTTTCAAGGAGATGCTGATCGCAAAGTACGGCAGGGAGGAAGCCAATAAGCGTATCTACGCGACCACGGACAAGGCGAGAGGCGCCCTGAAAAGCCTGGCGAACCAGGAAGGCTACGAGAGCTTCGTAGTACCGGACGATGTGGGCGGCCGTTTCTCGGTTTTGACGGCGGTAGGTCTTCTTCCGATCGCGGTCAGCGGCGCGGACATCGATCAGCTGATGGCAGGCGCGGCGTATGGGCGTGAGAAGGCGTTAAACGCTCCTTATGAGGAGAACCCGGCGCTTCTGTACGCGGCTGTCCGCAATATCCTGCTTCGGAAAGGCAAACAGGTTGAGATCGTGGCCAATTATGAGCCCAGCCTTCATTATGTTTCCGAATGGTG
>CANPYE010000124.1 GCA_947588005.1 uncultured Lachnospiraceae bacterium | reverse complement strand
CGGGCATTGTATGAAACGGCAATGCACCACGGGATATTGAGCAGACCAAACTCCTAAGCGGTAGGTCGGGTGTTCGAATCACCTCGGGAACGGATTCGTAAGAGCCGAAAACTCAGGACATGGGTTTTCGGCTCTTGTCAAAAATCAGGCCGGGGAGCGCGCCGGTAAGGAGCATGGGAGGAAAAAAATGGCTGCTAAGGAGCCTTTAAGCTATCCTTTTGATGCAGAGGAAATAATTAAAAAGAAGAAAAACATAAAACGGCAGCTCCTTTCCGAGCCGGGCAGGAACTTTATTGAGAAAAAGATCGCTATTCTTGGCGGAGCGACGACAAACGATATTAAGGCTGTCCTTGAGCTGTTTTTGTTAAACGATGGGATCCGTCCATCCTTTTATGAATCGGAATATAATCAATATTATGAAGATGGAATGTTCCCTAATCCGGAGCTGGAATCGTTTGCGCCGGACATTATTTATATATGTACCTGCATCAGGAATATACCTTTTTTCCCCATGCTGTCGGATACAAAAGAAACCGTAGAGGAAAAGCTGAATGAAGTGACGGATAAGTTTCTCGGATTATGGAAACATCTTGCGGAAACATATCGCTGCCCGATTATCCAGAATAATTTCGAGTATCCCTATTTTCGGCTGCTGGGGAATAAGGACGCCAGCGATATACACGGCCGGGTCAATTTTGTCACGATGCTGAACTGCAGGTTCTATGATTACGCCCGGAATCATGATAAATTTTTTATATGTGACGTGAATTATTTATCCGCCTCTTATGGGCTGGAGAAATGGTCGGATCCGTATTACTGGCATATGTATAAGTATGCGGTTGCCGTTCCTGCAATTCCGTATCTTTCATTTAATGTGGCCAATATTATCAAATCCATATATGGCCGAAATAAGAAAGCGTTTAATCTGGATCTCGATAATACGTTGTGGGGAGGCATAATCGGAGACGACGGAGCGGACAATATTGAAATCGGACAGGAAACTGCCGTATCGCAGACATACAGTGAGTTTCAGGAATACATCCGGCTCCATAAGCAGCTGGGAATCCTTCTGACAATAAATTCTAAGAATGAAAAAGCGAATGCCATAAGCGGCCTGGAAAGACCGGACAGCGTTCTTCGCAAAGACGATTTCGTGGATATTGAGGCAAATTGGGAACCCAAGAGCGCGAATCTGGAAAAAACGGCGCGGAAACTGTCGTTGCTTCCGGAGAGTTTTGTATTTGTGGATGACAATCCGGCGGAGAGAGCGATCGTATCGGCGCAGCTGCCGGGCGTTGCCGCCCCGGCGATCGACGGTGTGGAGAATTATATCCGCATTCTTGACCGGTCCGGTTTTTTCGAGGCGACTACGTTATCGCAGGATGATTTGAAACGTACGGAAATGTACCGGGAGAATATCGAGCGAACAAAGCTGGAAGCTTCCTTTGAGAACTACGAGGATTATCTGAGATCTCTTGAAATGAAAGGCGAGATCCGGGAATTTATTCCCATGTACATGTCCCGCATTGCGCAGCTGACGAACAAAAGCAACCAGTTCAACCTGACTACAAAACGCTACAGCCAGAGCGATATAGAGGCGTTGGCTGAGGATCCGGATTATATCACTTTATATGGAAAATTGGAGGACAGGTTCGGAGATAACGGCGTCGTCAGTATTCTGATCGGAGAGATCCGAGGCGAAAATCGGGACGAGCTGCATATGGCTTTGTGGCTGATGAGCTGCCGGGTTTTGAAGCGTGAAATGGAGTTCGCCATGATGGACGCGCTGGTGGAGAAAGCCGGAAAAGCCGGTATAAAGAAAATATTCGGATATTATTATCCGACAGCTAAGAACATGATGGTAAAAGACTTTTATCATTTACAGGGATTTACGAAACTGTCAGAAGATGAGGCTGGTAATACGGTCTGGGAGTTCATGATTCCGGATAACTATATAAAAAAGCAGGATGTAATCGCCGTAAATCCGCAAAACGGGGGAGAAGGAAATGAGCCAGCATGATCTGGAAGAATGCATGGAGCTGAGGAAGCAGATATTCATTACCGGATATAAGGGAGGTATGGCGCATCTTGCTTCCTGTTTTTCTGCGCTGGAAATACTATATACCCTGTATCTGAAAAATGGGATGAGATACGACCCGGAAGATCCGGATCTGCCGTCAAGGGACCGATTTGTATTAAGCAAGGGGCATGCCGCTCTGGCGCTGTACGCCGTATTATGCAGGGCCGGATATCTGACGGAGGAGGAGTACGGAAGATATCTTAAGCCGGGCAGCAGGATCGGCGGCGAGCCGTATATGCGGGATCTGAAGGGAATAGAGGCGACGACCGGCTCTTTGGGCCACGGGTTATCGATGGCAGTCGGGATGGCGCTGGCCCAGAAGATGGACGGAACAGGGGCTAAGACATACGTGCTTCTCGGTGACGGTGAGTGCCAGGAGGGGAGCATATGGGAGGCTGCGATGTCCGCATCGTCGCTGGGGCTTGCCAATCTGACTGCCATACTCGACTGCAACGGACTGCAGAAAACGAACCGGGTCGACGAGACGCTTAAGGTCGTGGCGTGGACGGAAAAGTGGAAAGCGTTCGGCTGGGATGTCATGGAAACGGACGGACATGATCCCGACGCGATCAAGGAATGTCTGGATAAAAGGAGAAACACTTCTGCCCCCGGCATTCTGATTGCCCATACGGTAAAGGGCAAGGGCGTATCCATCATGGAAAATAATCCGATGTGGCATTTTAAACTGCCCAATAAGAAGGAACTGAAGATTTTTAAGGAAGAACTTCATATTACGGATGAGGAGCTGGTGTAGAAGATGCTGAGTTCGTGTATGGGAAGTCTTATGGAACTGGCAGAACAGGATAAGAATGTACTATATCTGACGGCCGACAGCGGCGAGGGCGGTCTGGATCGAATGTTTAGGATGAATTTTCCCGACAGGACCTATAATTTCGGTATCGCGGAATGCAATGCAGTTGCGGCAGCGGCGGGGCTGGCGACTGCCGGAAAGATACCTTTTGTATATACTGCTGCGCCGTTTCTGGTTTATAGGGCGTATGAATTTATCCGCAATGACATATGCATGCAGAATTTGAATGTAAAGCTGCTTGGAACGGGAAGCGGATTGTCCGTCAGCTCCCTGGGACCGACGCACCACTCTACGGAGGATATTGCGGCGCTGCGCGTTCTGCCGGATTTAATGCTTCTCTCACCGGCGACGCCGGCGCAGGTGAACGCGTGTATGCGGCTGGCGTATGAGCATAACGGGCCAGTGTATATTCGTCTTGGGATGAATCGGGAACCGGAGCTTTTTGAAACCGGATATCCATTCCGCCCGGAGGTATCGGACATCCTGCGCACGGGAAAGGATATCTGCATGATATCGACCGGGAGCATCCTAAGCGAAGCAATAGGGGCGGCAGAGATCCTGGCAGCGCATGGCTGCCAGGCGGAAGTGATTAATGTTTCAATGCTGAAACCGTTTAACGCGGCTGATGTACTGCAGAAAATAAACGGCTTTAAACGGATTGTGTCGATTGAGGAACATAATACTGCAGGCGGGCTCGGCGGAATATTGGCAGAGACGCTTGCGGATGCCGGAATCTGCGCAAAGCTGTTCCGAATAGGACTCAGGGATACCTTTTCTCAGGGTTATGGAAAACTGTCCGATATCCGGGCGGAAAACGGACTAAACGCGGAAGGCATAGCCAGGCAGATTCGGGAGGCATTTTATGAATGAATATACATATGCGGAAATTCAGGAAGGGATGTCGGTAAGCTTCCAAAAGCAGATCACATCAGAGATGGAGGAAGCGTTCCGGACGATTACCGGCGACTGTAATCCGCTGCACAGCGACGACGGATTTGCACAGGAGATCAATCCTGGTAAATTCCGCGGACATGTTGCGTTCGGGCTTCTGACGGCCTCCCTTCTGTCTACGCTCGGAGGGGTATATTTACCGGGAAAGTATTCTCTTATCCACAGTATTGATAATTTAAGCTTCAAAAAACCGGTTTATGCGGGCGATGTTTTGACGGTGACAGGTACGGTTGACGAGAAGATGGATGGACTGAACCTGATTCTGGTAAAAGTGAAAATCGTAAATCAGGACGGAGCGACTGTGCTGACGGCCGGTATGAAAATACTGGTGCAGAGATAATAAGATTATTACAGGAGGAGACGGAAATGACCAGAGAGGAAGTTTTTGAAAGGCTGAACAAAGTGTTCCGGGAAGTGTTTGATGACGACAGTATTGTTGTGCAGGACAGTACCACCTCGGACGATATTGAGGACTGGGATTCTTTCGAGCATATCAATCTGGTAGTCGCGGTTGAGAATGAATTTTCCTTCAAGATTCCGATGGGGAAAGTCGTAACTATGAAGAATGTTGGCGAGATGGCGGATATCATCTTGGAATTAGGGAAATAGACGGGGAGAACAGTCGTGGGAAGATCATTGCTCGTTATCGGCGGCAGTTCGGATATTGGTATGGGAACCGTCCGGCAGATTGGAATGGAGTATGACAAGGTGATCGTTCATTATAATCATATGAACGACGAGCTTCGCGCGCTTGAAAAAGAACTCGGGGCAGTCTGCGTTCAGGCGGATCTGTCGGATGAAGCGCAGACCAGAAAAATGACGGATACCATCCGGCAGATGGATATAGTGCCGTCGCATATCCTTCATCTCCCCGCACCGCCTTGTGTTAATCAGAAATTCCATAAGATAAAATGGGATGTGTTCCGGCAGGAGATGGATATCTCGTTAAGGTCCCTGGTGTATATTTCGCAGGAGTTTCTTCCCCTGATGGCAAAGCAGCATTACGGAAGGCTTGTTGTCATGCTGTCTTTTGTGGTAAACGGAATGCCGCCGGCATACTGTTCGAACTATGTTGTGACCAAATATGCGCTGCTGGGTCTCGTAAAAGCGCTGGCGGCGGAATACGCGGGCAAAGGGATTACTGTAAACGGAATATCCCCGTCGTGGGTCATGACGAAGTACATTTCCAATCAGCCGGAGATCCTGATCGCGCAGAATGCGGAACGGAGTCCGATCGGCCGGAATCTTGAAGTAAGCGATGTTGTGCCGACAATAAAATACCTGCTTTCCGACGGCGCAATGTGTATAAACGGGCAGAATATTTCCATTACATGCGGCAGGTGATATTTGATGACAGTAACCTCGTATCGATTCCTTTTATTTTTGCTTATTGGAGCGGCAGTTTATTATGCGGCGCCGAAAAGAATACAGTGGGTGATCCTTCTCTGCCTCAGCGTCGTCTATTATTTCCTTGCGGCAACGCCGTATACGATCCTGTTCCTGATCCTGTCCACGGTGTCTGCGTATGCGGCGGGCATGCTTATGGAGTGCCGTTATTTCCGTGGGAATAAAACGGCTGCCAGGTGGATTACCTGTATAACGGCCGCCGCAGTGCTCATTAATATTTTCGTATGGTTCCTTCTGAAAGGAAATTCGTTCTGGGTACGGGGATCATCGCTTCTTCACAGACTATTCCCGGCCTTCCCGCAGCTGGAGCCGCTGAAAATAGTTCCGGCGCTGGGAATGGGATACTATACCGCGCAGGTTATCGGATATATTCTGGACTGTTACTGGGAAATATGTACTCCGCAGAGGAATATCCTGAAGCTGTTTTTATTCGTCGGCTTTTTTCCACAGCTCACAGTGGGACCGATCAGCAAATATTCGGAACTGGAGTGCCTGTACCAGGGTCATTCTTTTGACTACATAAATATCACCCATGGCTCGCAGCGAATCCTGTGGGGACTTTTCAAAAAATTGGTAATATCGGACCGTCTGGCGGTCATTGTGAATGGAATATGGGCGGACACAGCATTTTATAGTGGATTCTGGCCGTGGATCGCCGTATTTGTGTATCCGCTGGAGATCTATACAGACTTTTCCGGATGTATGGATATTATTCTTGGGGGGGCAGAACTGTTTGATATCCGGCTCCCGGAGAATTTCCGGAATCCGTTTTTTTCAAGGACATGCCAGGAATTTTGGCAACGGTGGCATATCACTCTGGGAAAATGGGCCAGGGACTATGTATACTATCCGGTTTTAAAAAGCAGTTTGATCATCCGGCTTGGCAAATGGTCAAAGCGGCATTTCAGCAAGCGAATCGCAAAGCTGATTCCGTGGGCGGCGGGAATGTGGATCCTCTGGTTTGTTATGGGTTTCTGGCATGGTTCCAGCAGGCATATTATCGGCGTGAGCGCGTATTTCTGGACGATTTTAGTTCTGAGCGAAATATGCTCTCCCGGATTAAAGAAAATAGTCGGCCTGCTTAAAGTGGATACGGAGTCGTTCAGCTGGCATTTCTTCCAGAGTATCCGAACCTATATTATCTATTCCTTCGGGGTCGTCTTTTTTACGAGGGAACGCTTGCTGGTAGCGCTTGAGCACGTGAAAGTCCTGATCCGGACGTTTTCATGCCCGGCGTGGAATCCTTGGATATTTTTTGACGGCAGTATTCAGAGTCTGGGAGTATCGTATGGAGATTTAAATGTTATCCTGCTGTCCCTCGTTGCGTTGTTAGTTGTGGACGTGCTGCGAGAAAAGTACGGTTACGCCCGTATATGGATCGACCGTCAGATATTGCCGTTTCGCTGGATGTTATATACGGCGCTTCTGTTTGCGGTATTGATTCTGGGAATGTATGGCCCCGGTTTCAATGCGAGTGAGTTTATCTACGGGCAGTTTTAGGAGATAAAGATATGAAAAGAAGGTTTCTGAAGTTTATATCTTTTATGGTAATGACAGGAATTATCTTTTATCATGTAAGTTGCGTTCTTGGGTATTATGATAATATCCATTCGGCGGCGGTATTTTCACAATTCTATGATATGCCGTCAAAAACAGTGGATGCTGTGTGGATAGGGGCGAGTTCTGTACAGGAATTTATTATTCCTTCGGTGATGTTTGAAGAAACAGGGATAACGTTATATTCATTAGCGGTTGGAAACGAACCGTTTATGGCGTCGGAATTTCTGATTCGGGAATGCGAAAGGGAGCAGAATCCGTCAGTCTATCTGGTTGATATACGGCAGCTGGCATATACGACACAGGATGATACGTATGTCAGGAGGATCACGGATAACAGTAAATGGACTGTTAATAGGATGAAGGCTATCCGATATATGCTGGATAACCTAAAATTCTATCATCCAAGGGAATATGATGCCGAAATCGATTATATTTTTCCATTCACCAAATACCATACCCGTTGGGGAGATCTGAAGCCAGAAGATTTTGGAAAAGATGATAATTGTTTTTTCGGATATTTTATAAAACTAAATCGGCAATCTTTTAATGAAACCGAAGTCAGGTCAAGGTTTGACGCCATACCTCAGGAACCGTCAGAGGAGAATTTAAAATATTTAAACGACTTCCTTGATTTTTGCGATACGCTGGATAAAAAGGTCATTTTTACGAGGACCCCGAATTGCCTGGATGAAGATATGTTTGCCCAATACAATTATATGCAGGAATTGATTGAAGAAAGAGGCTATGAGGTATGGGATCTGAACCGGGATACCGGAGAAATGGGGCTCGACTATACGGAGGATTTTGCCGATCCCATGCATACGAATGTCTATGGGGCGCAAAAAGTATCAAAGTATGCCGCGGTGAGATTATCAAAGGAACTGGGGCTGCCGGATCACAGAAACGACAGCCGGTATGCGTGCTATGGAACCATGCAGGCGAAATTTCTGGAGAGACTGGGAGAGATGGAATCAGCGTCGACGCAGGAAGCTGGCAATTAGCGGCGGGAATGGATCCGTAAGAGCCGAAAACGCAGGATATGGGTTTTCGGCTCTTAATTTGGGGCCGTTCTGTTGCGGATGGGGCGCTTAGAATTTGATAGTGACCGGCTCTGCCGTGAATGAGGAGAACACAGCGGTCGCGTTTTCAAAGTACAGCACCTCTGTGTTGTCGTCGGTTGGCGAATACATTGCCTGCAGATTGGGATATGCGTCCAGCATGTGCTTCTTGGCCTCTACGCGGTCGTCGCGGACGAGCTTGCCGCTGACACGCAGCCATCTTTCGCCATCGAAGGCGCAGAGCTCTGCGAGCGGATTCTTGGCGATCTGCTTTGAGACTTCCTTGATCTTGCCTGTTTGAATATACAGCTTCCCCTCAAACAGATCCACCGTGCCGAACGGACGTACACGGGGCTGGCTGCCCTCCAGCGTCGCAAGATAATAGGTGCCGGCTTTTTTCAAAAAATCATATACTTCCTGCATAACGGATACCTCCTGTGCTTTGTTTGTTTATATTGTACCAAGCCGCTAGCGCGGCGGCTAGCCCCAGTTACATTTTTTCCACTACTTCTTCAAAAAAAGTAGCAGTTT
>CANPYE010000123.1 GCA_947588005.1 uncultured Lachnospiraceae bacterium | reverse complement strand
AGTTTATTCATTCTTTCCGCCTCCCACCAGACTCACATAATAGCTTTCCAGACTTTCATCCCTCTCCTGCGCCGAGACCAGCTCGCAGTTTTCTTCCGCAAGCGCGCTGCTTAAGCGGGAAATATTCACTTTCTCATAGACGTCGGCAGTTGTACTGCTTAAAATCTTATAGTCGATTTTCATCTTGTCCAGGACACGGGCGAGAACCTTCGCGCTGCTGACTTCCATGCGGACGCATTTCCGGCAGGCGGCTTCCAGTTCTTCGGTGCTGAGTTCCTTCACCATGCGCCCGCCGTCGATGAAGCCGTAGTGGGTCGCGAATTTCGACAGTTCGTCCAGAATATGGCTGGAAATGAGGACCGTGATCTGCTGTCTGCGGTTCAGATTAAGGATCAGTTCGCGGATCTCGATGATCCCCTGCGGGTCAAGCCCGTTCGCCGGTTCGTCCAGCACCAGGAAATCCGGGTCTCCGGCGAGCGCGACGGCGATCCCGAGCCTCTGCCGCATCCCGAGAGAAAAGTTTTTCGCTTTCTTCTTTCCTGTATGATCCAGACCGACCAGCTTCAGGATATCGGAAATCCCGTCAAATGAAGGCAACCCGAGAATCCGGTACTGCATCTTAAGATTTTCCTCCGCTGTCAAATCCAGATAAACAGCTGGCGTTTCCACCACTGCTCCCATCCTCCGGCGGGATCTTATAATGTCTTTTTCAGTGCTTTTTATGCCGTACAGCGTGTAATCTCCTGAATCCGGCTCCTGCAGGCCGCAGATCAGGCGGATCAGAGTCGTCTTGCCGGCGCCGTTCTTCCCCACGAATCCGTAGATCGCTCCTTTGGGAACATGCATCGTAAGACCGCTTAGCGCCCTGGATCCCTTATAGCTCTTTGTCAGTGCGTTAGTCCTGAGAACATAGTCCATAAAGGCTTACCTCCCTTTCGTTGATGGCAAAAGAATATCAGGCAGCCGTAAAGAAAGCGGTAAAGGAAACGGGAAAGAAACGGTAAAGATTATTCCTGCCGCAGCTTGAATCCGATCCCCCACACGGATTCGATATAATCGGTTCCACTTGCTTCCCGCAGTTTTTTTCTCAGATTGCTGACATGTATTTTCAGCGAGCTCTCCGTACAGTCCGGCGTGTCCTCGCTGATCCGGTCCAGGAGGCGGGACTTCGGAATGACCTGCGCGGGGTTCTGCATCAGGAGCTTTAAGATCGCGTATTCCGTTCTGGTCAGCTTTACTTCGTGGCCGCCGGCCGCCGCGCGGCGCGTATCTGTATCAAGCAGAAGATCCATGTACTGCAGCCTGGCAGGCACGGCGTTCGCTGGGTTCCTTAAATGCACGGAGATCCTTGCCAAAAGCTCCCTGATCTGGAATGGCTTCGTGATATAGTCCGCCGCGCCGCCAAGCAGCAGCTTCACTTTGTCGTCCACATCCGCCTTCGCGCTTACGACGATCACCGGTATCCCTTTGATCTGCGGCAGCACTTCCTCCCCGGAAAGCCCAGGCAGCATCAGATCAAGAAGGATCAGGTCCGGTTTCGTCTGCGCCAGAAAAAGCAGCGCTTCGGTGCCGGAATAGGCGTGGGAAACATGATAGCCTTCCCTGCCTAACGCTTCCTCTATCAAATTTCCGATATGGATATCATCGTCAATGATCAGGATATTCTTCATTTTAATCTCCGTTCCGCTGCTTTTAACGTCTTGTTTCCACATAATTTAATTATATCGATGTCACGCTGTTTTATCAATATTTTCAGTCTGGTTCGATTTTATTCCTTTTTTATCTGCCGTTTTCGATCTGAAAAAACTTTTTCTTTCTTTTGCGTGGTTTTTTACCGCGTCTTTGCATATCGTCCTCAATCTCCGCCTTCCAGTCCGCTCCCACAGAGGCGCAGCTCGGCGCCATGCGCATCTGCGTAAGGGTCTCGCCTACCACCTTAAAGTTCAGCTGTACGCCTGCGCTGTCATTCTGATAGGTCACCGCCCGGTCCGCGCCGATGCCGAATCTTCCGGCCTCTGCTACCGCATCGATATTCGCTCCCAGGAAGAGGAAATCCCACCCCAGTTCCTTCTGCTGTTCGATCATGCTCTTCAGACGGCTGTAAGAATATTCACGGCTGGCGTTCTCCATGCCGTCTGTGGTGATTACGAAGATCGTCTTCTCCGCCCGGTACTCTTCCGGCAGATTATCCTGAATGTTTTTGATCCGGCTGATGGTTCTGCCCACCGCGTCCAGAAGCGCTGTGCACCCTCTCACATAGTACTCCTTCTCAGTCAGGGGTTTTACCGCCTGCATCGGGAAACGGTCGTGAATCATCTCATACTGATCGTCGAACAGCACCGTCGTCACCTCGACCTGCCCGGCTTCTTCCTCCGCCTGCTTCTTCTGCCGTTCCAGCATGCTGTTGAATCCCCCGATGGTGTCCTGTTCCAGCCCTCTCATGGAACCGCTCCGGTCCAGGATGAATACCAGCTCTGTAAGTCCTTTTTTCATAATAAAATCTCCTTTCATCTGTGTGGTTTCTTTGTTATGAACCAACGATAGCAGATAAAAAGAGATAAATGGTCGCATGAGAAGCGACATTTTGTTTCCATACGATCCGTGTGCGCCAGTGACGCCCTGCACATACCTGGGTTTTAACCCAAACTTCATCTAGGCTGTTCCAACCGAAGCCAGGTACATCTCTAATCACATAAGAGCGGCTCGCCGTAGTCCATCAGCACTTCATTGATCTCGAACAGATCATAGCGGCGCGTTTCAAAGAAAAACGATACGATCACGTCGAAACGCGAACTGTTGGACAGGGCGTAACCGGCTTTCAGGAGCAGACCCCGCGTCTCATCCATTGACAGTTCCAGAGCGACGGCAAACGCCAGCACCGTTTTCTTCGTGGGCGTGTAGTTGACGTCGTTTCGAATCTTGGAAAAGAGCCTCCGGTCGATATTCGCCTTGTGATAGACCTCGGAATCCTTCAGTCCCCGCTCGTCGATCAGGCGCAGAAGCATCTGGGAAAATGTCTCGTCCATCTGTTTCAGCAAATCGTCCAGCCTGCGGGATGATGCCGGCGCCATAGCCTTTTGCCGAAATATCATTGCGTCCGGCCCTGCGGGGCTCTCTGCAGATTCTGTGTATTCCTTCGGTACTTCTGGCATCTTCGGCATCGCAGCCTTCGTCGGAGAAGCCGCAGGGAAGACCTGCTTCTGTACCGGCGCCGCGCCATCATCCAATTCAGCCAACCCATCTGCTCCGCTATCTCCGTCTGCTTCCTTATAGTTTCTGCGGACATACTCCTGCACGGCCTGAAGCAGTTCGCGGCTTACGCCTGTATTTTTCTGATTTTTCTTCTGTCTATTCAGAAACATGATTTTCACCTATACGTTATTTTTCCTCTCAGCGCGCCTAAGCTGCTTCTCCCATGTCTTTACCGCCTGTTCCTGCAAAAAGCTGATAAGCGGATCCAGTTCCTGCCGTTCATCCCACGCTTCCAGAGCCTCATAATAAGCTTTGCGGTCTTCCTCATGGATGATAATCGGCGGATGACCGTTCAAAAGGAGAAAATAATTTATAAGAAGGCGGCCTGCTCTGCCATTCCCATCAGCGAACGGATGAATATTTTCGAATTTGGCGTGAAAATACGAGGCGGCTGTCAGAATCTTTGCCCGCGGAATATCATCTGTCAGTTCGGCCAGCAATTCATCCATTTCTTCTTTCACATCTTCCTGGGCGGCACCGATCTCATTTCTCCCTGTCACATAATCATGCAGTTTATACGTTCCCGGTCTTTCGCCCAGCTGCCAGCAGCGGGTATCATACGTATTCTTTGTCAAAGATTGCTGGAATTCCATAACCAGCGTCTCATCGATACGGCGTTTCTCATCAAAAGCTGTCAGCAGAAGTTCATTGGCGTCTCTGGCGTTGCGTATCTCAAACAAAGTCCGCAGATCCCCGGTATACGAAGTTACGCCGTCGTGCTCAAATATTTCCCGCGTATCATTGTAAGTGATATTCTCATTCTCGATCCTGCCGGAATGATAGGCGAATGCGATGCTGTGTCCGTTCAGCGCTTCTGCAAGCTCCGCGCCGGATGATATTTTCTTTTTGCTCCATAAGTCGAGAATCTTCTCGTAATCCGTCATATTCTGCCCCCAAATTGAATTCCGGAATTTATTTGCCACTTCGATATTCTTTATACACCGCTATTCCGGCGGCATCGCAATATATTTGCCCGGACATGAAATGCAGCAATCATACGATCCGCTTGAATTTCTTCTCCAGCTCATATTTGCTCATGGATATGATCGTTGGCCGCCCGTGGGGACACGCGTACGGGTTATCCAGCGTAAGCAGCTCGTCGATCAGATGATCTGCTTCCGCCGGCGACAGCCGGTGATTTCCCTTGACCGCCGCCTTGCAGGACATGGTCGCCACCCGGTCGTAGATCGATTCCACGCCGCCTTTGAGGATATCGTCGGACAGGTCGTCCAGCATCTCCATAAGGAGATCCTTCTTCGCGATGGAGAACAGATTATCCGGTACAGCCCGCACCGCGTACTCCTTGCCGCCGAAGGGCTCGATCTCAAATCCGATCTCCGTAAAATACTTCCTATATTTGTTGAGCAGAATCTGCTCCTCGCTGCTCAATGTCAGAATGATCGGCGGGTTTACCATCTGGGAGGTATATTCGCGGCTCTTTAATGTCTTCATTGTGCGCTCATAGAGCACCTTTTCGTGAGCCGCATGCTGGTCGATGATATAGAGCTGATCGTCAAATTCCACCAGCCAGTAAGTGTCGAACAGCTGTCCGATCAGCTTGTGACGCAGGCGGCTCTGCGGCGTCAGAAGCTTTTCCTCGAAGAGGTCCAGCTGTTTCGGCTTCTCGTCTGCGGATGTTTTACCGGAAGGCGATTTAAATGCCGTTCCGCTCAATGCGTCTTTTGTGGCTATTGCATCCACAGAAGTTCCTTTTGCATCCTGCGGCGTCTCCGGTTTCCCGGCAATCTGTGCCAGGCTGAGCGGTTTCGGCGAGTTCTCAGGCGGCAGTTTCTTTTCCTTCGGCCCAGTTGATTCTGCTCCCGGCTGCTTAGCCATCCGTTCCTGCCAAGCCTTTCGCGCCTCTGCGCTGTCGTATTCGACCTGTTTCTCAGCGACGCTCTGATATACTGCGCGGCTGCCGAAGGATTCCCCAGAAGGTAAGGCATTTCCGCTCAGCTTTCCGCTTTCCAGACTTCCCCGCCGCTTCACCTCAAACGGCTCCGGCCGCGGCTCTAAAAGCTTCTCCACCTTTGCCTTCTCCGCGTCTTCCTTCTTCTGTGCAGGATCTGCCGCCGCTGCATTTTCCCGCGTACCTGTACGATCCAGCGCCACCTGCGGGATCAGCTCCTTGTGGGCCAGCGCGTCGCTGACCGCCCGGAAGATCATCTGATAGATCCGCTCCTCATCCCGAAAGCGAAGTTCCATCTTCGTCGGATGCACATTTACATCCAGATACTCCGGCTCGATGCGTATATGCAGCAGCACGAACGGATATTTATGCTGCATCATAAACGGCCGGTACGCTTCCTCTATGGCTTTCGCTACAACAGCGCTTTTCACATAGCGACCATTGATATAATAATTTTCAAAATTCCGGTTGCTCCTGGCGATCACCGGTTTCCCGGCGAAGCCCTTCACCTGCAGGATCTCCTGTTCAAATTCCACCGCCAGCAGATTTGCCGCGATATCTCTGCCAAACACCGTGTAAATGATATCCTTCAGGTTATGATTGCCCGATGTATGCAGCTTATTCTGATTATTCTGGATGAAGCGGATCGAGATGTCCGGGTGGGACATGGCGATCTTTTCCACCAGCGCCGCCACATGGGCACCCTCCGTCTGGGCCGTCTTGAGGAATTTCTGGCGGGCCGGCGTATTGTAGAACAGGTTCCTGACGATGAATGTAGTCCCCTCCGGCGCGCCGATCTCCTCCATCTGCCGCTCCTTGCCGCCCTCAATCACATACCGCACGCCGCTTAACTGCTCCGCCGTCTTCGTGATCAGCTCCACCTGCGATACCGCCGCGATGCTGGAAAGCGCCTCGCCCCGAAACCCCAGCGAGGCCACCACAAACAGATCATCCGCCGATTTGATCTTGCTGGTCGAATGCCGCAAAAACGCCAGCGACACCTCGTCTTTCGGAATCCCGCAGCCATTGTCCGTCACCCGGATAAAAGAGATTCCTCCGTCCCGGATCTCGACCGTCACCGCCGTCGCCTTCGCGTCGATCGCGTTCTCCAGCAGCTCCTTCACCACCGAAGCCGGCCTCTCGATCACTTCCCCTGCCGCGATCTTATCGATCGTACTCTGGTCCAGCACCGTAATATGCGGCATAGCAATTCCCTCCATTAGTTCAAGATTGCTTACTTCCGTTCAAATTGTCTGCGATTTTATTAATCCGCAATTTTCAATAGTACATTATGAGCCCCCAAACAGAATCACTGCCACCGGTTCTTCACCTTACTCTGCAGCCTGCTGAGTATATTCAGCGCCTCCACCGGCGTGATCTCATTGATCTGCACCTGCTCGATCTCCCGCACGATATCCTCGCTCTGCGCTGTCGCGAACAGCGTCATCTGATTCAGATCCACCTCATCTGGCTTCGTCACCGCCTTATGAGAAGGCTTCGCCGTCACGTTGGCCCCTGCCTCCGCGATCTCTCTCGCTTTCGTCGCGATGTCCGCGCTGCTCAGTTCCTCCACCAGCTCCTTCGCCCGGTTCGTCACCTGCTCCGGCACGCCTGCCAGCCGAGCCACCTGGATGCCGTAGCTCTTATCCGCGCCGCCCTTCACGATCTTACGCAGGAATACGATATCGTCCCCCTGCTCCTTCACCGCGATGCAGTAGTTGTTCACGCCGCTCATGGTTCCTTCCAGCTCCGTCAGCTCATGGTAATGGGTGGCGAACAGCGTCTTCGCCCCAAGAAGCTTCGTATTGCTGATATGCTCCACCACCGCCCAGGCGATGCTCAGTCCGTCAAAGGTACTGGTTCCCCGGCCGATCTCATCCAGAATGATCAGGCTGCTCCGGGTGGCGTTTCGGAGAATATTGGCTACCTCCGTCATTTCCACCATAAAGGTACTCTGTCCGGAAGCCAGATCGTCCGACGCGCCCACGCGGGTGAAGATCCGGTCGCAGATGCCGATATCCGCTTCCTCCGCCGGCACAAACGAACCCATCTGGGCCATCAGAACGATCAGCGCCGTCTGCCGCATATAGGTGGATTTGCCTGCCATATTCGGGCCCGTGATGATCGAGATCCGATTCTTTCCGTTATCCAGGAATGTATCGTTGGCCACGAACAGCTCGTCCTTCAGCATCAGCTCCACCACCGGATGACGGCCGTTTTTGATGCGGATCGTTCCCTTTTCATTGATCGCCGGCTTCACATAATCGTTGCGGGTCGCCACCAGCGACAGGGAACAGAACACATCCAGCCCCGCCAGGGCTTTGGCCGTCTTCTGGATGCGGTTCACCTCCGCGCCGATCCGGTCCCGCACCTCGCAGAACAGATCGTATTCCAGCGAGAACAGCCGGTCCTCCGCGCCGAGGATCGTGCTTTCCATTTCCTTCAGTTCATCCGTCGTGTACCGCTCCGCGTTGGTCAGCGTCTGCTTACGGATGAAATAATCCGGCACCAGGCTCTTGAAGGAATTCGTCACTTCGAAATAATATCCGAACACTTTATTGTATTTGACACGCAGATTCTTAATGCCGGTCTTGTCCCGTTCCCGCGCCTCCAGATCGGCAAGCCATCCCTTGCCCTCTGTCTTGGCGTGGCGCAGCCTGTCCGCCTCCTCGCTGTAGCCGTCCTTGATGATGCCGCCCTCTCTGGTCGCAAGCGGCGGGTCTTCCTCGATAGCCGCGTCGATCAGCGCGAACAGATCCTCCAGCGGATCCAGATCATTCATGATATTCATAAGCAGCGGGCTGTGGAAATCTTTCAGCAAATCCCGGATAAACGGCAGCATCTGCAGGGAATTCTTAAACGCGATCAGGTCCCTGGGATTGGCCGACTTATAACTGATCCGTCCCAAAAGCCGCTCCAGATCGTATACCGGATTCAGATACTCCCGGATCTCCTCCCGGGATATGTAGCTGAGGTTCAGTTCCTCAATGGCCTCCTGCCGCCGCAGGATCTCATCCCGGTGGATCAGCGGCTGTTCAATAAACGTCCGCATCAGCCGCGCTCCCATGGCCGTCTTTGTCTTGTCCAATACCCACAGAAGCGACCCGCGCCGCTGCTTCTCCCGAAGCGTCTCCAGAAGCTCCAGGTTCCGCCTCGTGGAGGTGTCGATGATCATATACTCGCCGGTTGTATAAGGCAGGATCGTCGTGATATGGGCCAGGGAATTCTTCTGCGTCTCATACAGATATTCCATGACCGCGCCGGCCGCGATCACGCCCGCGTCATAATCTCCC
>CANPYE010000122.1 GCA_947588005.1 uncultured Lachnospiraceae bacterium | reverse complement strand
GTCACCGGAAGCGGCGCCTACGTGGGCGGAATCGCCGGATACGCGGATGCCGCGATCCGGCAAAGCTGGGCAAAATGTACACTTTCCGGCACGGAATATGTAGGAGGAATCGCGGGATGGGGCAGCAGAATGACGGAATGCCGCGCCATTACCACGATTCTGGATGGGACGGAGCATATAGGAAGCGTCGCCGGAGACGCCGACCTGGAAGGCGGAGGGCTTGGAGATAACTGTTTCCTGGAGGTCGGCCCCGCGGGAATCGACGGCGTCAGCTATACAGGGATCGCGGAACCGGTCTCTTTTGATGAACTGAGCGCTCTGGAAGCCGTTCCGGAAGAATTTCTCTCTTTTTCCGTTACTCTGACGGCGGACGGAGAGGAGATCGCGCGCATTCCGTTCCAGTTTGGCGACGACTTAAGCCGTATAGAGCTGCCGGAGGTTCCGGCCAAAGAAGGATATTATGGGAGCTGGCCCGAATTTGACAGTGCGGGCGTTCATTCGAATACAAGCAAGGCGTCACTGGCGCCTTGCCTGCATGGAAACCTGACGCTGGAAGCGGTCTATACTCCGTGGGTGACGCTTGCGGCCAGCGAGGAAATGGACGGTAAGCTGGCCCTGGCTCTTGCGGAAGGGCAGTTTACGGAGGAGGTTTCGCTTCGAGTGCTGCCGGACGAGGCCGTTCCGCCGGAAGGCGCGGAAGAGGCCGATGTCTGGAAAGTGACAGTAAGCGGAACGGATCTGACTGACGATGCTGCGGTTCCCATCCGGCTTCTGAACCGGAAAGGGGAGCGGGCGTCTGTCTGGCAGCTGAAAGACGGCCGGTGGCAGAAAGCGGAGGCGGCCGTCAACGGAAGTTATCTCTGCCTTACCATGACAGGGACGTCCGGCGTGTTCTGTGTCTGTCCGGCTTCCGGCGGTTATTTGATTCCGCTTATCGTGGCGGCTGCTGTACTGTTGATCTTTCTGGTGATTATTCTTTGGCACAGAAAGAAAAAGCAGAAAAAGAAAATATAGGCGGCGGTAAAAATCCGGGAAGTTCTCTGCTTTTTGAGAGCCTCCCGGATTTTTAGAATATAATATACCGATGAAACCGAACCGCAATTTACTGTATGATCTGGAAATACTCGTACCCATCCGACTTCCGCTTCTGCACCAGCTTCTGGATCCGCTCGGTCTGCGACAGAGCGCCGCCGATGGTGACGTCGTGATTTAAACAGTTAATGATCGCGGCCAGGTATTTGCTCATGTCCGCTTCCAGATACCATTCGCGCTCAAGAAGCTCTTTCGGCCGGTAGTTCAGGTTCGTTGTGATCACGTAGTCGATGTAGCCCTTCTCATAGAACTCGTCGAACTTCTCCAGGCCGTTGGTAAACAATCCGAAGGTGCAGCATACGATCACCTTCGCCGCCCTGCGGTCCTTCAGGGCTCTGGCCGTGTCCAGCATGCTTTCGCCGGAGGAGATCATATCGTCAATGATCAGCACCGTCTTGCCTTCGACGGAGGCGCCCAGAAACTCGTGGGCCACGATGGGATTGCGTCCGCCTACGATGCGCGAGTAATCGCGGCGCTTATAGAACATGCCCATGTCGACGCTTAGGTTGTTGGCCACATAGACCGCCCGGTCCATGGCGCCCTCATCCGGGCTGATGACCATAAAATGATCCTTGTCGATGATCAGATCCGGATCATGCTCGAAAAGGGTGGTCATGAACTGGTAAGTGGGCATGAAATTATCAAATCCGTTTAAGGGGATCGCGTTCTGAACCCTGGGATCGTGGGCGTCGAAGGTGATGATATTGGCGACGCCCATCTTCGCCAGTTCTTCCAGAGCCATGGCGCAGTCTAAGGATTCCCGCTTGCTGCGCTTGTGCTGGCGTCCTTCGTAGAGAAACGGCATGATCACGCTGACCCGGTGGGCAGTGGAAGTACACGCGCCGATAACGCGTTTCATATTCTGGTAATGGTCGTCCGGGGACATATGGTTGATGTAGCCGTTCATGGAGTAGGTAAGACTGTAGTTGGTGACGTCGGCCATGACGAACACGTCGGCGCCGCGTACGGATTCGTTAATGACTGCCTTGGCCTCGCCGGTCCCGAAGCGGGGGCAGGAAATATCGAGAAGGTAAGAGCCTGCGTCGTAGCCGCGGTAGTTCAGATCCTCCTTCCGGCGCATCAGTTCTTCCATATCGCGCCTGCGGAAAGATACAATGTGGTCGTTGACAAGGCCCGCAAAGTCCCTGCAGCTGTCAAGGGCCGCCAGCTTAAGCGGCGCGACCGGCAGGGAATGGTAGAATACATACTTGTTTGGCATGGGAATACCTCCGTATGGTTGGCGGTCGAACAAACTCTGCACATAGTATTTATAACATTTTCCGGCGGACAGCGTCAATAGAAACGGGAAAGTTTTGCAAAAAATACAAAAAGCGAGTCACAGGCGCATTTTTTGCATACTGACGTAATACAAGCAAGGCGTCACTGGCGTCTTGCTTGCATGGAAATTCAATCGCGGCATTTTCCGGGGAACGCTTTACAAGAAAGGCGAAAATTGGTATCATAAGATATGAGAATGAACGGCCGGCCGCACCGACAGCGCGGTGTGAAAAAGGCTTTAGTCTGGAGCAAATGGAACTGAATGCGGCGCGGGCGAAGGCGCAGTGTGCAGCGCGGACGGAAGGCGCAGAGTGAAAACGCAGTATACGGCGGAACGAAGGACGCAGAATGCGTTGCGGCAGGGCAGGTCAGCACAGAAAGGATGCACAATGAAGAAAGAACGCGGCCATCGGATCCGCTCGGTGGATCCCGGATCCATCGCGGACGAGCTGGGGCTTAAGCCGGGCGACCGTCTGATCTCGATCGACGGACACGACCCGGAAGACATTTTTGATTATGAATACTATCTGGAGAATGAATCCGTCGTCGTGCTTGCAGAGAAGGCCGACGGCGAGGAGTGGGAGCTGGACATCGAAAACGATTACCAGGATCTGGGACTGACCTTTGAAAACGGCCTGATGAGCGAGTACCGCTCCTGTACGAATAAGTGCATTTTCTGTTTCATCGACCAGATGCCGCCGGGAATGCGGGAGACGCTCTATTTCAAGGACGACGATTCCCGGCTTTCATTCCTGCAGGGCAATTATGTGACGCTTACGAATATGAAGAAGAAGGATATTGACCGGATCATCCGCTTTAAACTGTCTCCGATCAATATTTCGGTCCATACTACGAACCCGGAGCTTCGGTGCCGGATGTTAAATAACCGCTTCGCGGGCCGGGCGCTTAAAAATATCGGCCGGCTTTATGAAGCGCAGACGCCGATGAACGGGCAGATCGTGCTGTGTAAGGGCATTAACGACGGGGACGAGCTGGAGCGGACGATCGGCGACCTGAGCCGCTATATTCCGTATATGGAGAGCGTGTCGGTGGTGCCGGTGGGACTTACGAAATTCCGGGACGGACTGTATCCGCTGGAGGCGTTTACGGCGGAGGACGCGGGGCGGGTCATCGATCAGATCGAGCGCTGGCAGAAGAAGCTGTACGCGGCGCACGGAACGCATTTCGTGCATGCCAGCGACGAGTTCTATATCCTGGCCGGGCGGCCGCTTCCGGAAGCGGAGCGCTACGACGGCTATATCCAGCTGGAGAACGGCGTGGGTATGGTGCGCCTGATGACCGAGGAGGTCCATGAAGCGCTGGCGGAAATGGACGGCGATCAGAAAATGGAGGAGCTGTCTGTGGCCACAGGGCTTCTGGCGGAGAAGTATCTTCGGGGGTTCCTTAAGGAGATCGCGGAGAAATTCCCGAACCGCAAGGTCCATCTCTATCCGATCGTCAACGAATTCTTCGGGGAGATGATCACCGTGTCCGGCCTGATCACCGGACGCGACCTGATCCGGCAGCTTAGCGGAAAACCGCTGGGGAGCCGCCTTCTTCTGCCGGTCAATATGTTCCGCAGCGGCGAGGAGGTCCTTCTGGACGATGTGACCAGGCAGCAGGTGGAAAATGCTTTACAAGTCCCGGTGAATATTGTAAAATCAAGCGGTCAGGACTTCGTGGCGGCGGTGCTTGCGCCGCCGGAAGACGACGGGCCCGCGGAGCATGGAGCCTATGAGCTGCAGGGTCTGTAGCAGATAACAGGTATTCAGATATTGGCCGGATCGCAGGTTCCTTGGCGAAGGATCAGGAAGAATCCAGTTTCCGGCGGAACGGAGCAGCAGGAACAGGACAGATTTAACAGAAATAACAGGAGACAGATATGAGTAAACCGATCGTAGCCATCGTAGGCCGTCCCAATGTGGGAAAGTCCACGCTGTTTAACGCTCTGGCGGGGCAGCAGATCGCCATCGTAAAGGATACGCCGGGCGTGACCAGGGACCGGATCTACGCGGACTGTACGTGGCTTGATAAGAACTTTACACTGATCGATACCGGCGGCATCGAGCCGGAGAGTAAGGATATCATTCTTTCTCAGATGCGGGAGCAGGCGGAGATCGCTATCGCCACGGCGGACGTGATCATTTTCATGGCGGATGTGCGCCAGGGGCTTACGGACGCGGATTTTAAGGTGGCGGACATGCTCAGGAAGGCCCGCAAGCCGGTGGTTCTCTGCGTCAATAAGGTGGACAGCGTCAAAAAGTTCGGCAACGACGTCTTTGAGTTCTATAATCTGGGAATCGGCGATCCCTTCGGGATCTCGGCGGCTTCCATGCTGGGGCTTGGGGAGCTGCTGGATGAGGTGGTAAAGCATTTTGACCTGAAGCAGTTTGAGGAGGAAGACGACGACCGGCCGCGGGTGGCGATCATCGGCAAGCCCAACGTCGGCAAGTCCTCTCTGGTCAATAAGCTGGCAGGGGAGAACCGGATGATCGTATCCGATATCGCCGGAACGACCCGGGACGCGGTGGACACGCAGGTGGTCTATAACGGCACAGAATATGTGCTGATCGATACGGCGGGACTGCGGCGCAAGAGCAGGATCAAAGAAGAACTGGAGCGCTACAGCATCATCCGGGCCGTGGCCGCCGTGGAACGGGCGGACGTAGTGGTTCTTGTCATCGACGCGACGGAGGGCGTGACCGAGCAGGACGCGAAGATCGCCGGGATCGCGCACGAGCGGGGCAAGGGGATGATCGTCGCCGTGAACAAGTGGGACGCCATTGAGAAGAATGACAAGACCATCTACGAGTTTACACGGAAGGTGCAGGATACCCTGTCCTTCATGCCTTACGCGGAGATCGTATTTATCTCGGCGGTGACCGGACAGAGGCTGGGCAGGATGTTCGACGCCATTGATATGGTGCGGCAGAACCAGAATATGCGGGTGGCTACCGGCGTGCTGAACGAGATCATCACCCAGGCGGTGGCCATGAAGCAGCCGCCGTCGGATAAGGGCAAGCGGCTGAAGATATTCTATGTAACCCAGGTGGCGGTGAAGCCGCCGGCGTTCGTGGTGTTCGTGAACGATAAGGAGCTGATGCATTTCTCCTATCTGCGGTATCTGGAGAATCAGATCCGGGAGACCTTCGGCTTTAAGGGGACGCCTCTTAAGTTCATGATCCGGGAGAGGAACGCGAAGGAGAACGCGTAAGAGAGGAGAAAGCGATGGAACGAATCATTTGTCTTGTGATCGGATACGCCTGCGGGCTTATTCAGACCGGGTATTTTTACACGAAGGCCCACCATGTGGATATCCGCAGTGTCGGAAGCGGCAATTCCGGCAGCACCAACGTGATGCGGACCATGGGCGCGAAGGCCGGACTGATCGTATTTTTAGGGGACGCGTTTAAGACGCTGATCCCGTGCATGATCGTGCGGGCGGTATTTCAGACGCGGATGCCGGAGATGGCGAACCTTTTGGTGCTTTACACGGCCTTCGGCACAATCCTGGGTCATAATTTCCCGTTCTATCTGAAATTTAAGGGCGGCAAAGGGATCGCTTCCACCGCCGGGCTTCTGGCGGCCATGGACTGGCGGGTAATGCTTATCTGCCTTGCGGCGTTCATCATCATCGTGGCGGCGACCCGGTACGTATCGCTGGGATCGCTGGTTGTGGTGACTCTCTTTTTGATCGGCATGATCTTCTTTGGGAGCCGCGGCGATTACGGTCTGGCGCCTCAGTATCTGGCAGAATTTTATGTGCTTTCCGCCGCGGTAACGGTTATGGCGTTTGTGCGGCACAGGGCCAATATCGTCCGGCTGGTTCATGGAAATGAGAACAAGATCAGCATTGGGCATGCGAAGTGACGCTGTATAGGTTGTAGAGATATAATCCGGACAATGATTCAGAGAGACGAAAAAAGCAGCGGCGTCAGACACGGATGAAAAAAGCAACGACGGTGTCAGATGCAGACGAAAAGCAGCAGCGCATTAGACGATATAGTCGAAGAATCAGAATATACGCTCATGCAGGTGTAAGAGAAGGAGGTCGTTCAGTTTGGCAAGTATCGGAATCATCGGAGCGGGCAGCTGGGGGACGGCGCTGGCGGTCCTTCTTTCGGGAGGCGGACATGGGGTCACGGTGTGGTCGGCGCTTCCGCAGGAGATCGCGGAGCTTAAGGAAAAACACGAGCACCATAACCTGCCGGGAGTGATTCTGCCGGAGAAGGTTGAATTTACGGCGGAGCTGGGCGAAGCCATGGAGAGGAAGGATATGCTGGTGCTGGCGGTTCCTTCCGTCTATACGAGGCAGACGGCGGCTTCCATGAAGCCTTTTATAAAGCCGGGCCAGCTCGTGGTCAATGTGGCGAAGGGGATTGAGGAGAGCACGCTGATGACGCTTTCCGAGATCATTGAGCAGGAACTTCCCGAAGCGGTCGCGGCGGTTCTTTCCGGACCCAGCCATGCGGAGGAGGTGAGCCGGGGACTGCCGACTACCTGTGTGGCCGCGGCTCATTCGAAGACAGCGGCCCAGACGGTTCAGAATCTGTTCATGGGGCCGGCGTTTAGGGTCTATACAAGCCCGGACGTCCTTGGCGTGGAGCTTGGCGGGGCGCTTAAGAATGTGATCGCGCTGGCGGCCGGTATCGCCGACGGTCTGGGATACGGCGACAATACGAAAGCGGCTCTGATTACCCGCGGCATCCATGAGATCGCACGCCTGGGTATGGTTATGGGCGGTAAGTTCGAGACCTTCTGCGGTCTGTCCGGCATCGGCGATCTGATCGTGACCTGCGCCAGTATGCACAGCCGCAACCGCCGGGCCGGCATCCTGATCGGCAGGGGCTATACGATGCAGCAGGCCATGGACGAGGTCAATATGGTGGTGGAAGGCGTCTATTCCGCCAAAGCGGCGCGTATGCTTGCGGAGAAGTACCGGGTCTCAATGCCGATCATCGAGCAGGTGAACCGGGTTCTTTTCGAGGGCAAACCGGCGGCGGAAGCGGTAGGAGATCTGATGATGCGCGATAAGGCGGTGGAAGCGCCGGCTCTGCCGTGGCCGGAGAACTGAGCGCTTTTTTGGGTGTGAGGCAGGCGCGGGCGGGGAAAGAGCCGGCTCTGCCGTGGCCGGAGAACGGAACGCTTTTTGGGCGTGACGGCAGACGCGGGCGGGGAAGGAGCCGTGTCCCTGACACAGAGAAAAGTGCCGGATAAACGGCGGGAAACGAACCGTGAAAATATATTTCACGAATGTCAAAAATAAGATTGCTTTATGGTTTAAAATATGGTAGAGTGGTGGCGATGTCAGGCATCTCCGCCACTCTTTTTTGTCCCGTGAAAAAAGCGCTGCGGGACAGATACGGAGTGTACGCCGCAAGCGCACATTCCGCATAAGGAGACCGGCGCAGAGAACCGGCAGGCAAACGGACAAAACGGCAACAAAATCAGGAGGACGACATGCATTTTTTAGACAAGCGGGTTCAGGTGATCTGCAATGAACTCAAGAAGCTGCGCGTTAAGGGCAGGATCCCGGTTTTGGAGTGGGAGTATAAGAAAGGGAATTTCTTCCATCCTGCGGACGCAGAGAAGTGCGAAACGCCGTGGGAGCATTTTGACAGCAGGACCATGCACTGGTACGGTCCGGACGAACACTACTGGTTTAAAACTACATTTACGGTTCCGGAAGAAATGGACGGCAGGAGACTCTGGATGCACGTTTCCACCCAGATCAGGGAGTGGGACGACGGCAAGAATCCGCAGTTTCTGCTGTTTATCAACGGAGAGATCATTCAGGGCATCGATATGAACCACCGCATGGTGAATATCACGGAATGTGCGAAGGGCGGCGAGGAGCTTAAGGTGGAGCTCCAGTCCTATACCGGCACGCTTCACGACGAGTTCCAGCTGCGGGTGGATTTCTTTGAGATGGACGCCCTGATCAATAAGGTTTACTATGACCTGCAGGTACCCCTGTGGGCCTTTACGCGGATGGATAAGGAAGACAAGACCCGCATGGAGATTGAGAATGTCCTCAATGAAACGATTAACCGCATCGATCTGCGGACGCCTTATTCCGACGCGTTTTACAGCACCCTGCAGGAAGCCAGCGACTACATAGACAAGGCCCTCTATACGGATATGGCGGGCTACAGCGATGTGATCGCCACCTGCATCGGCCACACCCATATCGACGTGGCCTGGTGGTGGACCGTGGAGCAGACCAGGGAGAAGA
>CANPYE010000121.1 GCA_947588005.1 uncultured Lachnospiraceae bacterium | reverse complement strand
AGCGGGATGGATATCATCTTCGCCGGACCGACCGCGCCGAATCCGTCGGAGCTTCTGGAAGGAGAGCGCTTTGCCAAGCTTCTGGAGAGCCAGCGGGAATGCTACGATTATATCATCGTAGACGCGCCGCCACTGGGCAGCGTGATCGACGCGGCGATCGTCGCGCATCTTACGGACGGAGCGATCATTGTGGTCGAAAGCTGCGCGATCAGCTACAAGCTGGTCCAGAGCGTGAAACGGCAGCTGGAGAAAAGCGAATGCAGGATCCTCGGCGTTGTGCTGAATAAGGTATACCAGGACAAGAACGGCCGTTACTACGGAAACTATTATAAGCGTTATACGAACGGGTATTACGGCAAATACGGAAACTATTACGATAAAAAGCAGGACAAGCAAAAGGGTAACGAGGAATAAAGAAGGATGACGAAAAAATCTGCCGCCGGCAGATTTTTTTGCGTAAACAGAAAATTCTTTGCCAAAGGACGGATCATATGGTATACTAAGGGCGTTTCCTGAAACGAATCAAGATGAAATCTGGAGGTATTTATGTCATCTAATGAATATATGGCAGCGTTTAAGCTGGGTAAGAAGTGTTATCAGGACGCCGTGGCGAAAGGGGAGAACCCGTATCTGCCGGTTCTTGATAATCTTGTGTCCGATTCGGACATCGCGGCGGAGGTGCCGCTTGGCGTCATCGATATTCCTCTTTCCCGGATCGTCGGGACGAAGACGGCGGGGCGGACCCAGGCGTTCGCGAAGAATTTCATGCCGGTTCTGACGGATAAGTCCGAATTTGCCGCCAAATGGGGCGATCTCTACGATTATCAGGTGGAGGAAGGCATCCAGGACCCGATCCTGGTGTATGAGTATATGAATCAGTTCTATGTCCAGGAAGGGAATAAGCGCGTCAGCGTTATGAAGTTTCTGGGCGCTTACAGCATTCACGGCGATGTGATCCGTATGATGCCGAAGAAGAGGGATACGCCGGAATGCAGGCTGTATTATGAATTTCTGGATTTTTATGAGGCGGCGCATACCTGCGACGTCTGGTTCAGCCGGGAAGGCAGCTACATGCGCCTGCTGAAGCTGATGGGAAAGGAGCCGGGGCAGGAGTGGAATGAAGACGAGCGCATGATCTTTAATTCTACCTACGGCCGTTTTGTAAAGGCGTATGAGAAGGCCGGACTGGCGTCGGAGAACCTGAACTGCAGCGACGCTTTCCTGATCTACACGGAGATATTTGAATATGAGGTCGTCTCCCACCAGACGGAAAAGGAGATGGCGCGGGATATCGAAAAGATCCGCGAGGAAGTGAAGCTGGCCGACAGCGGCAATCCCGTAGAGCTGGTGGAGAGCCCGAAGGAAGTGGAGGAGACCCGGCATAAACCGCCGCTGCTTTTAAACTGGCTCCTGGCCGGGGCCATCGATCCGGAACAGCTTCAGATCGGTTTTATTTACACGAAGACGACGGAGACTTCCGGATGGACCTACAGCCATGAGCTGGGACGCCAGCATCTGAATGAGATTTATAAGGGCAGGCTGGAGACGAAATTGTATGACCAGGTCGACGATGACGACCGGGTGGAGGAGGCCATCGAGCGGGCGATCGCCGACGGCTGCAATCTGATCTTCACGACGGCGCCCCAGATGGCGGCGCAGAGCGCCCGGCTGGCGCTTCTGCATCCCCAGGTGAAGATCTATAACTGTTCCGTCAATCTGTCCTATTCGTCCATCTGCACCTACTACGCCAGGATGTACGAGGCCAAGTTCCTGATGGGCGCGATCGCCGCGGCTATGTCCAAAACCGGCAGGCTGGGTTATATTGCCGATTATCCGATCTATGGAACGCTGGCAAATATCAACGCCTTCGCGCTGGGGGCCCGCATGATCGATCCGGAGACGAAGGTCTATCTGGAGTGGTCCAGGACCAGGGAGGAGGAAGCCGCCAGGGCGCGGCTGGAGGAACAGGGCGTCCGCTACATATCCGGCGAGGATGTGATCACGCCGAACCGGGCTTCCCGCGAATACGGCCTGTATAAGATCATGGACGACGGAAGTCTTCTGAATTACGCCACGCCGATCTGTCACTGGGGCAAGTTCTATGAGCAGATCGTGAAGCTGATCTGCCAGGGGAGCGACGAGAAGGATGTGACCAAGGGCAAGAAGGCGGTCAATTACTGGTGGGGCATGTCGGCGGATGTGATCGACGTGATCTGCTCCGGCGAGTTCCCGCACGGAACCCACCGCCTGATCGAATTTTTAAAGAGCTCTATCCGCGCGGGAAGCTTCCATCCGTTCGACGGACTGATCTATTCCCAGAACGGCGTGATCCGGTGTAAGGAAGGGCAGTCGCTGGCTCCGGAGGATATCGTGTCCATGAACTGGCTGGCGGAGAACGTGATCGGCCGGCTTCCGGAGTATACGGAGTTAAACGACGAGGCTAAGAGCCTGGTTCGCCTGCAGGGAGTCGCGGGGACGAACGAGGGAGAGTGACGGTAAGGCTTGTCCGGGCGGCGCGGGCAGGTGAAACTGGCGTTTTAAGCGGCCTGGCGGGACGACAGGCCGTGTCCCGGCCGGGAAAACGTAAAAGAGCGGAGGAAGCGGGCCATGAACATTCTGCTACTGGCCGACCAGGAGGCGAAAAGCTTATATGAATACTACGAACCGGAACGGCTGCGCGGCATCGACCTGATCATTTCCTGCGGTGACCTGCCTGCGGTCTATCTGGAGTTTTTCGCTACCCTCTGCCACGCGCCGGTGCTGTTTATCAAGGGGAACCACGACGGACGGCTGATCGAGCGTCCGCCGGAGGGCTGCGTCGATATTGAGGACAGGATCTATGTCTTTAACGGTATCCGTATTATGGGGCTGGGCGGGTCCATGCGCTATAATGACAAGCCGAACCAGTACACGGAGAAGCAGATGCGGGCGCGGATCCGAAAGCTTCGGTTCGATCTGTGGAGACATAAGGGAGTCGATATCCTGGTGACGCACGCGCCGGCGTTCCATTTAAACGATATGCCGGATCTGCCTCATATGGGCTTCAAATGCTTCCTGGCGTTCATGGATAAGTACCATCCAAAGCTTTTTATTCACGGGCATGTACACGCGAATTACGGCAGGGAATTTAAGCGCAGGGATGTGTACGGCAGTACGGTCGTGGTGAACGCTTATGAGTATTATGTGGTGGAGTATCCGCCTGACCCGAACGCGAAGGCGGTAAGCGCCGCGGAGTCCGTGGCCATGGCGTCGCGGGGGCTTTAAATGCATTATTTGCAAAAAGTGCTTGCATTTTCCGAAAAAGGATGCTATAATCCGCTTGACAATGAAAGAGGATGAAGGATGAGGAGTGGACGAAAGTCCACTCCTTGATTTTACGCAGATGACGAGGCGGGCGCGGGAAGGGCGAGGAACGCTTCGTCCCGGCGGGAATGCGCGGCTGCGCAGGAAAGGCGGTGAGAGCATGACGAAAAGGGAGACCTATGAATCCAGAACGGAAGCATACCTTCTTCCGCTCCTTTCGCAGCATGGCTTCACGCTCTGGGACGTGGAGTATGTGAAGGAAGGATCGAACTGGTACCTGCGGGCGTACATCGACAAGGAAGGCGGCATTACGGTGGATGACTGCGAGCGGATCAGCCGGCCGTTAAGCGACTGGCTGGATAAGGAAGATTTTATCGACGACAGTTACATCCTGGAGGTCAGTTCTCCGGGGCTCGGACGGCCCCTTAAGAAGGATAAGGACTTCGAAAGAAGCATCGGCCAGGATGTGGAGATAAGGCTTTTTAAGGCCGTCGGCGGACAGAAGGAATTTGCGGGAACGCTTACAGCCTTTGATAAAGATACGGTGACCGTTACACTGGAAGACGGAACCGGCAGGAGCTTTGAACGCGCGGGGATCGCGCTTATAAGGCTGGCGTTTGATTTTTAAAAATAGTTTTGGAGGATAAAAAGATGAACAAAGAACTGATTGAGGCGCTGGAAATTCTGGAAAGAGAGAAGAATGTCAGCAAGGCGACCATGCTGGAGGCCATTGAAAATTCTCTCCTGACCGCGTGCAGGAATCATTTCGGACGGGCGGACAATATTCGCGTGAACATCGATCCGGATACCGGGGATTTCTCCGTGATCGCCGATAAAGAGGTGGTCGAGGAGGTCGAGGAGCCGGCTGTGCAGATCAGCCTGGCCGACGCGAAGATGATCGATCCGGATTATCAGGTGGGGGATACGGTTCAGATTCCGGTCGAATCGAAATCCTTCGGCCGGATCGCCACCCAGAACGCGAAGAACGTGATCCTGCAGAAGATCCGCGAGGAGGAGCGCAAGGTCCTGTATAACGACTGGTACGCTCTGGAGAAGGATATCGTGCCCGGCGTGGTGCAGCGGTATCTCGGCAAGAACATCAGCATTAATCTCGGCAAGGTCGACGCGATCTTAAATGAGTCCGAGCAGGTGAAGGGCGAGGTCTTCAAGCCCACGGAGCGGATCCGCGTCTATGTGCTGGAAGTGAAGGATACTCCCAGGGGACCGAGGATTTCCGTATCGAGAAGCCATCCGGAGCTGGTCAAGAGACTGTTCGAGCTGGAGGTGGCCGAGGTGCGCGACGGTACGGTGGAGATCAAGGCGATCGCCCGCGAGGCTGGCTCCAGAACGAAGATCGCGGTCAAGTCCAACGATCCCAACGTCGATCCGGTGGGCGCGTGCGTGGGCTTAAACGGCGCCCGCGTCAATTCCGTGGTGCGGGAGCTGCGGGGCGAGAAGATCGACGTGATCAACTGGGACGACAACGCCGCGTTCCTGATCGAGAACGCGCTGAGCCCGGCCAAGGTCATTTTCGTAGTAGCGGACGAGGAGAGCAGGGAAGCGCAGGTGATCGTTCCGGATTACCAGCTGTCTCTGGCGATCGGCAAGGAGGGACAGAACGCGCGTCTGGCCGCCAAGCTGACCGGATATAAGATCGATATTAAGAGCGAGACCCAGGCGAGGGAATCGGGGCTGTTCGAGGAGCTGGGACTGGAGAACCAGGTGGAGGAAGGCGTCTATGAGAGCTACGACACCGATCAGGACGGTTACCAGGGCGAGTATCAGGACGGCTACCAGGGCGAGTATCAGGACGGCTACGGCTACCAGGAGGGCTACGAGGGAGAATATCAGGAAGGTGGCTCCGATTATCAGGGAGAATACCAGGAAAGTGACTCCGGTTACGAGGGAGAATATCAGGAAGGTGACTCCGGTTACCAGGGCGAGGATATGCCGCAGTAATTCGGCTTAAGCTGTAGAAAGGATCACAGGAGGAAGCCAGTGAGTACGAAAAAAGTTCCGCTCCGTCAGTGTATCGGCTGCGGGGAAATGAAAAATAAAAAAGAGATGGTACGGATCCTTAAGACGGAATCCGGGGAGATCACCCTGGACGCTACCGGACGGAAGAACGGACGCGGCGCCTATCTCTGTCCGAGCATGGAATGCTTCAGGAAGGCGGTAAAGGGCAGAGGGATCGAGAGATCGTTTAAAATGGCGGTTCCGAAGGAAGTGTACGAGGCTCTGGAAAAGGAGATGGAGCAGATTGGATGACAGACAGAAGGCCTTAAACCTGATCGGACTTGCGACGAAGGCGGGCAAAACCGCCAGCGGCGAATTCTCTGCGGAGAAGGCGGTCAAGAGCGGGAAGGCATATCTGGTGGTCGTGTCGGAGGAGGCGTCCGGCAACACCAGGAAGATGTTTGCCAATATGTGTGCTTATTATCGGGTTCCCATCTGTGTATTCGGAAGAAAAGACGAGCTTGGACGTGCCTGCGGCAAGGAGATGCGCGCTTCTCTGGCCGTCACGGACGAAGGGCTCGCCGGCGCGTTGGTAAAACAAATGAACAGGATCGGAGGCAGTAAGTATGAGAATTAGTGAATTTGCGAAGGAATTAGGCAAATCCAATAAAGAAATTTTAGATATCCTGGCGGGTCAGGGGGTGACGGGCAAGACTCATTCATCCAATATAAGCGACGCTGAAGCAAGCGCTGTGAAGGCCGCGCTGGCGCCGGCCAGGGAAGAAAAGCCTGCCCGGAAACCGGAAGCGGCTGTGAAAGCGGCTGCAAAAACGGCCGCGGCGGGAGAGAGCGCTTCTGCGGCGGCAGAGGCCGGCGCGAAAGCGGCTGCGGCGGGAAAGAGCGCTTCTGCGGCGGGAGAGGCCGGTGCGAAAGCTGCTGCGGCAGGAGAGGCCGGCGCGAAAGCGGCTGCGGCAGGAGAGGCCGGCGCGAAAGCGGCTGCGGCGGGAAAGAGCGCTTCTGCGGCGGGAAAAGTCGGCGCGGCATCGGAACCGGCGGCTAAGGTCCCGGCAGCAGCGGGCGCCGCAGCGGCGAAGACCGGAGCGCCTGCCGGCGCCGCGGCTGGTCAGAAGCCCGCAGCAGGTACGGAAGGAAATCCGGCTCCGAAGAAGAAGCTGATCGCGGTTTACAGACCGCAGAACGCGGAGACGATGCGGGGCGGACGTCCCGGACAGAACCAGGGACGCCGCGACGGAATGCGTCCGCAGGGCCAGGGAGGCAATGCGCCAGCAGGGATGCGTCCGCAGGGAAGCGGAGCGCCGGCCGGGATGCGCCCGCAGGGCCAGGGAGGCAATGCGCCCGCGGGGATGCGTCCGCAGGGAAGCGGAACGCCGGCCGGGATGAGACCGCAGGGCCTGGGAGGTAATGCGCCTGCGGGGATGCGCCCGCAGGGAAGTGGAGCGCCGGCCGGGGTGAGACCGCAGGGCCTGGGAGGCAATGCGCCCGCGGGGATACGCCCGCAGGGGCAGGCAGGTCCGGCGCAGGCCGGAGCCAGGCCGCAGGGTATGACGGCAGGACAGGCGCCGGTCAGACCGCAGGGGGCACCGGCAGCTCAGACGCAGGGAACACCGGCGGAACAGGCGGCTTCAAGACCGCAGACAGTCTCGCAGGCGGGAATGAACGCACCTGCCGCCGCGCAGTCCGGCGTCGCTTCCGCGGCGGAATCCCGTTCGCAGGAGAGACCGGTTTCCGGCGCGCAGGATAGAGCATATCCGCAGGGGAACGCCGGTGCGGCGGCAGACGAAAGCAGAGTGCAGGGACAGAGCGTCGCTGCCGGAAAGGAATCCGTAAGGCCGCAGAGTACAGCGGCGCAGCAGCCCGTCTCCAGAGACGCCTACAGACCGCAGGGACAGCCCGGCCGCGACGGAAGCAGAAGCCAGGGCGGATACGCGGGGAGCCGCGACGGCAGAAGCCAGGGCGGATACGCAGGAAGCCGCGACGGCGGAAGAAGCCAGGGTGGATACGCGGGAAACCGCGATGGCGTAAGAAGTCAGGGCAGCTACGCAGGCGGCCGCGACGGAAACCGCGATGGCGTAAGAAGCCAGGGCAGCTACGCGGGCAGCCGCGACGGAAACCGCGACGGCGTAAGAAGCCAGGGCAGCTACGCAGGCAGTCGTGACGGAAGCCGCGACGGCGTAAGAAGCCAGGGCAGCTACGCAGGCAGCCGTGACGGAAGCCGCGACGGCGGAAGAAATCAGGGCGGATACGCAGGAAGCCGCGACGGAAGCAGAGGTCAGGGAAGCTTCGGCAGCCGCGACGGAGGCAGAGGCCAGGGCAGCTACGCAGGCAGCCGTGACGGCAGCCGCGACGGCGGAAGGAGCCAGGGCGGATACGCGGGCAGCCGCGACGGAAGCAGAGGTCCGGGCGGTTTTGGAAGCCGTGATGGAAGCAGGGGGCCGGGCAGCTTCGGCAGCCGTGACGGCAGCCGCGACGGCGGAAGAAGCCAGGGCGGTTTCGGAAGCCGCGACGGAAGCAGAGGCCCGGGCGGCTTCGGCAGCCGTGATGGAAGCAGAGGCCTGGGCGGGAGAGACGGCGGAAAGTCCTTTGATACGCCCATTGCAGCCAAGCCGCAGAGCAACCGCGCGCAAAAGAATGCGCATAAGAACGACCGCTACGACAATAAAAAGAGTATGAACGAGGACGGCCCGAGAACAAAGGGCAGGTCCGCGGCAAATAAACATCCGTTTATCATGCCGCAGAAGCCGGCAGAGGCGAAAGTCGAGGACTCCATCAAGGTTATCACGATCCCGGAGACCCTGACGATCAAAGAGCTGGCGGAGAAGATGAAGCTCCAGCCATCGGCCATTGTCAAGAAACTGTTCCTTAAGGGCACCATTGTGACCTTAAACCAGGAGATCGATTACGACCAGGCCGAGGAGATCGCGATGGAGTACGATGTACTCTGCGAGAAGGAAGAAAAGGAAGACGTGATCGGCAACCTTCTGCGTGAGGACGAGGAGAATGAGGACGACATGGTCGCGAGACCTCCGGTGGTCTGCGTCATGGGCCATGTCGATCACGGCAAGACATCCCTTCTGGACGCGATCCGGCAGACCAATGTGACCTCCCACGAGGCCGGCGGAATCACCCAGCATATCGGCGCTTATACGGTGGAGATCCGCGGACAGAAGATCACGTTCCTGGATACCCCCGGCCACGAGGCGTTTACGGCCATGCGTATGAGAGGCGCTCAGTCTACGGATATCGCGGTGCTCGTGGTGGCCGCGGACGACGGCGTCATGCCGCAGACCATCGAGGCCATCAACCACGCCAAGGCGGCAGGCGTTGAGATCATTGTCGCCGTCAATAAGATCGATAAACCCAGCGCCAATGTGGAACGGGTGAAGCAGGAAATGACGGAATACCAGCTGATTCCGGAGGACTGGGGCGGCAGCACCATTTTCGTG
>CANPYE010000120.1 GCA_947588005.1 uncultured Lachnospiraceae bacterium | reverse complement strand
ACATCGTTCTGAAATTCTCTTAAAAGAATCTTCAGGGTTCTGCATACTGTTCAGTCTTCAATTGTCAAGGTCCGTGTTTACGCCCCCTTTTGTGAGGCGCGTCATTTATAATATCAAACCATCTGCCAAAAGTCAACAACTTTTTTTATTATTTCATAAAAAAATTTACCGGCGCTTTCCTGCCCTATCCGGCGCCGGAAACGCCCGCCGTCAGACAGCGTCCCCGGCGTCCAGCGTAAACCAGAATTCTACGCCATCCTCCACATTCTGCACACCGTATTCCTGATGATGGGATTCCATGATCGCCTTCACGATGGAGAGACCGATCCCGCTGCCGCCGTATTCCCGCGTCCGCGCCTTATCCACTTTAAAGAACTTGGTCCAGAGATCAGGGATGGCTTCCTCCGGAATCGGTTCGCCGGTATTGCGCACAGCCACCCGCACCCGGCTCCCGCTGCCCGGCGCTTCCACGCTGATCCGAATTATGCGCGCGCCGTCCAGATAATTGAGCGCATTGCTCAGGTAATTGGTAAGGACCTCCTCGATCTTAAATTCATCCGCCCACACAAAAACGGGCGGCGACATTTCCAGCTGGATCCGGGCGTTCTTCTGCTGGATCAGAATACCCGCTGACGACAGAACCCCGCGGATCACTTCCGCGATATCGAACCGCTCCATATTCAGCTGTTCATTTCCAAACTCCAGAGCCGTCAGCGTCAGCAGCTGCCGGACCATCCGGTTCATCTTACCGGCCTCGTCCACGATGACGCCGCAGTAATAATCACGGCTCTCCGGGTCTTCCGCCATTCCTTCCGTCAGCCCCTCCGCATAACCCTGGATCAACGCGATGGGCGTCTTCAGCTCATGAGACACGTTGGCAATAAATTCCTTTCGCATCTCATCGATCTGAACCTTCTCCTCGATATCCTTCTGAAGCGTCAGGTTAGCGGTTTTCAGTTCGCCGATGGTCTCTTTCAGCTTATCCGACAGCGTGTTCATGCTGTTCCCAAGCACGCCGATCTCGTCCTGGGCATCGCCGGTATATTTGGCTTCGAAATCAAGCCGGCTCATCCGCTCGGAGATATCCGCCAGCTGCAGGATTGGGGACGTCACCTGACGGGTCGCCAGATACATGGCGATACAGCCGATGATCATGGCCGCAATTCCGACATATCCCAAAAAGCGGTTAGACAGCTCTACGCTCTCCGCGATACTCTCAAGCGGCATGGACATAATGAAAATAGTCTGATTGTCCGAGAAGAAGCCCCAGCATTCCAGATAATAGGAATTAGAGCGGTTGTAAAAGCTTTTCTGAATCGTGTAGTTCTCCGTCTCGAGAATCAGTTCATTTTTCTCATAGCCGGTATCAGCCATCCCGAGGATATACTGGCGGACCCGGTCCATCATAAACGCCGCGTCCCGACCCGAGGAGACGATGGGATAATCCGACACGCCGTCGATAATGATGGTCATGATATTATTCTGATCTCCCAGGCGGCGCAGGAGCTGGACGCCTTCGGTCTGTTCGCCGCTGTCAAAGGTTCCGTTGTCGGGAAATTCGTCCCGAATGCTGCCGCCGGCAGCGCGGCGTTTTTCCACCAGCGAATCGATCTGACGGTAGGCAAGCCGCATCGTCGCCACCTTACTGTCCACATAGAAGCGCTCCAGAAGCAGATTGTTGGCCGCCCATATTCCGATAAGGATAATTGCGGTCAGGCCCACGAAAAGCAGGGTGGCCCTGACGCGAAGGGATCGTTTCATGCGTCTACCTCGAATTTATAACCCATGCCCCAGATGGTCTTGATATAATCGCCCTTTTCTCCCATTTTACTGCGCAGCTTCTTCACATGGGTGTCGATCGTGCGGGCGTCGCCGAAATAATCATAATTCCACACATTGTTCAGAATCTTCTCGCGGGAAAGGGCCATTCCCTGATTCTCCACGAAATAGGTAAGAAGCTCAAATTCCTTATAGCTGAGCTCGATGGGGGCGCCATCGATGGTCACCTGGTGGGCGGCTTTATCGATCCGGATGCCTCCTACCTCCAGGGCATCCGCGGCGGACGTGCCGCTGCGGCGCAGGATGGCTTCCACCCGCGCTACCAGGATCTTGGGGCTGAAGGGCTTAGAAATGTATTCGTCCACGCCAAGCTCAAAGCCCTGGAGCTCGTCGCGTTCTTCGCCGCGGGCAGTGAGCATGATGATGGGGACTTTGGAATGCTGGCGGATGGTCCTCACGACCTGCCAGCCGTCCATCCTGGGCATCATAACATCCAGGATTAAAAGGGCAATATCTTTCTGCGCGAAAAAAATATCGATGGCTTCTTCGCCATCGCCGGCCTCGATGACGCGGAAGCCTTTGACGGTAAGGAAGTCTTTGACGAGCTTGCGCATACGGGGCTCGTCGTCTACGACTAATATTTTCAGCTGTTCCATGGGATGTCCCTCCATTTGCGCGGCGGGCAGGGCCGCTGTTCTTACGTTGCGCCTGTCCACTATTTTAGCAGATAACGCAGAGGTTTTCCACATTTTCACAGAGATTTCACAGATCGGTGCGCCGCCGGCGGTCTTTTGCATACGGGCGCGCTGTTCACCGGCGCCGTTTCCGTATGAAAACGCTAAGAGAACGTTACCGGCATAATACAAGCAAGGCGTCACTGGCGCTTTGCCTGCATGGAAATACACGCAAGGCGTCACTGGCGCCTTGCTTGCATGGAATAAAAAGGCAGACCGCATATGCAGCCTGCCCACAGCTTCATTTTATAATTTCCCTTCTATCTGCCGCTTCGCCGGAGACGGTCACTTCAGCGCTTCCCGATAGAACTCCACAAACTCCGTATACCCATCCTTCGTCAGCTGTTCCTTCTGGAACTTCTTGTTCTTATTCATCTGGGACACCAGTACGCAGACGCCGGTCCTGCGCTCGTCCATCGCCTGCTTCATGATCTGCGCGAAACGTTCTCTGTCCATGCCTTTCTCCACCAGATATGCTTTCTTCACCGTCTCGCTCTGCGCCCTGCCACCCTGTTCCATCAGGATCGTGACGATCCGCTCAAAGCCGATGGAGAAGCCGCAGGCCGGAGTGTCCGTGCCGGTAAATTTGCCAATCATCTTATCATAGCGGCCGCCGCCCGCGACGGAGACGCCCAGCCCCTCCATCGACACCTCGAAAATGGTTCCGGTGTAGTAGGACATGCCGCGCACCAGCGTCGGATCGAATTTCAAAGTAAATTCCGTCTCGCTGACCTGAACGACCGTATCCATGATGTCCGCAAGTCCGTCTGTCACGGTCTGCGGCATCACATCCTTCAAGGCCTCGCCCAGCCTTCGGACGCCGTCCGCATCGTCGCTGGCGCCTGTCAGAAGATTCATGTATTTGGTAATGACGGCTTCCTCATATCCATTCTCTTTCAGTTCCGCCGCCACGCCGTCGTAGCCGATCTTGTCCATCTTGTCCAGAATAATGAACACCGTCTCCAGGGCTTCTTCCGGGAATCCGCTGTGGAGCGCCATCCCCCGGAGAATATTGCGGTCGTTAATCCGCACCTCGAAACGGTTGTCCGGGCAGATCTTCCCAAGCGCCGTGGTGGTCGCCAGGATCAGCTCGATCTCCGCCATGGACGACGCGTCGCCCAGGATGTCGATATCGCACTGGGTAAACTGGCGAAAACGCCCCCGCTGGGGCCTGTCTGCCCGCCACACGCTTCCCATCTGCAGCGCCTTGAACGGCGACGGCAGCTGGGCCGCGTTGTTGGAATAATACCGGGCCAGCGGCACGGTCAGGTCGTAGCGGAGACCGGTGTCCACCAGGTCATTTTCTTCTGCCGCGCCGGCCAGATCCAGCTTCTCGCCCCGCTTTAAGATCTTGAAGATCAGTTTCTCATTGTCCCCGCCCTGCTTGCTGGTCAGGTTCTCGATATGCTCCACGCAGGGGGTCTCCATCTGGGTGAAGCCGAAGCCCCGGTACGTCTCCTTGATCTGGTTCATCACAAAATCCCGCACCTGCATCTCGTCAGGCAGGATATCCCTCATGCCGGTAACCGGCTTTTTCTTCAATGCCATAGGATGTCTCGCTTTCTTTTTCTGTTGGCGGTATCCGGCGTGCCGCAGGCCGCTCCCTGAAGGATCGATGCTGCCGCGCGCGGCGGGCTTCTCGCCTGAACGCTCCTTACCGCGTTCTTTCCACGCGCACCGCGCAGATAATCACATCTCACCGTCTGCAGGCTGCGCACTGCGAATCCACAGCACTTACCACCTACTTGCACAGTATACTATCACAAATCGGAAATGGCAATCTCTTTTTCAGCTTTCCAGGCTATTCGGATCCGTCTTTCTATTCCGAAATTTGGCGTATAGACACCTTTTTTCGGAATAAGTGTGAAAACAGGGTAAAACTAAGCGCCTTATCCAGCGTCAAATTCCGCAAGCGCCGATAAATCGGGAACTGCCGTGAAATGCGCCGGCAGCCGCTCCTGTACCAAAAACATGATCATATACCACGGAAGGTAACGCACGGATCCTTCGATTTCAACATTACATGCGCCAAATACAATTCCTTCCGCAAGCGCCCACTCCTTTACATCCAAAGCATGATTCAATGCGGCATGAAGATGATAATCTTTTCCCGATTTGATTTCCAGCGGCAGGATCTGCGTACCCTTTTGTATGACAAAATCCAATTCTCCGATGTTCCGCTTATTCAGATAACGAAGTTCAAAGCCATTCGAGACCAATTGGACCGCGAACACATTTTCCAGAATACTGCCCATATTCACCGACAGATCACCCCGAAGAATGGAAAATTGAACATTTTCCAGCCCCGCTGCACACAATAAGCCGCTGTCATTCTGAAACAATTTGAAAAGTCTCGCCTGCTCGTTGATCTTCAGGGGCGCTTTGGGCTCCCGTAAATTATAGCAAGGCAAAGCGATGCCTGCGTCCCGCAGCCACACAAAAGCATCTTCATAATCCCGAAGCCTGGCAGTGGCCTTAATAGACGCCAGCTGAAAACGACGGTTTTTATCATCCAGCTGAGAAGGGATCCGATCAAAAATGTCAGTAATCTTCGTTTTGCCTTCCAGGGCGTACCTGCTGATATCCTGCCGGTATAATCTTAGAATGTCCTTCTGAACGGCCGCTACCTGTCCCATATCATGAGAATCAATAAAGTTCCGAACCGCTTCCGGCATCCCTCCTACGACCACATAATATCGGAACAATTCCATCATTGTTCGATGTATGGAAGAAGTTACCGGCTGCTTTTTTTCAAAACAATCCTTTAGATAGGTAAGTATATTCTCCTGCACCCCATTGGCAATGCAGAATTCTTCAAAATCCATAGGATACATCTGAAGAATCGTTTCATAACCGACCGGATAGGACTGAACATGCTTATAGCGAACGCCCAGCAGAGAACCGGACTCAGCGTAGTCAAAGCGCCCGTCCTCCACGAGAAATTTAATGGCGGTTCTGGCCTGTGGACACTCTTGAATCTCATCCAAAAAAATTAGCGTTTTTCCCGGAGGCAGAGAGCGGCCGGTATACGCCGTCAGATTCATGACAATGGTATCCGCATTCAGATTGCCAGAAAATATCTCCATTGCCTCCGGTTCGGTGATAAAATTGATTTCCACGAAATTTTCGTAGGTTTTACCAAATTCCCGCACAAGGTAGGTTTTGCCGATCTGACGGGCGCCTGTCACCAAAAGCGCCTTTTTCGATTTGTTTTCTTTCCAATCTGACAAAAAACGGGTATATTTCCTATACATGAACGCACTCCGCCTTTCCCCGATTCACGTTTCGCATTATACTCGTGGCAGTATTTTTCACGTTTTGCAACAGGATTATACCATGTTTTCGCACGTTTTGCAATTTAAAAATTAGCACTTGTACTGGTCCGTATAAGCCCTCCACAAAAAGAAGCAATCTCTTTTTTCAGCTTTCCAGGCTGTTCGGATCCAGGAGGAATTCGCGGATTCCCATCGTGACGATCCCCTGCTCGTCCCGCCGGGGTTTCATGCGGTCCTTCACAAGAACGATCTTCTTAAAGGAATCATCGATATGCAGAAGCGGCCGCTTCTCCTGCTCCTCTTTCTCCCTCCGGCTCATTTCATAGGCCGACTGCAGATAATACCTGCGGCTGCCCTGGTTGGCCACAAAATCAACTTCAAGCTGCTTCTTCATCGTTTTGCCGCTCGGATCCTTGCCGTACACCTCCACGACTCCCACATCCAACTGATATCCCCGGATACGCATTTCATTGAAAATAATATTCTCCATAATATGGTTCTCTTCCACCTGACGGAAATTCAGCCGCGCGTTGCGCAGGCCCACGTCCTCAAAATAATATTTCGCCGGAGAATTGATGTATTTTCGTCCCTTAATATCATAGCGAACCGCTCTGCGGATCAGAAACGCGTCCTGCAGATAATCCATATATTTCTTCAGCGTCTTATCTGTGACCGTCTTTCCTTTCGCGCTGCGGAAGGTGCGGGACAGCTTCACAGGACTGGTCAGAGATCCCACCGCGGAGGCCAGGATATCCACCAGTTCATCCAGTTCTTCTCCGTTCCGGATCCTGTGACGTTCAAAGATGTCCGGCAGATATACCTTTTCAAACAGGGACGACAGATACTCGGCCTTTTCTTCCGCAGTCTCTCTTGTCAGAATCAGCGGGAGCCCACCATACAGAAAATAGTCGTCCCACGCTTCGTCAACCGTACCGTCATACACGGAAGTATATTCCCGGAAACTCAGCGGATACACCCGGATCTCATCTCCCCGCCCCCGAAACTCCGTGATCACATCCGAGGACAGGAAGCGGGAATTGCTTCCTGTCACATACACGTCCGCGTTGCGGATATGCAGCAGGCTGTTTAGGACGTCTTCAAATTCATCCATCATCTGGACTTCGTCCAGAATAATATAGTACATTTTCTGATCCGTAATCCGCTCCATGATATAATGAAGCATCCTGTCCGGATCACGCAGTTCCTTATACAGCCGGTTATCAAGCGCGACTTCGATTATGTGCGCCTCATCCACGCCCTTCTGTACCAGATAGTCATGAAAAAGATTAAACAGGAGGTACGATTTCCCGCAGCGGCGAATGCCGGTCACGATCTTGATCATGCCGTTTCCCTGCCGGCGAATCAGCTTATTCAGATAGTCGTCGCGTTTTATCTCCATTCTGGTGCCTCCTATTCTATTCCGAAATTTGGTGTGCAGACACCTTTTTTCGGAATAAGTATAACATTTTGATAGGATTATGTAAAGGAGAAATGAATTTTATTCCGAAATTTGGTGGGGTGACACCTTTTTTCGGAATAGACAATGTGCGGAGTAACTGCTATATCTAATCCTCACTCCTCTGCGGATGGACTACCCATGCAGGAAGATCATCCTTGGCGATCTCGTTTAACTCTTCATCTGAGATATCTGTTTTTTCATCCAGTCTGTTTGCTTGGTTTTCAAGTGTCAATTCAAACAGATTTCTCATTTCACGTCCATTTGCAAAGTTCTCTGGTTTGTGTTGGACGAGCCAGTGCAAGTACGCCTTGACGCAGCATTCTGCCTCTTCACTGAGTTTCATACCGGATGGTTTACAGAAAGCATGAAAGATACACAACAGTTCATCTTCTGTATAATCATCAAACATGATGTTTTTATTGAAACGGGATTTGAGACCCGGATTTGATTCCAAAAACTGTTTCATCGGATCCGGATATCCGGCAACAATTACGATGAAATTTTCCCGATTATCCTCCATTGCTTTCAGGATAGTATCAATGGCTTCCTGTCCAAAGTCCGAACCACCTTTTGCCAGAGTATAGGCTTCGTCAATAAACAGGATGCCGCCCATCGCCTCATCAATCTTTTCCTTGGTCTTAAGCGCTGTTTGACCAACATATCCGGCAACCAGGTCTGCACGATCAACCTCCACCAGCTGTCCTTTTTCAAGAACACCAAGCTGTTTATAAATCTTGGACAGAAGCCTTGCGACAGTTGTTTTTCCTGTTCCGGGATTGCCAAGAAAAACCAAATGTTTAGATGTGCTGGCGGTTTCCAAACCACGTGATTCACGAATTTTCTTTATCTTTATCATATGTATAAGCGTCGTAACTTCCCGCTTTACTCCTGCCAGCCCGATTAGAGCGTTCAGTTTTTCCAACAGCTCCTCTAATGTTTCTTCCGGTACATCCTCCTGTTTGGTTTCCATAGGCTCATCACTCTTCTTGCTCGCCACCAGATCCGTCCCCTGTAATGGCTTCTTTTGTGATGCCGCATCTATTGTAGCCTTTGCATTATCCTTGGATCGGTCTTCATCCTGACGAGACAGAGCAGCCTGCAAAGACCGGATATAGTCTATGTATTTCTTAGAGTCAATCTCTTTTTTATCAAATCTGCTGAGCAGATAGGATTTCCCCAGTTCGGAAAAGAAATACACAAACAGGCCTGCCGTTTGCACCCCGTTCTTATTTCCTACAGAACCATCAAATTCATTCAGAGCAATAAATACTCCGGGCAAGCCATCTCCTACAGTACAATCCAATTCAGAAGACGGGTAGTCCCCGCCTTGGTACACTTCATTAAAGTAGCTATATCTTTCCTCGGCCCCAGATTTTGAAATCTGACATATAAAAGCATGAATATCCTCTGCAAGAAGCCTTTTCAGGGATAACCCACCTTTTTGTTTTTGCTGGAGAGACTCTATACGTTCACACGCTTTTATAAGCTTATCAAAAGCATTCTTGACGGAAATATCCATAATTGATCACCTCACGCC
>CANPYE010000119.1 GCA_947588005.1 uncultured Lachnospiraceae bacterium | reverse complement strand
GGCTGTATCCTTCCCACTACCGGGCGGATTCGGGACTTTCACCCGTTAGAAACGTGCGCCGCCGGGCGCACCGAAAAGCGGCGCGGCAGAAGAAGCGTATCTGCCGCGCCGCTTTTGTTTTCATGCCGCGTTTATTCCTCCAGATTCAAAAGCGTAATAATGATATTCTCCGCGCCTACCTCGGTCTTGCGTTTCACCACGTCCTCGATCTGGGCCCGCTGCGGGTCGGTGATGGACGCCGCGTTGATGACCACGTCCACCTTGCCGTCCGTGATGCTGACCACCGGATCGGAGAAGCCCTTGGCCATCAAAAGCGTCTCCGCCGCGTTCTCCTTCTCGGCGATCTCCGTCAGCTCGATCATATTCTGAATGGCCTCCTGCTTGGCGGCTTCCTCGATATTGGTATTGTTGATGATATTAAGAAGCGTCTCCCGGCTGCGGGCGCGGACCTGCTCCCTGCTTAACTGAACGCCGGCTATGTAATCGGAAACGCTCATACCGCTGGTAAGGATCGCCTCTCCGGGATTCTCAAGCCCCGTCAGATCGCCTTCCTCCGTACCCGCGTCCGCGGAAATGGTCTCGGTGATGGGATCCGCATCCGCCTGGGCAAGCTGCATGGCGCCATCCCCCTCCGGCTGGATGTTATTTTCGATCGCGTCGATCTGCTCCGAGATCATGCCGCCTTCCGGCTGCGCGGAGACCTCGCCGCTGTCCGCCACCGATTCCGCTTCCTCGATCTGGTCCCAGTCCTGATCAAGGCTTTCGATCTCCTCATAACCGCCCGCCGCGTCCAGCACTCTCTGATTCTCCGCCAGGATATCCTCCTGGGAAATGTCCGAGGCGCCGGCCTCATAGACGTCCACTTCATTTTCCGGCAGCTTCTTTCCGGCGTAGTTTAAGTAGCCGGCCGCGGCGATCATGACGACTAAGGTCGTCACAATGATCTGGTTGCGGCGGAACAGCTTTTTCATATTGATGTTGGGAAGATCTCTTTTCATCTTTAATTTCATGTGCAGCACTCCTTTTTTATTCTACCCGCTTTAGTATTTTTATTTTATGAGACGGGACGCCGAATAATGCTTCCACCGCGGCGGAAATTTCAGCCTGAACAACCGGACTTCCGCCGCCGGCAGCGCTTACGATGACGCCGCTGATCTCCGGGTATACCTCCTTCTCCAGAACGGGGGCCGCGCTGCCGCTCTGGCCCGTAAGGACCGTCTCCTCGCGGATCTCCTGGCTCTGGATCTGGCGGCTGCCGCCGCCGGAATCGGTCTCGCGGGTGGACGAGGAGTTCGTGTCCCGATCCGTCAGCCAGACCCGTTCCTCGGAGGATCGCAGGACGATCATCACATCCACCGCGCCGACGCCGTCCACATGGGAAAGGATCTCCTTAAGACGCGCCTCCAGGCGCTGCTCATAGGTGAGAGCGGGCGCTGCCGCCGCGGGCAGAGCCGCGGCGATGAGACTGGTGTTCTGGTCGGCGCCGGAATCTGCGCTGCCGCCTCCCCCAAAACCGTAACCTCCATCGGCCGTACTCCCGGAATCGAAATCGTCCCGGGTCGCCACATTCTTCTTCCCGGACGGAAAGGCTAGGATCAGAAAGATAAGCCCAACCGCCAGCAGGATGATCCAACGCTCCTTACTGTCTTTCCCCTTCCAGTTGAATTTCCACGTTTTCGGATTCCAGTTCATAGAAATCTTCCACCCTTCTTTTCAATTCTGCGAGGCCGTCCGCCGCCGCGGCCGGGCCGGATGCCTTCCCCGAACGCAAGTCATTTGCCCCTCGTTCCGTTTTCGAAATACCGTCATATGCCTTTTCTGTCAGAGAAGCGGCCGCTTCCGTTCCTGCGGGACCCGCAGTTTCTTCCTCAAACGGTGTGATCTTCACCGGTTCGATCCGGATCGCCGCCGGCGATGCCGCCGCATCCCCGGCGTCAGCTGTCTTCCCGCCGTCTGGCGTGTCCCCGCTGTTCGCCGCTTCCCGCACTTCCGAGCCGGCAGATTCCGCTCCCACCACTTCCCGCGCTTCCAAACCGGCAGACTCCTCTTCCACCGTTTCCGGCACTTCCGCTCCAGCAGATTCCGCTCCCGCCACTTCCTGCACTTCCGCGGCCGCCATTCCATCCTCCTTCCGCACGGAAGCGGTCACTCTTACCACCGCACCGTAATTCGCATTTTCCGCATCCTTCTCGATCACGACTTTTGTACGCACCGGGATAAATCCTTGTTCCCGCGCCATCGCCTCCACAGCCCCCGCCGCGGCCTTCTCGCCGTCCGAAAGCAGGCGGTCCCGCCGTTCTTCCTCGATTCCCAGCACGTCGCGGCGGATATCCCGCGCTTCCGTCTGAAAGCTGAATTCCCCGAAATACCGGTCCATTTCCTGCGCGATCCCCAGACCGTTTAAAAGCGGCTGCGCCGTTACCAGGATCAGCACGACACCGGCGAAAAACCGGATATAGCGAACGTATTTCTTCGACGGAAGCAGCGCTTCCAGAAGGCTCATCAGAACCAGAAAGCACAGGATATCCGCCGCCCAGTCATAAAGCCGCGCCACGGCCGCATCGCCTCCTTTCCCACACAGGCCCCGCCATTTATCTATTCCTTCCCACCGATCAGCGTCCCGCCGTCAGGGCTCACGCCGCATACGCTCCATTCGTCCCGGCGCACACGATCGCAATGGTCGCCGCAAAGATCAGGACCGCCGCAAGCACGATCCGCAGAAGCGCCTTATGTCCTTTGGCCGCGGCTGTGACGCAGGCCAATACCCGCTTATCGCAGACCGGCTCCAGCACGGCCGCCGCGCACTGGTAAAGCAGCATCAGAACCAATAGCTTCACCACCGGAACAGCCGCCATCACAGCCAGAACGATCACCGCGGCCGCGCCGACCGAATTTTTGATCAGCACGCCGGTCCCAAAAAGCAGCTGCACCGCCGAGACCGCCCCCTGCCCCACGCCGGGAATCAGTCCCACCAGCTTCTGAAGCGTACCATTTTTCAGGGAGTCCACATAGGGCAGCACCAGCGACTGCAGGAGCTGAATTCCCAGCACCAGACCGAGAAGCGTCTTCATCCCCCAGTTTATAAGCTGTTCCACCAGCTCCGTAAGCCTGGAAAATACATTTTCCTTCGTCAGATTCCCGGCCAGCGCCAGAATCACCCACACCCGCACCAGCGGGATCATGACCGAATTTAACACCCATTCTCCCGCCGTCATACCAAACATAGCCGCCTCATACATCGCCGCCGACGACACGGTCCCGCCCGCGAAGGCCACCGCCAGGAAATACGCCGGCATCAGCACCCGCATGAAACCCAGGATCGTCCCCACCGTCTCCGCCGCCACCGCCATACTCTCGCCAAGCGCCGCGATCAGAAGCGTAAACAGCAGAAGATATACCGCATAGAAGCCGGTTTCCGAAATCTGTCCCATCGAAAATACGCTGGAGAAATTGGCAAATACCGCCCCAAAAAGCCCCAGAAGCAGAACCTGTCCGAGCAGTCCTCCGCCCGCGCCGATTTCCGCAAACAGCGCCCTCCGGACAGCGGCAAGCATGTCCCGCCCGATTCCGGACATATCCCCCGCCGCCAGCTTCCGGACGATTTCCGTCAGGCTCAGCGCAGAGCCGTCCTGATGCGCCAGCGCGTAATCCTCCGCTTCCTTAAGCCCCAGCCTGTCCAGGATATCCGAAATTTCCCCGGATGGGACATCCGCCGGCGCGGTATTTCCCGCCGCACACTGAAGCAGGCTTCGCTCCCCCGCCCACAGCGAATTTATGGAAAATGATTCCACTCCGGGCATACATTCCCCCGCCTCTGCGAATACCCGGCCGCACCACAGAAGACTGATCGTCGTCATAAAGAAAAGAAAGCGCCGCAGAGCCGGTCCGCCGCTGCTCCTTTTTCCATCGCGCTGCCGTCTGCCTCTGATCCTCTCTCCGACACGTCGCCGCCCGCATCCGCCCCTCATGACAGAAACCTCTGTACCGTCTCCAGAAGCGCCAGCAGAATCGGCATACTGACTGCCAGGATCGACAGCTTTCCGAATATCTCGATCTGATTTCCCAGCGAGCCGTAACCCGCGTCCTTGCAGATCCCGGACGCGAACTCCGCGATGCAGGCGATGCCGACCATTTTAAAGAGCGTGTCCAGATAGACGCTGTTGATCCGTATGCAGGATTTTATCTTCGCAAATGTCTCCGCTACCGTTTCCAGTTTCGCCGCGCTGTAAAAGCAGATCGCCAGCCCCGCCGCCATTGCAAGATAGATTCCGTATTCGCCCTTCGCAGTCTTGAGCTGTGTCGCCAGAAGCGCCGCCGTGATCCCAATCACGGCTATGGATATCACCGTCATGCCATCACCCGCCCATCCGCCTGTCACAGCGCAAACAGATCCCGGATTGTCTCAAACAGCTCGTAAATATACGGCACCATCCAGAAAAGTACCAGGATCAGCCCGGCCAGGCTCGTCAGAAATGCCTGCTCCTCCCGCCCGCTGTGCTTTAACACCTGACAGATCACCGACACCAGGATTCCCACCGCCGCGATCCGGAATATCAGATTTACACCCATATGAACCTCCTTTTCCTGCCCCTAGCACAGAAGCACCGACAGAAACAGACCTCCCATGATCCCCAGACAGGCGCACATCCGCGTCCGTTCCTGCTCGTGCTCCCGCAAAAATCCGATGGACAGATCCAGCTGCTCCAGATACAGGGCGATGGTCCGTTCCTGCATTCCCACATCCAGATACCCCAGATGCTCCCCAAATTCCGCCAGCTCCGCGGCTTCCCCCGGCGACAGAAGCATTGCCTTCGCCTGCCTGTCCAGTTCTTCCCTCCAGATCCTGGAAAATGTCTCTCCTTCCTGGCGTTTAAGCCGCTCCGCCACCCGACAGAACCAGACCGCCGCCGGACCGTCCGATTTCCCTCCGACCCGTTCCAGCGCTTCCTGGAGAGGCGACATCGCGTAAAGGATCTCTCCCCGCAGAAGATAGACCATCCGCCGCAGCCGCTCCAGCATCTGCCGGTGGCTTCGCCACTGGCGCGCCTTTAAGATCCCCAAAGCGCCGCAGGACGCTGTCACCAGCACGCAGCCCGCTATCCGAAGCCAGATCATAGGCAGTCTCCTTTCTCCGGATAAAGACGCCTGCCGGTCCTGTCGCGTATTTCCTCCACCGTTCCCACGCCCCTGCGGCTGCTTAAGAGGATATAGCGGTCAAACATCCCCTCCGAGACCATTTCACCCAGAACCGGCTTTTTGGCTACAGCCTCCGCCGAATCGCCGTGAACCGTCGCAAGCACCCGGCATCCGCAGTTCATCACATACCGCATGGCGTCGATGTCCTCCCGGCTTCCGATCTCGTCCACTGCGATCACATCCGGCGACATGGATCGGACAAGCATCATCATCCCTGACGCCTTCGGACAGCAGTCCAGCACGTCCGTGCGGTCTCCCAGGTCATTCTGCGGGATCCCCTGCCAGCAGGCCGCCAGTTCCGAACGCTCGTCCACCACGCCGACCGTCAGCCCGTCCGACAGCTGCCGGATCACATCCCTGAGAAGCGTCGTCTTCCCGCAGCGGGGCGGCGACACGAAAAGCGCGTGGAGCGCCTGTCCGTTTTCAAACAGATACGGCAGGATTTTGTCCGCGCAGCCCCGCACCTGATGGGCCAGCCGCACATTTAAAAAAGAAATGTATTTGATCGTCCGGATCCCTCTCGCATCCATGACCGTCTTCCCCGCCAGTCCGATCCGGTGCCCGCCCTGGATCGTAATAAACCCCTGGCGGATCTCGTCCTCAAATGCGTAGAGGGAATGGCTGCCCACATATTCCAGCGTCTCGCGCAGGTCCTGCTGCGTCGCCATATACGTCTGCGGGGGAAAATGCTTCGCCGCGCCGGTATTTCCTGACGGCGGCAGCACACTGTCTGCACGCGGCCTCCCCGGCGCTTCTGCGGACGGCCGCGCAGCATCCATCCGCCGCAGCCCTTCCTTTGTCAGCACATATTCCTTCCCGCCGCTCACCACGAACACCGGCCGTCCGACTCTCAGCCGGATTTCCTGCACCTTTTCCCAGTCCGGCGCCGCCTCCCGCAGAAGCTCCCGGACCGATCCCGCGAAGATTCGCAGAAGCTCGTCTTTCTTCACCATACAAAAATCCCTCCTCGCTCCCCACAATATATGTGGGGGCGGGAGGGAAACATTCCACCGATTTTCTCTTATTTTCCAGAGCGGCATTTACAGAGCTTTCTTCTGAATGCCTGCCCGGAGTGTTCTGACAATATAACTCTGTGCAGCCGGCCGGCAAGTATTTTATTGAGCCGCTGCCAGCGCCTTCTGCTCGCGTTTCAGCTTCTTCATATCAACGCCATGGATGTAATACTGTACGGCAAGCCAGCCCATACTACAGGTTCCTGAATACGCAACCGCCGCACTGACAGCGCTTCCGAATCCCGGCAGGATTTTAATCAGCTGTCTCGCCGCCATCTTGAATATATTTCCGCCCAGACCGACTCCCAGCACGCTGGCGATGAATTTCTCAGCTGCCTTTATACTGAGTTTCTCCCCTGAGATATAGGCGACGATCTCAACCATACAGGCCTGCAGCGCAGTCAATATCATTATATCGGACAAGGGAATCGGTGTCGCCGCGATCACAGTTGCTACCGAAGCAAAAATCCTCACAAGTTTCATGGCGATTCGATCCAATACGCCTTCAACATCGGCCGCCTTCAAAAGACCCATCGCGGCGTCTACCTCGAGGCTGCTCTCCAGCCTGTCGATCAGCTTATCGATGTTGTACCGCCCGTCATCCTGAATCTTTAGTCCGGCCAGCTTTGCCTCCGGCATACCGGCGAGTTCCTCGGAGGAATAGCCCCAGTCGATCCTGGACGCTGCCGCGATTACATCTATAACCTTCAGACGGTTCTGCGCCAGCAGCCTTTCAAATTCCTGTTCCGCCTGCTGGATATTTTCGATTTTTCTGTGCGGAAAATCCTTTTTATACTGAGACGGCTCCATCTCATCCGCCTGATTCAATACGGCAAGAACCGGTATTTCAACGCCTGTATCCCGTTCGTATTTTTCCCTTACCTTTCTGACATAGATTATATCCTCGTTTAAACGGTCCCGCGCCTTGCAGCGTTCAACGAAAATAATAGCGTCGGGGCGAAAATCCAGCATTTCCTCCTGCAGTTCATCCTCTGCGGTGCGTCCTCCGTCAGGCGCCTGTACTGACTCGCCGATCCCTCTTGAGTCAAGTATCTCCATCAGCATCCGGCCATTAGCATGGCACTCTTTCCGCTCGATTCCTCTCGTTCCTATCTTCACGTCGCTGACCTCTGCAACGTACATACCGCACATCGCATTGATCAGACTGCTCTTTCCCACTCCGGTCCTACCGACCATCAAAAATCTGGGAGGCCTGGCTTCCTCCAATCCCTGCATGGTCCTTTTCAGTTCTTCATTTTCCAGAAGCACTTCCTTAAGCTTCTTCTTCATTTCATCCGGAACCGCATCCGGCAGTCCGTCCACCAGCTTGTCCAGATTAAAATACAGATCACGGATCCTGTTCAGCCTTTCCTCTACGGTATTGTCCACAATAACTTCCTCCTTTGCTGAATCGTTTCTGATCCAATGATAACATTTATAGATATATATTTCAAGCTCTATAAATGTAATTTTTCTTCGATAAATCTGATATTCTATCTCTATAGAAAAGAGGGATTTTATGAACGTCGGAAACAGGATTACGTTTTTCAGATCAATGAAACACTATTCTGTAAATAAGCTCGCCATGATGTCCGGTATCTCGCAAAGCTACCTGCGGGATGTAGAGTTAGGAAAAAAGAATCCCACGGTTGAGATTCTTTCCTATATCTGCGATGCCCTGGAAATTTCACTCTCCGATTTTTTTGACGAAGGCAATACTCCCCGTCTGACAAACGATCCCTTATTAGCCCGAATCTATGAACTGAACGCTAATCAGAGAAAAGCGCTCCTGGATTTTCTGAATACGCTGTAAGCCCGGATTTGAAATATACTGACGCAAAAGCGTCACTGGCGCCCTGTCATCCGCCTTTATTCTTTTCTCCGCCGCTGAATTTGTAAAACCTTCCACAAGCCAGAAGCGCGGCGCGGATGGGTTAGCCACTTTTTATTTACCTGTATCAACTATGGCAATCCAACATATACTGTCTATGAGCATAAAAAAGACCGGACGCGGCAAGCAAACAGGTTTTTTCAAATCCTGTTGACTTTCCCGCTGTCCTCTGCTACTTGTGTTCCAGCTTCTCCGTCCGCTCGGCTTCGTATTTGTTCAGAAGCTGGATACAGACACTCTCTGGGATACGTCCCATAACCTTATCCTCATAGGCGGCTTGGATCAGCTTTTCAAGTTCGGCAAGGCGCTTGTCCAGTGCGGACAGTTCCGCTTTCAGGGTGTTTGCCCGTTCTGCATTAGCAGATTCTTTCTTGGCGAGTATCCGCTCTTTGAGGGCTTCACGGCTCTGCTGGGCGAAGAACGCCTTGTTCCGAATATCGGTCAGCGCCACAATACTGGCTGGCTGCTGCGGCTTTGTTACGGATTGTGCGGCTGCTCTGGCGGCGTTCTGCTCCAGCGTGGAGAGGACAGCGGAGCGGATGGTCTGCCGCAGCTTTTCCTTGTCCGTCTCAAACTTGGTGGGGCTGGTCGGCTTCCCCTCGGCGGTCTGCTCGGCGGCTTGCTTATCCAGAGCGGCCTGTCCCTTTTTCTTCGCCCAATACTCGCGCTCCGTCACCCGGTTTGCGCTGCCGTTCAAGAGGTCGATCTGGTAAAGCCCCTCCCGGTGGCACATCTCCATGAC
>CANPYE010000118.1 GCA_947588005.1 uncultured Lachnospiraceae bacterium | reverse complement strand
CGGAATATCAGCGCCACACACATCAGGGCCGCAATGATCATGACTATTTCAATCACTCCCATTCCGTCTTCTTCCTCATAAAATTGCTTTAACAGTTCCATGGCCTTTCCTCCTTTCCCAGAATTTTCATCTGCTGTTCATACAATAAAGAACATATAAAAACACCGTTTCAGGTGATTTTATCTTCCCTTTGCTGCGATTACATCCCCTGAGTCATACTGATCACAGCCGGAGTAGCCACAATCAGCACAATGCCCAGGAACATAAGCATCATAGGAACCAATATTTTGGAACCTGCCTCCTCTCCCATCTGCCTGGCTGCGTTCTTGCGCATCTCCCAGCACTCATTCCCCTGCTGGCGCAGTACCGGAACCACCTCTGTTCCGCCTCTCTTCAGGTTCATGACAACGACGGAAACAAACTTCGTCACTTCCTTTACCCGGCATCTTCTGGCAAACTCCTCATACGCCACGGCTTCCGGTTTGCCAGCCTTGATCTCCGCCAGGGCATACCGCATTTCATCATAGAGGATATGTTCCTTTTTGTTCTCATTGATAATTTTCTCCCAGGCTTTCGATATAGTCATGCCGGCATTTACCAGGAGCGTCAGTTTATTAACAAATTCCGGAAACTCCATTTGAATAGCCAGCCTTCGTTTCGATATGTCGCCATTCAGGCTGCTGTCTACTAAAAATGGAACCGCTGCCAAAGCCGCAACCGCAGCCACACTTAATGCCAGACCATCGGAACTTCCCTGCACAACCATAATCATTCCAGCCAGAGACGCAAACGCCGCGGACAGGATTGCTGCCGTCAATCGGTATCCTCTGTGAATATAGTCATAGAATTCCGCATCCCTTGGTCCGCGAATCTCCAGAATCTTCTGGTAAACCTGATTCCTGTGCTGAGCCAGAGCTGTCTTTAGTGACATCGGAAGCATTCTCTGCAAAACACCGAAATCATTCAGCGCCAATCCAAGAGGGATAAAATCTTTTAAACCATATTCTTTTTTATCTACATACTCCATATATTCATCGTACTGTCCTCTGGATTTCAGATAACAGACCAGGAACAGCAGCATACACACAGCGCATATCGCTATAGAAATAATCATAGTAACCATAAGTCCCTCTCCTTCAGATATTGATCCGCATAATTTTGGAACCAAGAAGATAAGACGCGCCAAATATCAAAATGGCCACTGTCATTGCCAGATTCCCTTCAATTGTGTGAAATACCGGCGCCATGTAATCTCCGGACGTCGCCGTCAGAAACAGCACCATGATAACCGGGATAATCATCATAAGATTAAACTCATATTTTTTACCGGAAATCATTGTATTTATTTCCTGCTTCACTTCTATTTTCTCACCGATCGTATTGGAAGTTGACCGCATAACCTCAATCAAATCTCCGCCAGTCCGCTTACAGGTTACAAAAATATCAACAAAATTCTCAATATCTTCCAGATGGGCTCTTTCCGCAAACTGGAGGAACATATCCTCAATGGTATTATTCACCCCAATACCTCTCAGAATATATTCCAGTTCTGTCAAAATATAGGTATCCGGATCCGGATAGATAACCCGCAGATCCTGCAGAGAATCTTTAAGTCCCGTTTCAACCGATTTTCCGACCGAAAGAGCCGAGGAAAGAGCGTATAACAGCTCCTTAAATTGCAGTGTCAGCTGGTTTTTTCTTTTGTCAATAATCTGTCTCGTACGCATAGGCGGCCACTTCACGGCAAGTAACATCAGAAGTGCCGACAAAATCAGATTCTGATAGAAAATATAACCTACTACGAAAAGGACGGCAGCGGCAAAAAGAATATTTAAGATTCTCTCCCGCTTCGACATTACATAGACATCATAATCGATAAGGCCGTCTTCCCGTTCCGCCATCTCTACGGCGTCCTTCTTCTTACCAAACATATCATACCTCCCGCATATCAATCATTTTCTATACCACATCCGATAATCCGGCATTTCTGAACTTATCTGTATGCACCATGGCATTAGAGGTTCTGGTCAGCTCGCCGATTACTCTGCCTTCCGGTGTTTCCCCAGTTTCGATAAATTTATAGAGGGTATTGAGCACTACGGCGCCGTTCTCATATCCTGTAACTTCAGCAATCTCCACGGTTCTGCGGGATTTATCGCGAAGACGGGACAACTGGATAATAATGTCGATTGCCGATGCAATCTGCTGACGAATCGCCTCGATCGGGATACTGTTCCCGGATATTACCATCGTTTCCAAACGACTCAGCATATCCCTTGTCGAATTGGAATGTCCCGTCGAAAGGGAGCCGTCATGCCCCGTGTTCATCGCCTGGAGCATATCCAAAGCTTCCGCGCCTCGAACTTCGCCGACTACGATCCTCTCCGGTCTCATACGCAGCGATGAACGGATCAGGTCGCGGATCGTCACCTCTCCTTTTCCTTCTGAATTCGCATTGCGCGTTTCCAGCCGCACCAGATTCGCCACTCCCCTGATCTGCAGTTCAGCAGAGTCTTCAATCGTGATCACACGTTCATCTTTAGGTATAAAATTAGAGAGTGCGTTTAAAAATGTAGTCTTACCGGAGCCGGTGCCCCCGCTGATAAAAATATTGTACTTCGCCTTTACCATTCTTTGCAGAAGCTCCGCCACTTCCGGAGTAATGGATCCATAGGCAATCAGTTTCTCTACCGTCATCGGATCCTCTGGGAATTTTCGAATGGTCATGGTTGGCCCATCCAGAGCGATCGGCGGCAATACTACATTCACACGCGAGCCGTCCTGCAGACGCGCATCCACGATTGGACTCGCCTCATTAACCGTTCGATTCACCTTGGACACGATATTCAGAATTACATTTTCCAGCTTCTCATTGTTTCCGAAACTGACATTTTTCTTATATAATCGCCCATCCTGTTCAACAAACACATTGTGAGGACCATTGATCATAATCTCGGTTATACTCGGATCATCTACCAGCGGCTGAAGCACATCAAGACCGCGCATAGAATTAAAAACACCCTCCATGAGTTCTTTCTTCTCTGTTAGGGACAAATACTGGCGTCTTGATTCTTCCATTACGATCTCAGAAATGACCTGGCGGATTTCCTCATCATCCACATTGTGAGTAAGATCAAGCCGCCCAGCGACCATTTCACGGATCCTTCTTATATATTCCGACATATTCTCAACCATACGATTACCCCTCGTCACAGTGCATCAACAATCTGAAGAACCGGTTCCATGATCTGTCGGAACATTTCCCCGTTCGACAGACATGCTTTCCGTGAAGCAAATACGGTCAGATTCGGAATTACAGCAGCACATTCCAACTGACTGAAAAGTCCGCTATTCAAAAGCTCAGGAGACGGACTATTCGTCATAGATCGGTTGACAAGCAGCTTCATCCGCGCAAACAGCGGATTATAAACCTCATGGTAATCCGATTCTCTTAAAAGCCGTTTCATCTTGGCAATGGATGTTTCATCAGCCAAAACGGGAACATATATAACATCAGCGTTTAAAAGCAGCTTCCTGTTTTTTGCAGTAAACGCACTGGACAGATCCAAAATTACTAAATCATAATCTGCCAGAGCCCGAATTGCAGTAATCAACTTTTCAAACTCGTTCTCCTCGATCTCCTCATGCTCTGCGACGCTCTCCACACCGGATATATAGCAAAAGCCTCCAGGCGTAGCTATTCCAACACTTGAAGACAGTTTAATACCCACATTCATTCCCTTCGTCTTTATCGCTAAATAAATATCCGAAAGACTTCCTGCCGACGCGGGAAACACATCAAACGTAGAGTCTATCTCTTCCATATTCAGATATAATACCTTTTTCCCCAGCATTGCGGAAACTGTCGCCATAGCCAGCGCCAGCGTCGTCTTGCCGGTTCCGCCGGCAGGGCTATAGAATGCCGCTATTTTCGTATTGCTCTTTCCTCGGATAGCCTCGATCTCTCCGGTGGTTTCCGCATATTTCAGCAAAAGGTCATTCAGCAGCGTTTCTGTTTTCTGATACTTTTTCACAAGTGTAAAATCATCTACCGGAGTCATAGAAGCTGACAGGACAATTCTTGCACAATCAAGCGAAGGGAGAGGAATCAAGGATGACAGCATACCTTCATCAACAGCTAAAATATCAATATTGTTTTCTGATTCCAAATACTGTTTCAGCTTATCGCCTCGGGTAAACGTAACTAATTCCAGTTGCGGCGCCTTCTCCATAAAATAGTTGGAAAGATTTGCCAGATACACCTCATCCTGATCCGCAAGAATCAATGTTTTTTTAATCATATGGAATCCCTCCTGCATATTGTCGGAGCCTGATTCTTCGAAACGCTCCTCTAAAACAGTTCCATTTCTCTCATTTATTATATATCAATCAATTCTATTAGGCAATATATAATTCTATTAGTGCTTATAAAAATTCATTTAACCAACTCGTAAATTTCTACCCTCATGTTCTTTTCGTAAGTACTAAAATAACTCTCATATATCTCCCGTATCTTCTCCTTTTTCAGTCCGCCAACCCCACACCCTAGATACGGAAGCGCTACCGATACCGCCCCTTTTTCTTCTGCCAGTTCCATAATCCGCGGCAATAGCTTCTTTATCGTCTTCTTACTGGTTCTCATTCCAGGAAACATCATGGTAACAGCGTGAATGATCCCGATGCGGCCGACCCCATATCCATTGGTAAAGAACACCTCTCCTGCCCTGTTAATCTTCATCCGGCGCCGGGCTTCCTTTTCCACCGCGCCTTTTGTTTCGAAATTGATGCTTTGCGCAACTCCGCTCATTCTCCATTTCCGTGCGAGGATCCCGCCCAGATATCCGACTCCATTTGCCGCATTAACCACAATATCCACATCTGCTTTTACAATATCACCTGTCACAAAACTTATATGGTTCTCCATATATCCTCCTTATCTGACATACACGCCGGACTGTCCCTGACAATGATCCTATTATACCAATTATAATTCTATTAGGCAATATATAATTCTATTAGAATTATATCGAATTCTCTTGGCATAAGGCAGCAGATCCTATTCCGACACAATTTCCGTCTATAATCCCATCAGATGTCAAATAATTCTAGCAGGACATTATTTGTCACAATTTACTTAGGTAAAATCAATTTATTACGAAAGGATTGAAAACCATGGAATACCTCGACTACTATGAAATCGGCCAGAAAATCAAGCGCTGCCGCATAGATCACGGCATGTCCCAGGAACAGGTTGCGGAGCTCTGCGATATATCTGCTTCCTTCTACGGCAACATCGAACGCGGTACCAAAAAAATGTCTCTGGATACATTCGTGGTCATCTGTAACAAGCTGAACCTGTCCCCGGATTATCTCCTGCAGGATAACCTTCCTGACTCGGATCCGGTCATATTCAATATTATTCGTGAAGTTAAGAAATCCGGCGATACACAATTTAAACGGTATCTGTCCATCATCAAAGCGCTGGCCAAAATTGCCGGAGAGCTTTAAGCGATTTGGAATAATCTCCGAAACCAGAGAACCTACCGAATTTCTGACCTGCCATGAACGCAGACGCCGCTCAATCATCTGTTTCTGATGATTGAGCGGCGCCCATTCGCATTATATCAGTATTCTCTCATCAGTGATGGAACAGCCGGATCCCGGTAAACACCATCGCCATCCCGTACTTATCGCAGGTCTCAATCACCTGGTCGTCGCGCACGGAACCGCCCGGCTCGGCAATGTATTTCACGCCGCTCTTTTTCGCCCGCTCGATATTGTCGCCGAAGGGGAAGAAGGCGTCGCTGCCCAGCGCTACGTCCGTCATCTGATCCAGCCACGCGCGCTTTTCCTCCCGGGTGAAGACCGGCGGCTTCACCTTGAAGATCTTCTCCCACGCGCCGTCCGCCAGCACATCCATGTACTCCTCGCCGATGTAAACGTCGATCGCATTGTCACGGTCCGCCCGCTTGATGCCGTCCACAAACTGCAGGGAAAGCACCTGCGGCGCCTGGCGCAAAAACCAGTTGTCCGCCTTCTGTCCGGCCAGCCTCGTACAATGTACACGCGACTGCTGCCCCGCTCCGATGCCGATCGCCTGTCCGCCCTTCACATAGCAGACCGAATTGGACTGGGTGTATTTCAGTGTGATCAATGAAATCGCCAGGTCCAGCTTCGCCGCCTCCGGGATCTCCTTGTTGGCCGTCACGACATTGGACATCAGCTCATCGTCGATCTTAAGCTCATTGCGTCCCTGCTCGAACGTAATCCCGAACACCTGCTTCCTCTCGATCGGATCCGGAACGTAGTTTTCATCGATCTGGATCACACAGTAATTGCCGTTCTTCTTGCTCTTAAGGATCGCAAGCGCTTCCGGCTCATATCCCGGCGCGATCACGCCGTCCGACACCTCTCTCTTAATGATCCTCGCCGTATCCGCGTCGCACACGTCCGACAGAGAAATGAAATCGCCAAACGAGGACATCCGATCCGCCCCCCGCGCCCGCGCGTAAGCGCAGGCCAGCGGAGACAGCTCTCCCATATCGTCCACCCAGTAGATCTTCTTGAGCGTCTCGTTAAGCGGCAGACCCACCGCCGCTCCCGCCGGGGACACGTGCTTGAATGAGGTCGCCGCCGGCAGTCCCGTCGCCTTCTTAAGCTCTCTCACCAGCTGCCACCCATTGAACGCGTCCAGGAAATTAATATACCCCGGGCGGCCCGACAATACCGTGATCGGCAGTTCCTTCCCATTCTCCATGAAGATCCGGGACGGCTTCTGATTCGGATTGCATCCATACTTCAATTCCAGCTCTTTCATCTTATCGTTCTCCTTTCGTTCGATCCTCGTCATGAATTTTTATTCACGATCCTTGTCTCATATTTTCCTGTCGCCACATCGATAAACCGTACAAACAGCGACACCTTGTTCTCCTCATTCAGATTCTTCCAGACCATCTCCGTAAACTCGTCGATATTGCCCTCGATCGCGACCCGCTTCGGTTCTCCCTCAAAGCTGGGCAGCGGGTTCCCGTCATGCATATAGGTATGAATAAAATGCCCCTCGCCCTTAAGCGGACTCTCATACGCGAACGTATACCTCTGACATGACTCCGGATTCCCATCCGCGCTCTTAAGGATCGATAAGGCGTAATTATATCTGCCTCCTTCGATATGCATGATTCCCGAGATCCGCGGCGTATAGTTCGGCCCATCCGGCTCAAACTCCCTGCACCGCAGACACTGCTCAAACGTAAGCTGCTTATCCATCCCTTCATAGATCGTATCCGTCTGATCTCCATTGGTCACAATCGTCTTGTTGCCCAGCACCCGCACCGGCGCGTAAATGATCAGACTGGGATCCTTAAGCTTCGCGGGGTCATACGCCTGGGTACGGATCCCTTCGCCATCCTCCACGAACACGCGGTTACGGCTGTTCTCGCTGCGGCCCATGATAAAATACGCGGCAACCGCCTTCGTCCCATCCGCCGACTTCCCGATGACGATTCCGCGGCCGGGGTACGTATTGTTCCCGAGTTCCGCTGCCAAATCCAGTTTCTGCATAATTTTGTCCTCCTTAAATAGTGTGATGATAGTATGTGCCTTTACAGGTTATTCTCCGCAAATATGCCGCTCCGGAAACTATTTGCATTTCTGTGGCCGCGGACATTGCTGCTGCGTCCCGCGCCGCCTCAGAAACGCTCCGCATTTCCTCGGTCGCGGGCATTGGAACAATTTGCCTTCGCGAAAAAGAAAGCCGCCTGGGCACTACAAATAGAATGCCCAGGCGGTCGGCTTTTCAAAACGCGTGCTCCCCCGTGGTTTCCCACTGACTCCGCCAGTCGCACGCTCTGCCGTTATCATAATGGAAATCACGTTCCATTGCAAGCACTATTTCATTATTTCTGCAATTTTTTCGTTCGCAGCATGTCTTTCGTCCTGAACTTCTTCCGCGGTTTTCTCCATCCGATGCATCCGGCCGGCCTTCCTCTCAAATCCTGCGCGCAGATTCTTCACAAATTCTTCCGGAAAATATTCCGGAAAATTTCAAAAAATCAGTTGCCTTTCTCCCAAAAATGTGCTATACTGTCAAGGCTTGCGGGAATGCTGGAATTGGCAGACAGGCTAGACTAAGGATCTAGTGATTGTATGATCGTGTGGGTTCAAGTCCCATTTCCCGCAGATAACGGTGCGGAGCTTTCGGGTTCCGCACCGTTTCTTTGTATTTCCATGCGGGCAGGACGCCAGAGACGCCCTGCTTGTATTTCCATGCGAGCAGGACGCCAGTGACGTCCTGCTCGTATTAGAACGCGAAATTTCTCCCTATAGCAGGTTTTTCCTTACAGAAGTGCGGGTGCGCTTTCATCCTGACCTAAGAAAAATCCCCGGAAACCATGTGTTCCGGGGACATATTTTCCTATTCTCTCTGCAATCCTGCCTTTCGGCATATTCGTCTTACGCCAGCTTCCGGCACCTTCGTCTTACGCCAGCTTGCTCTTAGCCAGCTCCGCCAGCTTCGCGAAGCCCTCCGCGTCGCTGACCGCCATATCGGCCAGTACCTTGCGGTTCATCTCCACGCCGGCCTGCTTAAGACCGTAGATGAACTTGCTGTAGGACAGACCGTTCAGTCTCGCCGCCGCGTTGATACGGGCGATCCACAGGCTCCTGAACTCTCTCTTGCGCTGCTTGCGGCCCACATAGGACGCCGCCAGCGCGCGCATCACGGACTGCTTGGCCACGCGGTACTGCTTGGAACGCGCGCCCCTGTAACCCTTAGCCAGCTTTAATACTCTATTATGTTTCTTCTTAGCGTTTAATCCGCCTTTTACTCTTGCCATCGATATTCCCTCCTTCTGAATTCAAGAAATCTTATAAATACGGTAAAATCTTCTTCATTACTTTTGCG